>NZ_JBEZEB010000010.1:0-230303 GCF_040648615.1 Catellatospora sp. NPDC049111 | reverse complement strand
CGTCGGAGTGTCGCTGCGCAACGCCGCGGCGGCCGCGGACTGGGCGGTCGCGCACCTGGCCGGGGCCGACGAGGCGGCGGTGGCGGCTTCCGTGGCGGTCCCGGTGGCGGCGGTGGCGCCGGCACGGGCTTCCGTCCCGGTGGCGGCGCGCCCGGTGGCGGCGGCGGTTACCGCGGTGGTCCCGGTGGTGGCACCGGTGGCCCGCCGGCGGGTGGCGCAGGCCGTCCGGGTGGCGGTGCCGGCGGTCGCGGCCGCGGTGGCGGCGCTGCCGGTGCGTTCGGTCGTGGCGGCGGCAAGTCGCGCGGCCGCAAGTCCAAGAAGCAGCGGCGTCAAGAGTTCGACAACCTGTCCGCGCCCACGATGAGCTCGGGCGCACCGCGTGGCCAGGGGCAGCAGCTCCGGCTGCCGCGCGGCGCGTCGCTGTCGGACTTCGCCGAGCGCATCAACGCCAACCCGGGCTCGCTCGTCCAGGAGATGTTCAACCTGGGCGAGATGGTCACGGCGACGCAGTCGTGCACGGACGAGACGCTGATGCTGCTCGGCGAGCACCTCGGCTTCGAGGTGCAGATCGTCAGCCCCGAGGACGAGGACCGCGAGCTGCTCGCGCGCTTCAACATCGACCTCGACGCCGACATCGACGAGGAGCGCCTGGTCAGCCGGCCGCCGGTGGTGACCGTCATGGGTCACGTCGACCACGGTAAGACCAAGCTGCTGGACGCGATCCGGTCGGCGAACGTGGTCGAGGGCGAGGCCGGCGGCATCACCCAGCACATCGGCGCGTACCAGGTGCACGTTCAGCACGAGGGCGAAGACCGGGCGATCACGTTCATCGACACCCCGGGTCACGAGGCGTTCACCGCCATGCGTGCCCGTGGCGCCCAGGCCACCGACATCGTCGTGCTGGTCGTGGCGGCCGACGACGGCGTCATGCCGCAGACGATCGAGGCGCTCAACCACGCCAAGGCGGCCGACGTGCCGATCGTGGTCGCGGTGAACAAGGTCGACAAGCCGGAGGCCAACCCGGGCAAGGTGCGTCAGCAGCTGACCGAGTACGGCCTGGTCGCCGAGGAGTACGGCGGCGAGACCATGTTCGTCGACATCTCCGCCAAGAGCCGTCTCAACATCGACGGCCTCCTGGAGGCGGTGCTGCTGACCGCGGACGCGTCGCTGGAGCTGCTGGCTCCGATCGACGGGCACGCCCAGGGTCTGGCCATCGAGGCCCGGCTCGACAAGGGCCGCGGCCCGGTCGCGACGGTCCTGGTGCAGAAGGGCACCCTGAACGTCGGCGACTCGATCGTGGCGGGCAACGCCTACGGTCGCGTCCGGGCGATGCTCGACGAGAACGGCCACCCGCTGGCCGAGGCGGGCCCCGCCCGTCCGGTCATGGTGCTCGGTCTGACCGCGGTGCCGGGTGCGGGTGACACCTTCCTGGCCGCCGACGACGACCGGACCGTTCGCCAGATCGCCGAGCAGCGCCAGGCCCGCAAGCGGGCGGCCGAGCAGGCGAGCCTGCGCGGCCGGGTCTCCCTGGAGAACCTGCTCGAGAAGATCAAGGAGGGCGAGCGCACCTCGCTCGACCTCATCATCAAGGGCGACGTTTCCGGTTCCGTGGAGGCACTGGAGGACGCGCTGGTCGCGCTGCCGATCCCGGAGGAGATCCAGCTTCGGATCATCCACCGCGGCGTCGGTGCGATCACGGAGAACGACGTCAACCTGGCGTCGGCCTCGGCGAACTCGACCGCGATCATCATCGGCTTCAACGTGCGGCCGATGGACCAGGCACGCGACCTGGCCGAGCGCAACGGCGTGGAGATCCGTTACTACACGGTCATCTACCAGGCCATCGAGGAGATCGAGGCGGCCCTCAAGGGCATGCTCAAGCCGGAGTACGAAGAGCACGCCCTGGGTTCGGCGGAGGTCCGCGAGGTCTTCCGTTCGTCCAAGGTGGGTCTCATCGCCGGTTGCATCGTCCGGTCGGGTCTCATCCGCCGCAACGCCAAGGCGCGGGTCGTCCGCGACGGCGCGGTCGTGGCGGAGACCGCCTCGATCAGCTCGCTCAAGCGGTTCAAGGACGACGCGACCGAGGTCCGCGAGGGCTTCGAGTGTGGTCTGACCCTGGGCGGCTACAACAACCTGCAGGTGGGCGACATCATCGAGACCTACGAGATGCGCGAGAAGCCGCGGGTGTGATCCCGTGACGCGGGGCGGGGCCCCGGTGCTGTTCGGCACCGGAGTCCCGCCCCGCTCCGTGTCCGCGCGTGCGCGGGTAGCAGCTCAGGCGCAGTGAGCGGACAACAGTTCAGGCTTGATCGTCGTTGAGAAGGCGGCGGAGGGAGTTGGCACAGGTGGCTAGGTACGGGCTTCTGGTGGCGCCGTCGGCGAACCGGGTCTACACGCAGTCGGCGCCCGAGTTGATGGCGGCCGAGCTGGCGGTGTTCTCCGAGCGGGCGCTGGGCGGGCGGATCGAGCCGGCCGAGGTCGTCGAGTTCGCGGGACGGCCCTACCTGACGTTCGAGGTCGAGGACGGCACGCTCGGGGTCGACGAGCTGCGGGTGCTGGCGAACCTGTCGTCGGCGTACGCCCTGTTCGAGATGGTCGAGGGCGGGCTGCTGCGGCCGCTGGGCGAGCCGTCGCTGGACCGCTTCGACGACGACCTGATCACCATCCAGAAGTACGCCGGCAAGACCAACGAGCATTTCACCAAGCTGCTGCTCAACGTCACCGTGCTGGCCACGTCCTGGGCCGATCAGCTGCTCACCAAGCGGTTCACCGTGCTCGACCCGGTCGCCGGCCGGGGCACCACGCTCAACCAGGCGCTGATGTACGGCTGGGACGCGGTCGGCATCGAGCTCGACGGCAAGGACGTCGAGGCGTACAGCGCGTTCCTGAAGACCTGGCTCAAGAACAAGCGGATCAAGCACACCACCGACATGACGCCGCTGCGCCGCGAGGGCAAGCGGCTCGGCCGCCGCTTCGACGCCCGGATCGGCGACGTGCGGGACCAGCCGCAGCACCTCTCGCTGTTCGAGGCGGACACGATCCAGTCCCGGGCGCTGCTGAAGGGCAACTCGGTCGACGTGATCGCGGCCGACCTGCCGTACGGGGTGGTCCACGGCAGCCGCAGCGCCAAGGGCCTGTCCCGCGGCCCGCAGGAGCTGCTGGAGGAGGCGCTGCCGGGCTGGTCGTCCCTGCTGCGCCCCGGCGGCGCGCTGGGCATCTCCTGGAACACCCACGTGGCCCCGCGCGAGGACGCGCTGGACCTGCTGGAGGAGCACGGCCTGGAGGCCGTGGACTACGAGGGCTTCGAGCACCGCGTCGACCAGGCCATCACCCGGGACATTCTGGTGGCCCGCAAGGTGTGACCTGGCGTACTGTCATCGCTCGTGCATACCGGAACATCCGTTTTCGACCTGCTCCTGCCCGGGGACTCCCGGTCGCTGAAGGAGAAGCGGTCGTACATCCGTCCGATCATCGCGGCGCTGAAGAAGTACGAGGTGGCCGTCGCCGAGGTCGGGGCCATGGAGCTGCACGGGCGCGCCGAGATCGGGGTGGCCGTGGTCGCCGCCGACCCGGCCCACGTCAACGAGGTCCTCGACAACTGCGAGCGCCTGGTGGTGGGCCGCCCGGAGGTCGAGGTCCTCTCGGTCAAACGCCGCTGGTACGGCGACGACGACTGAGTCGGGCGCGCCGCGGCCCACTTGCCATCGACGTTGGCCTATCACATCGACTCCGATCGCCGAAAAGTCGATGTCATGGGCCAACGTCGATCGAAAGCGCGGCGAGGACCGGTGCCCATGGTCGGGTGCCGGTGTATTCGTGATCACAGCCTCTGGGCTGGAGCACGTGCTCGGGCTCCGCTCCCACGAATGAGGGTCGGGCCCGGCGGGTAGTGTCATGGTGTTGGTTTCGACCCTGGCTCGTCACCGCGGCCGGCGTGAGTCGGCGCGGGCGCGCCGTGGTCGTCGGTCGCGGAGGTGACGTGATGGCTGATCCGGCCAAGGTTCGCAAGCATGCGGAGCGAGTGCGAGAGCTCGTCGCATCGGCGGTTCGTACCCAGATCAAGGACCCCAGGCTGGGGATGATCACGATCACGGACGCGCGGATCACCGCCGACCTGCGCGAGGCGACCGTCTTCTACACCGTGCTCGGCGACGCCGAGGAGCAGGCCGGCACCGCCGCCGCGCTGGAGAGCGCGAAGGGCATGCTGCGCGGTGTGGTGGGCCGGGCGCTGGGCCTGCGCCACTCGCCGTCGCTGGCGTTCGTCTCCGACGACGTGCAGGAGCACGTGAAGCACATCGACGACCTGCTCGCCGAGGCGAAGCAGCGCGACGAGCAGGTGCAGCAGCTGGCCGCGGGCGCGGCGTACGCCGGTGAGGCGCAGCCGTACAAGGTCGAGGAAGACGACGACGAGGGCTCGTCGGACGACGATGACGAGGACGAGCCGGCGCTGCGCGCGGCAGCTCAGCGGTGAAGGCGACCACGCCGGCCGCCGGGACCACGGGCCGCCCGACCGAGCAGGACTGGGCCGCCGCGGTCGACGCGGTGCGTTCCGGCCTGCGGCCGGGGGCCCGGGTCCTGCTGGTGTGCCACGTCAACCCCGACGGTGACGCGCTGGGCAGCATGCTGGGCTTCGCCCAGGGGCTGCGCCGGCTCGGCGTGACCTCGCTGCAGTGCACCTTCCCCGGCCCGCTCACGGTGCCGGAGCCGCTGCACATGCCGGCGATGGACCTGCTGATCCCCGAGTCCGAGGCCGACCCGGCCCCGGACCTGCTGGTGACCTTCGACGCGGCCAGCGAGTCGCGGCTGGGCGCGCTGGTGGACCGGCTGGAGACGGCGACGGTCAGCCTGGTGCTGGACCATCACGCCTCCAACACCGGCTTCGGCAAGGTGTCGCTGGTCGACCCGTTCGCCGCCGCTACCTCGGTGGTCGCCGCGGAACTGCTGCGCCGCCTGGACGTGCCGCTGGACCGGGACATGGCCGAGTGCCTGTACATCGCCCTGGTCACCGACACCGGCTCGTTCAAGTTCGACCTGACCACGCCCGAGGTGCACGAGCTCGCGGCACGGCTGGTGGCCACGGGCATCGACGTCGGGGCCATCTCGCGCCGGATCTTCGACAGCCGCCCGTTCGGCGCGGTGCGCCTGTTCGGCGAGGTGATGGGCCGTGCCCAGCTGGAGCCGGCGTCGGCGGGCGGGCGCGGGCTGGTGTACGCCGTGGCGACGCTGGCCGACCTGGCCAAGCACGACCAGCCGCCGTACGTGCTGGAGGCGCTCATCGACTCGGTGCGCTGCGTGGCCGAGGCCGACGTGGCGCTGCTGCTCAAGCAGGTCGCGCCCACCGAGTGGGCGGTCTCCATGCGCAGCAAGGGCGGCGCGGACGTGAGCCTGATCGCGGTCGCCATGGGCGGCGGCGGGCACCGGCTGGCGGCCGGGTTCACCGGCCACGGGACCGCCGAAGAGATCATCGACGCGGTACGCGGGCGCCTGGCGGCGCAGGGCTGATCACCAAGACCGGCTTCCGGGTGGAAAGATCTCCCGGAAGACCGGTCAACGGAGCACAATCAGGTCATGGAACAGCGTCCTGAGCTCACCGTCGAGCCGGTGTCGCCCTGGGCGCGGGCACAGGTCATGCTGCCGGTGTTCGTCCCGTTCGCGCTGATCGGCGGGCTGCTTCCCTCGTTTTCGCTGGCCGCGAACCTGTACGTGCTGGCGCTGGGCGGCGGTCTGATGCTGGCGGGCCTGTCCTCGCGCCTGCCGCGCCGGGCCGCGCCGGTGGCCCTGCTGCCCGGAGTGGCGTGGTGGCTGGTCCCGGTGGGCGTGTTCGCGATCGCCGAGATCGTCACCTTCGCCATGGGCTCCACGCACGACTACCCGACGCTGTCCCTGCTGGCCGACCCGCTGCTCGACGGCTACCTGCTGCGGTCCATGGCGTACTTCGGCTGGCTCGCCGGTTTCTGGGGGCTGGTGCGCCGATGAGCCTGACCCGTTTGCTCGCCATCGCCGGGTTCGTGCTCGCCGGCCTCGCGATTCTCGCCGTCGAATGGGCCGCCCGCCGCCCGGACTCCCGCATCCCGACCATCGGCGACGTATCCGCCCTCGTCATGCGTTACGACATCGGCGGCATCCCGGTCGGCCGCCTAGCCCTCCTGAGCTTCTGGTTCTGGCTCGGCTGGCACTTCCTCGCCCGCTGACGATGCCGGCCGCCCGCGGCCCCGTCACGATCATGAGCCGCGCCGAGTCTGTCCCGGTGTGATGGATCAGCAAACGGATATATCCGACTGGTCGTGCGTTAAGGAGACGTTCAGCAGGGGTGTCGTGTGCTTGACGTTCCGTGATGTGGGAACAGCTGTGCAGGATGTGGACCTGAACGATAGTTTTGCCTCTAGCGGTACCGCCTGTGGTCCACAACGACCTGCGGCTCCGCGGCAGTCACACCGGCGATATAGCTCGGCGATCCCGAGAGCGGCGGCGGACTAGACGAGCACGGCGCGTCCCTGACGCGACCGCGCGACGAAGTTGACCCGTTGTTGTTCTGGAAGGACCGTGCCATGCCCACGTCGAAGAAGCCCCAGCCGCAGCCCACCGAGGAAGAGCGCGAGCGCGAGCAGGCTCGTCGCGCCCTGCAGACCTCCATGGACACCCGGCAGTAGTCCACCCCGCAAGAATCGGGGACCCGGCGGGGTGATCGCTGCGTCTACGCTGTCGTGATGTCCACGACAGCCGCGCCGGCGGCCCCCGCCATCGACGAGATCCTCGCCGACCTGGCGCTGCAGACCCGTCGGCAGCGCATCGCGGCCTGGGTCGCCGGCAGCGCAGGCCTACCGGCCGCCGCCGTCGTCGCGAGCCTGCCGGACGACGTCTGGATCGGACAGCTGCTGTCCGGCGCGGTGGCACTGGCCATCGTCGTCGGCCATCACCTCGCCGTACGCCCGCTGTGGCGGTTGCGCCATGCGCCGGTGCTGGCCCCGCTGGCCCCGGCGGCCTTCGTGACCGCGGCTTCGCCGCGCAGCCTCGCGGCGCCGGCCTACCTGCTGACGCTCGCCGGGTACGCGTGGGGCCTGGGCGCTGACGGTGTGGCCGTCGGAGCGCTGCTGCTCGCCGTGCTGACAGGACTGCGCCCGGCACGGGTCGCGCTCACGCCCGGTGCCGTGCTCGTCCGTCGCCTCCGCACGCGGCGAGTGCCGTGGTCCCAGCTCACCGGGGTGCGGGTGACGAATTCAGGGCTGGCCGACGAGCTGTCGCTCGCGGTGGACGTGCCCGGCCGAGGGCTGGGGACCGTGCGCGCCCCGCTCAACCCGCTCGACGTCGACCGGGCGTTCCTCCTCCACCTGCTGCGGCACTACGCCGCCGTGCCCGAGGACCGGACCGCGATCGGCGCGCCCGCCGAACTCGCCCGCCGCCGCAGGGACTACCTGGCCGCCCCCGGGCCGGCTGTCGAACCGGTCACCGATTCGGGCCTGGAGCCCGCCGCGGCAGTACCGTGACCGCTGTGCGACAGCAATCCGCGACCGACTACCGCCGGATCGCGTCACTCGCGCTGCCCGCGCTGGTGGTGCTGGCCGCCGAACCCCTCTACGTGCTGGTCGACACCGCCGTGGTGGGCCACCTGGGCCGGGTGCCGCTGGCCGCGCTCGGCATGGCCGGCACCGTGCTCGGGCTGGCCGTCTGGCTCGGCAACGTGCTGGCGTACGGGACCACGGGCCGGGCCGCGCGCCGTTTCGGAGCGGGCGACCGGGCCGGGGCCGTGCAGGAGGGCGTGCAGGCGTCCTGGCTGGCCGTGCTCGCCGGACTGGCGCTGGTCGTCGCGGCGCAGCTGTTCGCCGGGCCGCTGACCCGGGCGCTGTCCGGCAACGGCCCCGAGTCCGCCGAGGTCGCCGCGCAGGCCGAGCTGTGGCTGCGGGTCGCCTGCCTGGGCGCGCCGTTCATCCTGCTGGCGATGGCCGGCAACGGCTGGATGCGCGGGGTGCAGGACACCCGCCGCCCGCTGCGGTACGTGCTCGGCGCGAACCTCGCCTCGGCCGTGCTGTGCCCGTTGCTGGTGTACGGGCTGGGCTGGGGCATGGTCGGCTCGGCCTGGGCCAACGTGGTTGCGCAGGCCGCCTCGGGCGGGTTGTTCCTGCGGGCGCTGGTCGTGGAGCGGGTGCCGCTCGCGCCGCACTGGCACGTGCTGCGCCGCCAGTTGTCGGTCAACGGCAACCTGATCGTGCGGGGCGCGGCCTTCCAGGCCTGCTTCCTGTCCGCGGCGGCGGTGGCGGCCCGGTTCGGCGCGGCCGCGCTGGCCGCCCACCAGATCGCCCTGCAGCTGTGGTTCTTCAGCGCGCTGGTGCTGGACTCGGTGGCGATCGCCGCGCAGTCGCTGGTCGGGGCGGAGCTGGGGGCCGGGGACGCGCCCGCGGCCAAGCGCACCGCCCGCCGCGTCGCCTGGCTGGGCGGTTGGTGCGGGGTCGCGTTCGCCGTCGTGCTCGGCGCGGGCGTGGCCGTGCTGCCCGCGCTGTTCGTCGACGATCCCGCCGTATGGGAGCAGACCGCGCTGATCTGGCCGTGGTTCCTGGTGCTGCTCCCACTGGGCGGGCTGGTGTTCGCCCTCGACGGGGTGCTGATCGGCGCCGGCGACGTCGCGTACCTGCGCAATCTGACCATCATCGCCGCGGTGGCCGGTTTCCTCCCGCTGACCTGGCTGGCGTACTACCTGCGGCTCGGCCTGCCCGGGGTGTGGGCCGGGTTGACCGCGTTCATGGTGGTGCGCTTCGTGGCGCTGCTGCTGCGCATGCGCACCGGCGGCTGGGCCGTGCCGAGCCCGGTTCCCACCTCGCCCTAGGCTGGTCTGTTGTGAGCAGTGGGAAGAGGGAACAGCGCCCGGTGACCGACGGGCTGATCGTGGTCGACAAGGCGGGCGGCATGACGTCGCACGACGTCGTGGCCAGGGTGCGCCGCATCGCGGGCACCCGCAAGGTCGGCCACGGCGGCACGCTGGACCCGATGGCGACCGGGGTGCTGGTGCTCGGCGTCGGCAAGGCCACCCGGCTGCTCACGTACGTGGTGGGCACGGCCAAGGTCTACCGGGGCGTGATCCGGCTGGGGCAGGACACGGTCACCGACGACGCCGAGGGCGACGTCACCACCACCACCCCCGCGGGGCACGTCACCGACGAGCAGATCCGAGCCGGGCTGGCCGCGCTGACGGGCGAGGTCGACCAGGTGCCGTCGGCGGTCAGCGCGATCAAGGTGAACGGGGTGCGCTCGTACCACCGGGTGCGCCAGGGCGAGCAGGTCGAGCTGCCCGCGCGCCGGGTGACCATCTCCCGGATCGACGTGTCCGAGATCACCCGGACCGAAGACGTCGTCGACGTCGCCGTCGAGGTGGCCTGCTCGTCGGGCACCTACATCCGGGCCATCGCCCGTGACCTGGGCGCCGCGCTGGGTGTCGGTGGTCACCTCATCGCGCTGCGGCGCACGGCCGTGGGCGGGTTCACCCTCGCCGAGGCGTACACCCTGGAACAGCTCGCGGAGCTCGCCGACCCGGTGGCGCTGCCGTTGGCGCAGGCCCTGGGCCGCGCCATGCCGGTGCGCACGGTCGACGCCGACGCCGCGAAGATCGTGTCGCACGGCGGGCCGCTGCCCGCGGTCGGCCAGGCCGGGCCGTACGGTGTGGTGGGCCCGGACGGGGCCGCGCTCGCCGTCATGTCGGAGCGCGGCGGCCGGGCCAAGGCGGAGATCGTCCTGGTGGGAGGCGAGCAGTGATGCAGCGTTGGCGGGGGTACGACGCGGCGCCGGGCGGCTGGGGCCGCGCGGTCGTCACCATCGGCGTCTTCGACGGCGTGCACACCGGGCATCAGCAGACCATCGGCCACGCGGTGAAGCGGGCCCGTGAGATGGGCCTGCCCGCCGTGGTGCTGACCTTCGACCCGCACCCGTCCGAGGTGGTGCGGCCCGGCTCGCACCCGGCGATGCTGACCTCCCCGCAGCGCAAGGCCGAGCTGCTGGCGGGCCTGGGCGTCGACGTGCTGTGCGTGCAGCCGTTCACGCTCGACTTCTCGAAACTCGACGCGGACCGGTTCGTGCACGACGTGCTGGTCGAGCACCTGCACGCGGCGCTGGTCGTGGTGGGGGAGAACTTCCGCTTCGGCCACAAGGCGGCCGGGGACGTGGAGCTGCTGGCCAAGCTCGGCCGCACGTTCGGCTTCGCGGTCGAGTCGGCCCCGCTGGTCACCGGCGACGGCACCGTCTACTCCTCGACGTACGTGCGGGCCTGCGTGGACGCCGGTGACGTCGAGGCGGCCGCGGCGGTGCTGGGCCGCCCGCACCGGCTGGAGGGCGTCGTGGTCCGCGGCGACCAGCGCGGGCGCGAGATCGGCTTCCCGACCGCCAACCTGATGGTCGCCAAGTACGCGGCGGTGCCCGCGGACGGCGTGTACGCGGCCTGGCTGGTGCGCGGCAACGAGCGCCTGCCCGCGGCGGTGTCGATCGGGACGAACCCCACGTTCGCCGGACAGGACCGGCGCGTCGAGGCGTACGTGCTCGACTTCTCCGGCGACCTCTACGGCGAGCGCCTGGCCCTCGACTTCGTCAGCCACCTGCGCCCGACGCTGAAGTTCGACGGCGTCGAGGGCTTGGTCGAGGCCATCCACGATGACGTCGCCCGCACCCGCGCCGTCCTGGGCGTGCCGCAGCCGTGAAGATCGTCGTTTCCGGTCATGATCTGCGTTCCGAACGCAGATCATGACCGGAAACAGTGATCTTGCAGCAGCTCGCCCGCGGCGAGGAACGCGTAGTTTGCGTATCCCGCCGGGGTGGTGTCTCACCGACTGGTAGCCTGGAGGGGACACCGGGTCACCGGTGTCGGCCTGGTATGCCTGCACGACGCCGCGGGATATCGGGTGGCACAGAACCCACAGTTAGGGAGACCATGGCGCTCGACGCTGAAGTCAAGACCCAGATCATGGCGGACTACGCCACCGTCGAAGGTGACACCGGTTCGCCGGAGGTCCAGGTGGCGGTCCTCACCAAGCGGATCCAGGATCTTACGGAGCACCTCAAGCAGCACAAGCACGACCACCACAGCCGTCGTGGTCTGCTGCTGCTGGTCGGCCGCCGCAAGCGGCTGCTGGCCTACCTGCAGAAGTCGGACATCGCCCGCTACCGTGCGCTCATCGAGCGCCTCGGCCTGCGCCGATAGTTCTGACGGGGGAGCGGCGCCAGTCGCTCCCCCGACGTTTGAATACACCTGGCACGGACCCGCCGTCGGGAGGAACACCGGGCCTGGCGCAAGCAACACACCCAGGCCGGCCGGTTTGGGTCGGTCCTCGGTAGTGGTGTCCGGAGCGAGCTCCGGGCGCTTCGATCGAAGACCGACTGTCCTACCGGCAACGGGCGGCACGTGCCGCGACAGAAGGAGCACACAGCTTCATGACCGAGCACAACCTCGGCGAACAGACCAGCAAAGCAGTGATCGACAACGGGTCGTTCGGCACCCGTGAGGTCACTTTCTCCACCGGACGGCTGGCCCGACAGGCCGCCGGCTCCGTCATCGCCCAGCTGGGCGACACGGTGGTCCTCTCCGCGACCACCGCCAGCAAGCAGCCCCGCGACAGCTTCGACTTCTTCCCGCTGACGGTGGACGTCGAGGAGCGGATGTACGCCGCGGGTCGCATCCCGGGCTCGTTCTTCCGCCGTGAGGGCCGTCCCAGCGAGGACGCCATCCTGACCTGCCGCCTGATCGACCGGCCGCTGCGGCCGTCGTTCGTCAAGGGCCTGCGCAACGAGGTCCAGGTCGTCGAGACGGTGCTCTCGCTCGACCCGGAGCACCCGTACGACGTGGTCGCGATCAACGCGGCCAGCATGTCCACCAAGCTGTCCGGCCTGCCGTTCAGTGGCCCGATCGGCGCCACCCGCGTGGCGCACATCGACGGCCAGTGGGTGGCCTTCCCGACCCACGCCGAGCTGGAGCGCGCCACCTTCGACATGGTGGTCGCCGGCCGTGCGCTGGAGGACGGCGACGTCGCCGTCATGATGGTCGAGGCCGAGGCGACGGAGAACACCGTCAAGCTGGTCGCGGGCGGCGCGCAGGCGCCGACCGAGGAGATCGTGGCCGGCGGCCTGGAGGCCGCCAAGATCGCCATCCGCGAGCTGTGCCGGGCGCAGAGCGAGCTGGCCGCGGTCGCCGCGAAGCCGGTGACCGAGTTCCCGGTGTTCCTGGACTACCAGGACGACGTGTACGCGGCCGTGAAGGCGGCGGCGGGCTCCGAGATCGCCGAGGCCCTCAAGATCGCCGGCAAGGCCGATCGCGAAGAGGCCCTCGACCTGGTCAAGGAGAAGGTCGTCGGCCAGGTCGCGCCGCAGTTCGAGGGGCGCGAGAAGGAGGTCTCGGCCGCGTTCCGGTCGGTGACCAAGTCCGAGGTGCGCAACCGCGTGCTGCGGGACGGCGTGCGCATGGACGGCCGCGGGCTGCGCGACATCCGCCAGCTCACCGCCGAGGTGCAGGTGCTGCCGCGGGTGCACGGCTCGGCGCTGTTCGAGCGGGGCGAGACCCAGATCCTGGGCGTCACCACGCTGAACATGCTGCGCATGGAGCAGGCCCTGGACACGCTGTCGCCGGCGAAGACCAAGCGCTACATGCACAACTACAACTTCCCGCCGTACTCGACCGGTGAGACCGGCCGGGTCGGCTCGCCGAAGCGCCGCGAGATCGGCCACGGCGCGCTGGCGGAGCGGGCCCTGATCCCGGTGCTGCCGGCGCGCGAGGAGTTCCCGTACGCCATCCGGCAGGTGTCGGAGGCGCTGGGCTCCAACGGGTCGACCTCGATGGGTTCGGTCTGCGCGTCGACGATGTCGCTGCTGAGCGCCGGTGTGCCGCTGAAGGCCCCGGTCGCCGGCATCGCCATGGGCCTCATCTCCGACGAGGTGGACGGCAAGACCCAGTACGTGACGCTGACCGACATCCTCGGCGCCGAGGACGCGTTCGGCGACATGGACTTCAAGGTCGCCGGCACGCCGGACTTCGTGACCGCCCTGCAGCTGGACACCAAGCTCGACGGCATCCCGTCGGACGTGCTGGCCGCCGCGCTGCAGCAGGCCCACGAGGCGCGCCAGACCATCCTGGGTGTGATGGCCGCGGCCATCGCCGCCCCGGGTGAGATGAGCGAGTACGCCCCGCGGGTGACCTCGGTCAAGATCCCGGTCGACAAGATCGGCATGGTGATCGGGCCCAAGGGCCAGACCATCAACGCGATCCAGGACGAGACCGGCGCCGAGATCTCCATCGAGGACGACGGCACGATCTACGTCGGCGCGACCAACGGCCCGTCGGCCCAGGCCGCCGTGGACCGGATCAACGCCATCGCGAACCCGACCCTGCCGAAGGTGGGCGACCGCTTCCTGGGCACCGTGGTCAAGACGGCGGCGTTCGGCGCCTTCGTCTCGCTGCTGCCCGGCCGCGACGGTCTGCTGCACATCTCCAAGGTGGGCGACGGCAAGCGGGTCGACCGCGTCGAGGACTTCCTCAATGTCGGCGACAAGGTCGAGGTCGTCATCGCCGACATCGACGCGCGCGGCAAGGTCTACCTGGACAAGATCGGCCCCGACGGCAACCCGATCGTCAGCGACAAGGCGCCCCGCGAGGGCGGCGAGCGCGGCGGCGACCGGGGCGGCGACCGCGGCCCGCGCCGCGAGGGCGGCGACCGCCCGGCCCGCGAGGGCGGCGAGCGTCGGCGCACCCAGCGCCGCGACTAGTCGGTGACCAGCAAGAACAGCTAGAACACAGCCCGCGGGGAAGGACTCCTTCCCTGCGGGCTGTGCCCGTTACCCGCCGTTGAGGAACTGTGCCGCCCATGTCTTCTGCCTTCACCACCGGCGGCGAGCCCGCGCCGCAGCCCACCGGATCGGTCCCCGCCACCCGCCCCACGGGCGGCTCGCGGGCGGTGACCCGGACCGTCGACAGCGACCCGCTGGGCGGGACGGTGCGGCGTACCACGCTGCCCAACGGGATGCGCATCCTCACCGAGGCCGTGCCCGCGATGCGCAGCGTGACCTTCGGCATCTGGGTCGGGGTCGGCTCGCGCGACGAGGCGCCCCAGCTCGGCGGGGCCTCGCACTTCCTGGAGCACCTGCTGTTCAAGGGCACCCGCAAGCGGTCCGCGCTGGACATCTCCGCGCAGATCGAGGCGGTCGGCGGCGAGACCAACGCGTACACCGCCAAGGAGTACACCTGCTACTACGCGCGGGTGCTCGACGAGGACCTGCCGCTGGCCATCGACGTCATGTGCGACGCGGTCGCCGACTCGGTGCTGGCCGAGGCCGACGTCGAGACCGAGCGCGGGGTGATCCTCGAAGAGATCGCCATGCACGCCGACGAGCCTGGCGACGAGGTGCACGACCTGCACGCCGAGGTCGTGTACGGCGACCACCCGCTGGGCCGGCTGATCTCGGGCACCGTAGAGACGATCACGCCGATGACCCGCAAGCAGATCAACAGCTTCTACCGGCGGCGGTACGCCCCGCCCGTGATCGTCGTCGCGGCCGCGGGCAACCTCGACCACGCGACCGTGGTCAAGCAGGTCCGGGAGGCGTTCGCGGGCACTCCGCTCGGCGACGCCGTGGCCGCCTCACCCGAGCCGACCCGTTCGCCGCACTCGCGGGTCAAGCATCGCGCCCCGGCCACCCTGGTGCGCCCTGACGACACCGAGCAGGCCCACCTGGTGCTCGGCGGCCCGGCCCTGCACCGCCACGACGAGCGCCGGTTCGCGCTCGGGGTGCTCAACAACGTGCTCGGCGGCGGCATGTCCAGCCGCCTGTTCCAGCAGGTCCGCGAGAAGCGCGGGCTGGCGTACTCGGTGTACTCCTACACCTCGCAGTACGCCGAGACCGGCACGTTCGCGGTGTACGCCGGCTGTGCCCCCGCCAAGGCCGAGGAGGTGCTCGCCCTGATCCGCCAGGAGCTGTCCGACGCCGCCGCCCACGGCATCACCGCCGAGGAACTGCGCCGCGGCAAGGGCATGCTCAAGGGCTCCCTGGTCCTCGGCCTGGAAGACACCGGCTCCCGGATGAGCCGCCTAGGCAAGGGCGAACTCCTGCACGGCGACCTCATGTCCGTCGACGAACTCCTCCGCCGCATCGAGTCCGTCACCCTCGACGAGGTCAACCACATAGCCGCCAAGATCCTCAACACCCCGATGTCCCTCGCGGTAGTCGGCCCCTTCGAGGAGACCGCCTTCCAGCTCTGACCTTTCTTGCGCACTTGATCATGAACTTATGGCACGGGTCGGCGGTGTGTCGTGGGTACAAGTTCATGATCAAGTGTTGGCTGGCGACCACCGGTCGGCGGGCATCCCAGAAGGGCGTGGTTGGCGCGGGCGAGGCGGTCTGATCCGCTAGGTTGGGGCGCGTGACTGATGACGTGGAGCTGCTGCGGGTCGGTGTGCTGGGTGCCCGGGGCCGGATGGGCATCGAGGTGTGCCGGGCCGTCGACCAGGCCGACGACCTCGACCTCGTGGCGATGATCGACCAGGGCGACTGGCTGTTCAACGCCTCGGACGCCGGTGCGCAGGTAGTGGTGGACTTCACCACGCCCGACGTGGTGATGGACAACCTGCACTGGTGCATCGACCAGGGCATCAACGTGGTGGTCGGCACCAGCGGCTTCACCGATGAGCGCCTGGCGCAGGTCAAGGGCTGGCTCGACCAGAAGCCCGGGGTCGGCGTGGTGATCGCTCCCAACTTCGGCATCGGCGCGGTGCTGATGATGGAGTTCGCCGAGCGGGCGGCCCGCTACTTCGACTCGGTGGAGATCATCGAGCAGCACCACCCGAAGAAGGTCGACGCCCCCAGTGGCACCGCGCTGCACACCGCCCGCCTCATCGAGCAGGCTCGCAAGGCGGCGGGCAAGGCGGCGATGCCCGACGCCACCACCGACGAGATGGCCGGTGCCCGCGGGGCCGAGGTCGGGGGCGTACGCATCCACAGCGTGCGCGCCGCCGGTCTGGTCGCCCACCAGGAGGTCCTCTTCGGTGCCACCGGCGAGACCCTGACGATCCGCCACGACTCCTTCGACCGCGTCTCCTTCATGCCCGGGGTCCTCCTCGCCATCCGCGAGGTAGTCAACCGCCCCGGCCTCACCCTAGGCCTCAACCACCTCCTCTAACCCACTCCCACACCGCCACAACGTTCGCGCAAGATCGTCGCGATCGTTGTGGCGGTGTGGTTTTGGCTGATCATGAAGTTAGGGCAGCGACGCGCCGTCGAACACTGCCATAAGTTCATGATCAACGCGGTGGGGGTGGGTCAGAGCGTGGTGTGGAGGCGGAGCTGGGGGACCAGGAGGTCGTCGACGTCGAGGGCGCGGGTGGCGCCGTCAGGGGCCCAGCCGGCTGAGGTGAGGAACTTGCGGGTCGCGGCGTCGGCGTCGAAGGCCCAGCACACGGCGCTGTCGAACTTGTCGCCGCGCCACAGGTCGACGCTGGCGGCCAGCAGCCGGCTGCCGTGGCCGCGGCGGCCCCAGCGGGGCTCGACGAGCATGTCCGTGATCGCCGCCACATTCTCGCGGTCGGGCGTGTGATCCTCGTCCGCGGCCAGCGCCCCGTCGTCGAAGGGACCGGAGGCGGCGAATCCCACCACGTATTCTTGGACAGCCTGCTCGACCGCGTTCTGCTCCACGGCGACGAGGACCCGGTGGCGGGCGCTGGGGGGCGTGGTCACCGCGTCGAGCCAGCGCTGCGCCAGGAACGCCTCGTCGATCTCGTCGAGGACGTGTTTGGGCAGCACCCGGCGATAGGCGACCCGCCAGGTCGCCAACTGGATACGTGCGATCTCGCCGGCGTCGTCAGGACGCGCCGGTCGGACGAACCCGACTGCCACGCCCCGAAGCGTACCGAGCCCATCCGGGCACTGATCAGGAGGTCTGAGCTTGAGCCGCGGACGGCAGATCGCGACCGTGTCGGCACTGGCCGTCGCGTCGCTGGTGTTCGTCGCGCTCTTCGCGCAGCGGCACGGTTTCTTCGACCTCAACGTCTACTACGGCGCCGTCCGGTTCTGGACCAGCGGTGGCGAGATCTACGACTTCGTTCGGCCCTACAGCACGTACGGCTTCACGTACCCCCCGTTCGCGGCACTGGCCATGCTGCCGATGGCGCTGCTGTCCTGGCCCGCCGCGATCGTGGTGAGCTCGGTGGCGACGGCGCTGGTGACCTGGTGGCTGCTGCGACTGCTGCTGGGCCCGGTCATCGCCGCGCAGCGCTGGACGCCGTGGTTCGTGGTGGCGGTCGCGCTGTGCCTGGTCACCGTGTACGAGCCGATGCGCGAGACGTTCCTGTTCGGCCAGGTCAACATGCTGCTGCTGGGGCTGGTCGCGGCGGACCTGCTGCTGTTCACGCGTAAGGGCAGCAGGTGGGGCGGCGTGGGCATCGGCCTGGCCACGGCGATCAAGCTGACCCCGGGCATCTTCATCGTGTACCTGCTGATCACGAAGCGCTGGCGGGCCGCCGCGGTGGCGAGCGGCACGGCCGCGGCGGCGACGCTGGGCGCGGCGGCGGTCGCGCCGGACGCCTCGCGCGAGTTCTGGACCAGCGCGCTGTGGGACACCGACCGGGTCGGCGTGCTGTCGTTCATCTCGAACCAGTCGCTGCAGGGCGTGGTGGCCCGGCTGACCGCGGGTCACCCGAGCAAGGCGCTGTGGGCGGTGCTGGTCCTGGCCGTGCTGGCGGTGTGGTTCGTGCGTTCCCGCGCGGCGGTGGCGCGGGGCGACGAGGTCGCGGGGCTCGCCTTCACCGGCATCATCGGCGTGCTGATCAGCCCGGTCACCTGGGTGCACCACCTGGTCTGGCTGATCCCGGCGTTCGTGCTGCTGGTCGAGCGCGGCTTCGCCGCCGAGCCGGGCAGTCGGCGGCGGTGGTCGCTGCTGGGACTGGCCGCGGTGTCGTACGCGATCCTGTCCAGCCGGGTGGTCTGGCTCTGGGAGGGCGAGGTCGGCGGGGTCGGCACGCTGCTCGGCTCGAACCTGTACGTCTGGGTGTGCCTGGCGCTGCTGTGCTGCACGCCGCTGGCAGCGGGGTCAGCCGCGCCGGAGGGTGCAGCGCAGCTCGGGGATGTCGACGTCGCTGCCGGTGGGCCGGTACGTCGCCCGAAGGCCGTCCGGGTGTAGCCCGTGCCGGGCGTAGAAACGCAGCGCCCGGTGGTTGTCCGACAGCGCCCACAGCCGCACCTCGGGTTGCGGCAGCGCGTCCAGCGCGGCCAGCAGCAGGGCGTCGCCCGCGCCGGTGCCCCAGCGGTCAGGGTGCACGTAGATGGCGAGGATCTCGCCGTACTCCGGCTGCAGCGGGCTGCCGTCCAGTTCCTGGGCGCGGTAGGGGCCGTGGCAGACGAAGCCGGTGACCGTGTCGCCGTCGAGCGCGACGAGGTTGTGGAAGGGGCTGTCCGGGTCGGCGAGCCGTTCGAGCCGCCAGGCGGTGCGGGCAGCCACGTCGAGGGCGCCGAGCACGTGGTCGGGCACGATCCCGGCGTACGCCACCTGCCAGGCGCGTATGTGCAGTGCCGCGACGGCCGCACAGTCGGTCGGCGTCTCGGGACGGACGGTGATCCCCATGGTCGCCGAGCCTAGGAAAGCCTGCTCACCTGGCGCAAACCGTTAAGAAGGTGCCCTTCCGCTACGTATGGCGATGGCAAGGTGCCCTTCCTTTCTTAAAGTCGTCGGGGGAGCGGGGTAGCGTCGGGCGGCGTGGAGACGGTGACGGTGGTGCAGGCGCGGAGGATGGCGCTGGCGGCGCAGGGGTTCGCGGACCGGGGTCCGAAGGGGCCGGTGGGGGCGCGGCAGCTGCGCAAGGTCGTGGGGCGCACGGGGCTGCTGCAGATCGACTCGGTGAACGTGCTGCAGCGGGCGCACTACCTGCCCGCGTACAGCCGGATCGGGTCGTATGACCCGTCGGTGCTGGACGGGGCGAGCGCCCGCCGGCCGCGCTGGCTGTTCGAGTACTGGGGACACGAGGCGTCGCTGCTGCCGGTCGAGTTGCAGCCGCTGATGCGGTGGCGCATGGCGACCGCGCAGGGCGTCTGGGGCGGGCCGCGCAACATCGCCGCGCAGCGGCCGGACCTGGTGCAGTGGGTGCTGCGGGAGGTGCGCGACCGGGGCCCGGTGACCGCCGCCGTGATCGAGCAGGACGTGCCCAAGCCCAAGGACAACTGGGGCTGGAACTGGTCGGACGTGAAGAAGGCGCTGGAGTGGCTGTTCTACTCCGGCGAGATCACCTCGGCGGGCCGGAACAGCCAGTTCGCCCGGCTGTACGACCTCACCGAGCGGGTGCTGCCCGCCGCGGTGATGAACACCCCGACACCGGAGCCGGCGGCGGCGTACCGGGCGCTCGTCGAGATCGCGGCGCGCGGCCTGGGCGTGGCCGCGGAACCGGAGCTGCGCGACTACTTCCGGCTGCCGCTGGCGGGGGCCCGCACCGCGATCGCCGAGCTGACCGAGGCCGGGGTGCTCATCCCCACCGAGGTGAAGGGCTGGAAGCACAAGGCGTGGCGGCATCGCGACGCCGCCCTGCCCCGCAAGGTCGCGGTGTCCACGCTGGTCAGCCCGTTCGATCCGCTGATCTGGGAACGGTCGCGCACCGAGCGGCTGTTCGACCTGCGCTACCGCATCGAGATCTACGTGCCCCAGGAGCAGCGGGTGCACGGCTACTACGTGCTGCCGTTCCTGCACGGGGACCGGTTCGCGGCCCGGGTGGACCTGAAGGCCGACCGGCGGGCCGGGGTGCTGCGGGTGCCCGCCGCCTGGGCCGAGCCCGGGGTCGACGAGCACGCCACGGCCGAGGCCCTCGCGGTCGAGTTGCGCAGGCTGGCGGCCTGGCTGGGACTGGGCGAGGTGGCCGCGCCCGAGCGCGGCGATCTGGCTGACGCGCTCGCCGACGCGGGTATGCGGGGCAGTGTAAGTTCGGTGTTGTGACCGAGGCCTCCGCCGCTGTGAACCCGCACGGCCCGCAGTTCGCGGGCGACCCCTTCACGCCTCCGCCGGCCGACCGGATCACCCGGTTCACCGACTGGCTGCGCGCCCATACGCCGGTCTGGGCGGGCCCGCTGGCGGCGCTGGCCTGCATCGGCGGCGCGCTGACCTACACCCAGCTGGCCGACCCGGCCAACGTCGGCGCGAACGCGACGCCGACCTGCCTGGTCAAGATGCTGACCGGCTTCGACTGCCCGGGCTGCGGCGGCACCCGCGCCGCCTGGTATCTGATGCAAGGCGACCTGCCCGCGGCGGCCCGCCACCACATCATGTTCGTCTTCGCCGTGCCGTTCCTGATCTACATGTACGTGGCCTGGGCGGGCAACACCACCTTCAAGTGGAAGCTGCCCCAGCTCAAGATCACTCCCAAGCACCTCGCCTGGTTCCTGGGCGCGTGGGCGGTCTTCATGGTGCTGCGCAACCTGCCCTGGGCCCCGTTCACGTACTTCTTCGTCTGACCGAGCGCGCCCGCCGCTCTCGGGCGCGGCCTGCCGGACCACGTCCGGGCTGGTTCGTGGCCGGCGGCCGCAGTTGACATCGACATTGGCCTATCCCGTCGACTTTCCGTGCCTCGGAGTCGATGTGATAGGCCAGCGTCTATGGCGACCGGCGACCGGCGACCGGCGAGCGGCGAGCGGTCGACGGTGCGCGGTGGTTGGTGAACGCGCAGGTCGACGGGGACGCGCGGATCGTCGTGCGGGGTCAGGCGGGGACGACGCGGCGGAGGGTGATGTCGCCGGAGGCGGTGCGCACCTTGAGGCTGAGGGTGCCGCCGGTGGTCTCTGCGGGTGGTGCGGTCGAAGACATGTTCAGATCGCTGCGGGTGCGCCCCGCGGCGGTGCTCAGGTCGAGCCAGACGGCCGTCCCGGCGGCGACGCCGACGGTGATGTCGCCGCTGGCCGAGTTCAGTCTGGCCTCGCCGCCGCGGGCGACCCCGACGACGATGTCCCCGGACGCGGTGGTGGCCCGCGCGTCACCGACCACGCCGGCGAGCTCGATGTCGCCGCTGGCGGTGTTGACGGTGGCGGAGCGGCCGATCTGCCCGGTGCGCACATCGCCGGAGGCGCTGCTGGCGTGCAGGTTGCCGCCGACCGTGCTCAGGCGTATGTCGCCGCTGGAGCTCTTGACGGTGACGTCTCCGGTCACCGGTCCCAGGGTGATCTCGCCGCTGGCGGTGCTCACCACCGCGTCGTGGTAGGTGCCCTCGCACACCGCGTCGGCGGAGGCGATCTTCACGTTCAGCGCGCTGCCGGTGGGCAGCTCGACGCGGACGAGGATGCGGGCCCGGCGGAACAGCCGCCAGCCGCCGTGCTCAGGCGCCTGGACCAGCAGGTGCCGGCCCTCCACAAAACTGATCTTGGTTTCGCGTACCGCCTCGGCGCTGGACTCGCTGTTGTCCATCGCCGTGACGCTGACGGTGGCGGTGTCGCGGTCGGAGGCGACGACCTCGAGGCGGCCGGCGGCGACGCGCAGGTCGGCCCGGATGGTGCCGGTGCAGGGGAAGGTCTGGTTCATGGTCGGCTCCTTGGGGTCAGGCCTGGGCCCAGCCGGTGACCCGGCGGCCGAGGTGGGAGGTGGGCGGTGGGGTGACCGGGCGCAGCGCGTTCGCGGTGGCGCGCACCAGCCAGGAGTTGACCGAGATGCCCTCGGCCGCGGCGGCCCGCTCGGCCGCCTCCTTGAGCTGCTCGGGCAGGCGCAGGGTGAGCCGGGCCTGGTCGCCGCCCTCGGTGAGCAGCGGGTCGGGCGCGGCGAGGGGCGTCTCGTGCGCCGGGGCGGCGAGCGTGGTGACGACCAGGTCGGCCTCCCGCCCCCGGATACGCACCTCGACGGTCGGGCCGTCGAGCTTGGTGGTGATCTCGGCGCTCGCGTCGGCCAGCACCTCGATGAGGCAGAGCCGGGCTGACGCGTCGAGGGCGAGGGTCAGCAGTTCGGCGGTGCGGGCGACGTCGTCGCCGGCCGGTGCGGCCGCGGCGGCGAGATCCCGCCGGAGCGACTCGAGGTACGGGGACAGGTCCATGACATCACTATGACGTCATTAATGACATCACACAAGTGTCAACCTGATGTCATTGCGACGCCGTCCCGATGTCGTGTCAGCGAGACGGCCGACCGCTATCGCCTTACGGACAATGGCGGCCATATCCCGCCAGCGGGCCGGCGGCCGCGAAACGCTAAGCTGGCGCGTGTGACTGAGATGGTGAAGCCCTCCGTGCAGCTGATCGCCTGGACGAACTTCCAGGCCCCGGCCGACGTGCCGTGGGACACCGATGCCGAGGGCGGCCAGGCGCTGGCGGAGTTCGCCGGCCGGGCCTGCTACCAGTCCTGGTCCAAGCCGAACCCGGCGACCGCGACCAACGAGGGCTACCTGCGCCACATCCTCGAGGTGGGCCACCTGTCGGTGCTGGAGCACGGCACCGCGACGTTCTACTTCACGGGCGTCTCACGTTCTTTCACGCACGAACTGATCCGGCACCGGCACTTCTCGTACTCCCAGCTGTCCCAGCGCTACGTTCCGGAGCGCGACGCGGCCATGGTCGAGCCCGAGGTGATCGCCGCCAACCCGGAGCTGCACAAGAAGTTCGTCGAGGCCAGCGAGGCCGCGGTGCGGGCGTACAACGAGCTCCTGGAGGGCCTGGAGGCCACCTTCGCGGACGTGCCGAACGCCACTCTGCGGCGCAAGCAGGCCCGTCAGGCGGCCCGCGCGGTGCTCCCGAACGCCACCGAGACCCGGATCGTGGTCACCGGCAACTACCGCGCGTGGCGGCACTTCATCGCCATGCGGGCGACCGAGCACGCCGACGTGGAGATCCGCGAGCTGGCCATCACCACCCTCCGCGAGCTGCAGAAACTCGCACCGAGCGTGTTCGGTGACTTCTCGATCAGCGCCCTGCCGGACGGCTCGGAGATCGCCTCCAGCGTCTACACCTGGGAGTCCTGAGGGCCACGATGGCCCCCGTCGTATTCCGCTAGGTTGTGTGCATGACGAACAACGCTCAACGGCCGTTCGGCCGCCTGCTCACCGCGATGGTGACGCCCTTCGCAGCCGACGGGTCCGTCGACGTCGACGGTGCCGCGCGGCTCGCGGCGTACCTCGTCGACGAGCAGCGCAACGACGCGTTGGTCGTCAACGGCACCACCGGTGAGTCGCCCACCACGACCGACGCCGAGAAGGACGCCGTGATCCGGGCCGTCGTCGAGGCCGTCGGCGACCGGGCCCAGGTCGTGGCCGGGGTCGGCACCTTCAGCACGCACCACACCGTCGAGCTGGCCCGCGCGGCCGAGAAGGCGGGCGCGCACGGCCTGCTCGTCGTCTCGCCTTACTACAACAAGCCGCCGCAGGCGGGCCTGGTCAAGCACTTCACCACGGTCGCCGACGCCGTCGACGTGCCGGTCCTGCTGTACGACATCCCGCACCGCACCGGTGTCGCGATCTCCACCGACACCATGGTCACCCTGGCCGGGCACCCGCGCATCGTGGGCGTCAAGGACGCCAAGGGCGACCTCGCCGCCGCGTCCTGGGTCATGCACCGCGCCGAGTTCGCCTACTACAGCGGCGACGACGCGGCCACCCTCCCGCTGCTGTCGATCGGCGGCGTCGGCGTGGTCGGCACCTCGACCCATTTCACCGGGGTCGCCACGTTAGACCTGATCGAGGCGTACGAGCGCGGAGACGTCGAGCAGGCCCGGCGCCTGCACCAGGCGCTGCTCCCGCTGTACACCGGAATCTTCCGCACCCAGGGCACCATCCTGGTCAAGGCGGGCCTGAACGCCCGCGGCCTGCCCGCCGGGCCGGTCCGCCCGCCACTGGTCGACGCGACCGAGGCCGAGCTGGCGCAACTGCGCATCGACTGCGCGGACGCCGGCCTGCCGCTCTAGACGCCACCGGGGCGCGAAGCCCCAGCACGAACGGCGCGCCGCGTGCCGCAGCCCTGAAACGGCGGCACCCGCGCCGGAGAACATAAGGAGTGATGTTCATTGACCTCGCCGCAACTGGAGACCGGGCGTAGCGCCAATCTGGGCGCGCCACCGCCGCTGCCCGAGGGCGGCCTGCGGATCATCCCGCTGGGCGGGCTGGGGGCCATCGGCCGCAACATGACCGTGTTCGAGTTCGGCGGCAAGCTGCTGATCGTCGACTGCGGCGTGCTGTTCCCGGACACCGCCGACCAGCCCGGCGTGGACCTGATCCTGCCGGACTTCGCGCCGATCCTGGACCGCCTCGGCGACGTCCAGGCCATCGTGCTGACGCACGGCCACGAGGACCACATCGGCGCCGTGCCGTACCTGCTCGCCCACAAGAACGACATCCCGCTGGTCGGCTCCCAGTTCACGCTGGCGCTGATCGAGGCGAAGCTCGCCGAGCGGCGCATCACGCCGTACACGCTGACCGTCGCCGAGGGGCAGCGGGAGCGGCTCGGCCCGTTCGAGCTGGAGTTTTTCGCGGTCAACCACTCGATCCCGGACGCGCTGGCGGTCGCCATCCGCACCGAGGCCGGCCTGGTGCTGCACACCGGCGACTTCAAGATGGACCAGCTGCCGCTGGACGGTCGCATCACCGACCTGGCCGGCTTCGCCCGGCTCGGCGCGGAGGGCGTCGACCTGCTGCTGTCGGACTCCACCAACGCGGAGATCCCGGGCTTCGTCTCGCCGGAGAAGCAGATCGGCCCCGTGCTCGGTTCGATCTTCGGCAAGGCGACCGGCCGCATCATCGTGGCCTCGTTCGCCTCGCACGTGCACCGCGTGCAGCAGGTGTTCGACGCCGCCGAGGAGCACGGCCGCAAGGTCGCCCTGATCGGCCGGTCCATGGTCCGCAACATGGGCATCGCCCGCGACCTGGGCCTGCTGAAGGTCAAGGCCGGCCTGGTGGTGAACATGGAGGAGGCGGCCAGCCTGCCGCCGAACGAGATCGTGCTGATGTCGACCGGTTCGCAGGGCGAGCCGATGAGCGCGCTGGGCCGGATGGCCACCGGCGACCACCGCCACATCACGGTCGGCCCCAACGACACCGTGGTGCTGGCCAGCTCGCTGGTCCCCGGCAACGAGACCAGCGTGTACCGGGTGATCAACCAGCTGGCCCGGCTCGGCGCGAACGTCATCCACAAGGACGTGGCCAAGGTCCACGTCAGCGGCCACGCCCCCGCGGGTGAGCTGCTCTACCTGCTCAACGTCGTCAAGCCGAGCAACCTGATGCCGGTGCACGGCGAGTGGCGGCACCTGCGCGCGCACGCCCAGCTCGGCGTCGACTCCGGGGTGGACCCGTCGCGGGTCGTGCTGTGCGAGGACGGCGACGTCGTCGACCTCGTCGAGGGCCACGCCAAGCTGGTCGGTCACGTCAAGAGCCGGTACGTCTATGTGGACGGTCTGGCCATCGGCGACGTCGGCGAGAGCCTGCTGACCGAGCGCCGGGTGCTGGGCGACGGCGGCTTCATCGCGGTCACCGTCGTCGTCGACTCGGTCACCGGCAAGGTCGTCGGCGGCCCGCTGCTGTCGGCGAAGGGCTTCTCCGAGGACCCGACCGCGTTCGACCCGGCGCTGCCGCTGGTCACCGAGGCCCTCGACCGCGCGGCGCTGGACGGCGTGACCGACGCCCACCAGCTCCAGCAGATCGTGCGCCGGGTCGTCGGCCGCTGGGTCAACGAGGCTTACCGCCGCCGCCCGATGATCGTCCCCTCCGTCCTGGAGGTCTGACCCCGACTGTCCGCCGTGGACCCCTCTCCGCGTTGATCATGAAGTTATGGAAGCGACACGCCGTCGAACCGTTCCATAAGTTCATGATCAACGTGGAGGGGTTACGGTGTGGGACATGGCGGGCGGTACTTCCTCATCGAGCCGTCGTCGAGCTGCCACGCCGACGAAGGCCGCGTCCGCGCGTACCCGACAGACGGGACGGACGCCCGCCCGGCGTGCCCCGGCGCGGCGGCCCGCGGTGCGCCGCCGGACCCGCGCCACGATCAACCCGGCCGCGCTGTTCGGACGGCTGGTCGGCGGCATCTGGATGGCGATCGCGCACGGTCTCGGCTGGATGGTACGCGCCGTCGGCTCGCAGGCGGCCAAGGCCCGCGACCTCGACCCCGAGCACCGCCGTGACGGGCTCGGGCTGCTGCTGATCGCCCTGTCCATCCTGTTCGGCGTCGCCGTCTGGGGCTCGGCCCAGGGCAGTGGCGGCACGTTCGGCGCCTGGCTGGCCGACACCACCCGCTTCTTCATCGGCGCCACCGCCGCCGCGCTGCCCCTGCTGCTGTTCGTGTGCGGCGTCCGGGTGATGCGCTCCGATCCCGACCCCGCCCAGCGCGGCCGGGGCATCGTCGGCTGGACGGCGCTGACCCTCGCCTCGACCGCGCTCCTGCACATCGCTCGCGCACCGGTCGACGTGGTCCAGCTCGAACAGGCCGGAGGCCTGCTGGGCAAGTTCGTCGGAGGCGGACTCGGCAGCGTGCTGTCCAACTTCGTCGCCGTGCTCCTCTTTCTGCTGCTCCTGACCTTCGGCGTACTGGTGATCACGGCGACGCCGGTCAACAAGATCCCGGAGCGGCTGGCGAACCTGCGCGACAGCCTGCTCGGCGTGGCCACCCCCGAGCGCTCCGACGAAGACGTCGACGAGGAGCAGGAGGTGCCCGCGCCGCGGCGGCGCAAGCGGCTCACCCCGCCCGCGGCGTTCCAGCCGCCGGACCCCGACGACGACTTCGACGACGCGGCGTACGAGCGGCACCTGGCCGAGCAGGAGACCGTCGCCATCGAGCGGCCGGCCAAGCGGCGCAAGCCCGACCCGCCCCAGCACACGCCGCCGCCCACCAAGACCGAGCAGATGATGCTGCCCAGCCTCGGCGGGGACTACACCCTCCCGCCGGCGAGCCTGCTCAAGCCCGGCGAGGCCGCCAAGACCCGGTCCAAGGCCAACGACGAGGTCATCGCCGCGCTCGCGCACGTGTTCGACCAGTTCGACGTGGATGCCGCGGTCACCGGATTCACCCGCGGGCCGACGGTCACCCGCTACGAGGTCGAGCTCGGGCTCGGCGTGAAGGTGGAGCGCATCACCGCCCTGTCGCGCAACATCGCGTACGCGGTGAAGAGCCCCGACGTGCGCATCCTCAGCCCGATCCCGGGCAAGAGCGCGGT
This sequence comes from Catellatospora sp. NPDC049111, assembly GCF_040648615.1. NCBI lineage: Bacteria > Bacillati > Actinomycetota > Actinomycetes > Micromonosporales > Micromonosporaceae > Catellatospora > Catellatospora sp. NPDC049111. The sequence continues at coordinate 203,206 of NZ_JBEZEB010000010.1, read as the reverse complement.
CGGCGTGGAGATCCCCAACACCGACCGGGAGGACGTGGCGCTCGGCGACGTGCTGCGCTCCCGGGTGGCCGCGGCCGAGACGCATCCGATGGTGGTCGCGCTCGGCAAGGACATCGAGGGCGGCTACGTGGTGGCAAACCTCGCCAAGATGCCGCACATCCTCATCGCTGGCGCGACCGGCGCGGGCAAGTCGTCCTGCCTCAACTCGCTGCTGGTGTCGATCCTGGTGCGGGCCACGCCGGACCAGGTGCGGCTGCTGCTGATCGACCCCAAGCGCGTCGAGATGACCAACTACGAGGGCATCCCGCACCTGGTGACCCCGATCGTGACCAACCCGAAGAAGGCCGCCGACGCCCTCGAATGGGTCGTCCGCGAGATGGACATGCGCTACGACGACCTCGCCGCCGCCGGGGTGCGCCACATCGACGACTACAACCGCAAGCTCCGGGCAGGGCAGATCAAGCCGCCGCCGGGCTCCGAACGGGTGCTCAAGCCGTACCCGTACCTGCTGGTGGTCGTCGACGAGCTGGCCGACCTGATGATGGTCGCGCCACGCGACGTCGAGGACTCGATCGTGCGCATCACCCAGCTGGCCCGCGCCGCCGGCATCCACCTGGTGCTGGCCACCCAGCGCCCGTCGGTGGACGTGGTGACCGGCCTGATCAAGGCGAACGTGCCGTCCCGGCTCGCGTTCGCGACCAGCTCACTGGCCGACTCCCGGGTCATCCTCGACCAGCCCGGCGCGGAGAAGCTGATCGGCCGCGGCGACGCGCTGTTCCTGCCCATGGGCGCGAGCAAGCCGCAGCGGATCCAGGGCTCCTGGGTCAGCGAGAACGAGATGAACGACATCGTCGCGTTCTGCAAGCGCCAGCGCGAGCCGGAGTTCCGGCCCGAGGTGCTCGCCCCGGTGCAGGACACCAAGAAGAAGATCGACGAGGAGATTGGTGACGACCTGACGCTGCTGATCCAGGCGATCGAGCTGGTCGTGGTGTCCCAGCTCGGCTCGACCAGCATGCTGCAGCGCAAGCTGCGCGTCGGCTTCGCCAAGGCGGGCCGCCTGATGGACCTGATGGAGACCCGCGGCATCGTCGGCCCGTCCGAGGGCTCCAAGGCCCGCGAGGTGCTGATCAAGCCGGACGAGCTGGCCGAAGTCCTGGCCGCCCTCGGCGTCGGCGACGACTGACCCGTCCGCCCGGTGCTGCCCCGGCTGACGGACTGGCCCAAGGTCATCCGAGTTGCCGGGCACATGTGCGTATCTTGAGACCGCTTTCGACCATGTGCCGGGCAAGTCGAACGACCTTGGTGTGCTCCGCGACCCCATCGCGGCCCTTGTGAGCCGCTCGGCGCGCGACGGCGGGTGTCAGGAGGGGGTGGGGTCTGGGGCGCGGCGGGTGCGTAGGACGGAGACCAGGGCGAATGCGCTCACCGCGGACCAGACGCCCTCCAGGAGGAGAAATCCCCAGTCCTGGCTGGTCCAGGCGAGCCACGCGAGCGCGCCGGCGCCGAGGATGTTCGCGGTCAGGTAGCCGACGGAGCGGGGCGTGGTCCAGCCGAGCTGCGCTGCCACGTATCCGGCCAGCACGGTCAGCGCGCCCAGGATCTGCAGGACGTCATGATTCATGATCGTGTCTTCTGCGCGCCGTCTTGTCGTTCCGGGTACGGCAGGCACTCGTCCGGGGCAGGCGCCGGAGGGCGCGGCCGCCAGCAAGGGTAGCCCTGAGGAGTTAAGAAGGGCACCTTTTACCACCGATAGCGATAAGAAGGTGCCCTTCCTTACATGGAAGGCGGTAGGCGGTTTGTCGCGGGGGGCCGGTAGCCTGGTCGGGTGCCAGTCAACTCTTCCCATGATCTTTCCGTGCCCGAGAACGGGCGGCGGGTCGCGCTGCTGACCCTGGGCTGCGCCCGCAACGAGGTCGACTCCGAAGAGCTGGCCGCCCGCCTGGCGGCCGACGGCTGGCAGGTCAGCACCAACGGCGAGGGCGCAGACGTGGTCCTCGTCAACACCTGCGGATTCGTCGAGAAGGCCAAGCAGGACTCGATCGACACGCTGCTGGCCGCCGCCGACACCGGCGCGAAGGTCGTCGCCGCGGGCTGCATGGCCGAGCGGTACGGCAACGAGCTGGCCAAGAGCCTGCCCGAGGCCGACGCGGTGCTCGGCTTCGACGACTACCCGTCGATCTCCGCAGCGCTCGGCTCGGTGCTGCGCGGGGAGCACCACGACGCGCACACCCCGCGTGACCGCCGCGAGCTGCTGCCGATCGCCCCGGCCAAGCGCCGCGAGACCGGCGTGATCGTGCCCGGCCACGCCGCGTTCACCAACGACGAGCACACCCCGGCGCACCTGCGGCCCGTGCTGCGGCACCGGCTCGACAGCAGCCCGGTCGCCTCGCTGAAGCTGGCCAGCGGCTGCGACCGCCGCTGCTCGTTCTGTGCCATCCCGGCGTTCCGCGGCTCGTTCGTCAGCCGCACCCCCGACGAGCTGCTCGCCGAGGCCGAGTGGCTGGCCGGCACGGGCGTGCGTGAGCTGGTGCTGGTCAGCGAGAACTCGACGTCGTACGGCAAGGACCTGGGCGACCCGCGGGCGCTGGAGAAGCTCCTGCCGCAGCTCGCCGCGATCAAGGGTCTGGTCCGGGTGCGGGTGAGCTACCTGCAGCCCGCCGAGACCCGGCCCGGCCTGGTCGAGGCGATCGCCACCACGCCGGGCGTCGCACCATACTTTGACCTGTCGTTCCAGCACTCGTCCGAGCCGGTGCTGCGCCGGATGCGCCGTTTCGGCTCCACCGAGCGATTCCTGGAGCTGCTGGACAGCGCCCGCAAGCTCGCTCCGGAGGCGGGCGCGCGCAGCAACTTCATCGTCGGCTTCCCGGGCGAGACCCGCGCCGACTACGAGGAGCTGGTGCGCTTCGTCAGCGAGGCGCGCCTCGACGCGATCGGCGTGTTCGACTACAGCGACGAGGACGGCACCGAGGCCGCGACGATGGACGGCAAGGTCGGCGCGAAGACGATCCGCGGCCGGTACGACCGGATGCTGAGCCTGGTCGAGGAGCTGTGCGGGCAGCGGGCCGAGGAGCGGCTGGGCAGCCTGGTGGACGTGCTCGTGGACACCACCGACGGGAAGACCGTCGAGGGCCGCGCCGCGCACCAGGCGCCCGAGGTCGACGGCTCGACCACGCTGGTCGCGGGGGAGGGCGGCGTCGACCTCGGCGCGCTGCACCCCGGTGACCTGGTGCGGGCCCGGGTGACCGGGACCGAGGGCGTGGACCTGGTGGCCGTACCCGTGGAAATGATCGACGCGGCTCCCGCCGGTCGGCCTGCGCTGGCCGTGGTGGCTGGTTAGCGTGTCTGCCGTGCAGGAACGTTCACGCCGGGTGCCACCGCTGCTCAACGCCGCCAACGTCCTCACGGTCGTGCGCATCGTGCTGGTGCCGGTCTTCGTGGCACTGGTGATCGTTTCTGGGATGACCGACAACCGCTGGCGGATCGCGGCCGCGATCACGTTCGGCGTCGCGTCGTTCACCGACTACGTCGACGGCTGGATCGCCCGGCGCTTCGAGCTGGTCACCTCGTTCGGCAAGGTCGCCGACCCGATCGCGGACAAGGCCCTGACCGGCTCCGCGCTGGTCCTGCTGAGCTGGTACGACCTGCTCCCGTGGTGGGTCACCCTGGTGATCCTGGTCCGGGAGTGGGGCATCACGCTGCTGCGCTTCTGGGTCATCCGGTACGGGGTTATCGCGGCCAGCCGCGGCGGCAAACTCAAGACCGTGCTACAGATCGCGGCGATCGCCTGGTACCTGTGGCCGTTCCCGGCCCCGTGGTCGGCGGTCGGCCCGTGGCTGATGGGCGCGGCGCTGCTGGTGACCGTGGTCACAGGCATCGACTACGTGGTGGCGGCGATCCGCCTGCGGCGCGGCGCGCTCCGCCCGGCCCCGTGATCGACGCCTACCTGAGCCGACTCGGGGTGCCCCGCCGGACGCCCTCGGCGGCGTACCTGCGGGAGTTGCACCGGGCTCAGGTGACCCGGGTGCCGTACACGAACCAGGAGATCATGCTGGGCCGGCCGGGCGCGGTCACCGCCGACGAGGCGTTGCGCCGCGTCATGGGCGGCGTCGGCGGCTACTGCTTCCACCTGAACGCGGCCTTCAGCGAGTTGCTGCGCGCGCTGGGCTTCACCGTCACCCTGCACCGCGGTTACGTGGTGGCCGCCCTCGACGAGGTGGACCCCGCCCTGAACCATCTCGCCCTGCTGGTGCACGACCTGCCGGACGCGGCCAACCCGGGCGGGCGGTGGCTGGCCGACGCCGGGCTCGGGGACGCGCTGTTCGACCCGCTGCCGCTGGTCGACGGGGAACACGTGCAGGGCCCTTTCGCGTACGCCCTGGCGGCCTCGCCACGGCCGGAGGCCGGCTGGCGGCTGCGCCACGACCCCGTCGGCTCCTTCGCGGCCTGCGACATCGTCGCCGCGCCGACGGTGCTCGGCGACTTCGCGGCCGCGCACGAGCACCTGTCGACCTCGGCCGAGTCGCCGTTCACCCGGTTCCTCACGGCCCAGCGCCGGACCGCCGCCGGAGTCGACATCCTGCGTGGCTGCCTGCTGCTCACCATCGACGCGGCCGGGCGGCGCGAGGAGCACCTGTCGACGCGAGAGCGATGGCGAGAGGCGCTCGCCGACCTCTTCGGCCTGACCGGCGACGACCTCGACGAGCTGTGGCCCGGTGCGGTGGCCGCGCACGAGGAGTGGGTCGCCCGGCGGGCCGCTCAGGAAGCGTCCGCGGCGCCGGCATCCGCCGGTCACGTGCCCGCGGCGCGGGCAGCGGCGCACCCGGCACCGGAACCCGTTTCATGATCGACATTCCTGGACTGGTCGGCGTGCTGGCCGCGCGGGGGCAGACCGTCGCGGCGGCGGAGTCGCTGACCGGCGGGCTGCTCACCGCGACCCTGGTCACCGTGCCCGGGGTGAGCAAGGTGCTGCGCGGCGGGCTGGTGGTGTACGCCACCGACCTCAAGCACAGCCTGGCCGGGGTGGACGCGGCGCTGCTGGCGCAGCGGGGTCCGGTGGACCCGGACGTGGCGCTGGCGCTGGCCCGGGGAGCCCGCGAGCGCTGCGGGGCGGACTGGGGCCTGGCCACCACCGGGGTCGCCGGACCGGGACCGCAGGACGGGGTGCCCGCCGGGACGGTGTACGTCGCGCTGGCCGGTCCGGACGGTCAGGCCCAGGTCAGCGAGCTGCACGTGGAGGGTGAGCGGCAGCACGTCCGGGACACCGCGGTGGCGGCGGCGCTGGGCCTGCTCCGTGCGGCTGTCATCGATCCGTAAGGCGTGATCTCTTCGTGACCTGAGCGGGGTTTGGCCGGACTGTCGTAGTGTGTATGAAAGTGGCGTCGGCCGCCGATAGTCAACCTGCCCCGGCGGGGCGGGGTGTCGAACTGGCATGAAGAGAGTACGGTTCTTCTCAGCCGTCGGTGACAACCGGCGGCTGAGCGCATATCAGCCGAGCGTCGTGACGGGGAACAGTACAGGGGGTGCGAACATGGTGCTTCTGCGTCGAGTGATCGGTGATGCCCTCCGTGCCCGCCGGCAGGGGCAGCACCGCACCCTGCGTGAGGTATCCACCGCTGCCAACGTGAGTCTCGGATACCTGTCCGAGATCGAGCGGGGGCAGAAGGAGGCGTCCAGCGAGCTGCTGACCTCGATCTGCGACGCGCTGGGTGCGCGGCTGTCCGAGGTCCTTCGCGAGGTCAGCGACACCATGGCCGTCGCCGAGCAGGTCGAGGGCGTGCTCACGCCGCTGCCGCGCGGTGACCAGCCGGTGCCCGAGCTGGCCCACCGGCCGCGTACCGAGGTGGCCACCGACGGCCAGGTCTCGGTCACGGTCCGGCGGGACAATCCGTTGCGGACCACGCTGCGGACGTCCCGCAACATGCGGCCGGGCAACACCGGCAACGCGCGCGGCCGCGAGGTCGTCGGCGTCTGACGCGGACCCCCGGCTCGGCTCGCCGCCGGCCGGTTCAGCTTGCCGTTGCCGAGGGCCGGCACGCTCGGCGGCTGCCGGATGCTCGTGCCGAGATGTCGGCCCATGCCGGTTCAGTGTGTTCAGCGCCGTGCGCCGAGGCCGAGCGTGCTCTGTCGGGGGAAGATTCCCGAGCGAGCCAGCGCGACCGCTGACGGCCCGACCAGCTGGGCGAGTCTGCCCGCGCCCGCCGTGCCGAGGGCCCGCCACGGGCCGGCGGCGAGTTCGTCGGTGAGCCGCTCGATCTCGGCGCGACCGGCCGCGCCCACCTCGGTGGCCTGCCCGTCCGTGTCGATCCAGCCCCGGGCGGCCAGGCGGGCCTGGGCGGCCTGCCACTCCTGTAGGGTCCAGCCGCGGCCGGCGAAGACCTCGGCGGGTGCCGCGCCGATCGCCGCGAACGAGACCAGGGCCTCGCACGGGTCCAGCCCGGCGGCGAGCAGCGCCGCGAGGTGACCGTCGCCGCGATGCTCGCGCAGCACCGTGGCGGCCTGCCACAGCACCAGATGCGGCTCGTCGGGCCAGGCCAGGTCGGCGTTCGCGGCGGCCAGTGGGCGTCCCGCGGTGACGGCGGCCTCGGCGGCGCGGCGGGCCAGCGCGGCGGCTTCGGCCAGTTCCGGCGTGCCGATGACCTCGGGCAGCAGCCCGCGCAGCGTACGGTCCACCGCCCTCAGTCGTGAGGCCAGCACGGTTTCCGGGGTAGCGGTGTCCCAGATCGCCGGGACGTGGTCGCGGATCATGGCTGGGCTGAAGCTGTAGTAGGTCGCGGCCACCAACTCGGGTCCGGCCGCGCCGAGCGGTGCCGAGCGCCATGCGAAGTAGCTCGGCCAGCGGGTGCCGGTGTCGTAGCCCAGCGCCGCGGCCTCCTCGTTCGCCTGGGGCGAGTAGTAGATCGCCGCGTGCACCGGCTCCAGCACCTGCCACATCTGGCGCACCAACCCCAGTCCGACGGTCTCCGACATCGCCCATACCTCCGCATCTAGTGGCACTCATCATGCATCTTGACGTCGCCAAGATTGCCACGCACGCGAGAACTTGTCAATGACAAGATTTCGCACCTCGGGGGTCGTCGCTGAGGGCAGCGTGCCGAGTGGTGCCTGGCGGCTTGTAGGCCTGTGTCGGGCGCTGCCCTGGGCGGCAAGTGCGCCGGTCCGCGACTTGCGGTGCGGTCGACTGCCGTGCGCGGGCATGTCGTTGCGGGCCGCTACATCTTTTTTGATGTGGCCACATCAAAAAAGATGTAGCCCGTCGACGCGCCATGTGGTCTGGCCGCTGCGGTCGATCATGAAGTTATGGCAGGGACACGCCGTCGAGCCGTGCCATAAGTTCATGATCGACGCAAGGAGCGGTCAGGAGATGCGGAGGAGGTCGCCGGGGGTAACGGCGAGCATGACCACGGCGCGGCCGCCGTTGACGGCGATGGCGACGCGGTCGGCGGAGTCGGCGAAGACGACCAGGCCGCCGGACGGGGCGTCGGCGAACGTGGTGCCGCGGATCGCCCGGCAGCCGCCGACGGTGAGCCGGTCGGGGAGCTGTTCCAGGGCCGAACCGGGGGCGGCGAGCTGCACGTTGCCGAAGCGGTCCACGGTCAGCACCTCGGCCTCCAGCCAGCCGTCGCCCCAGGCCACCACCGGCTCGGGCAGCACGACCAGGTCGTCCGGCGCGACCGGCGGGCCGGCGTCGGCGGGGTCCGCGCCGCGCGCCAGCCGGGCCGCCACCGGGGAGAACACGTCGCGGCCGTGGAAGGTCCGCGACACGTTGGGGGCGAACCAGTCCTCGCTGGCGAGCTCGTACGCCGCGGACGGGCCACCGAGCGCCTGCGCGGCCCAGATCAGCAGCCCGTTGTCGGGGCCCACGAGCAGGCCGCGGGGAGTCTGCACGACCACCGCGCGGCGCGGGGTGCCGACACCGGGGTCGACGACCGCGAGGTGCACGGCGTCGGGCAGGTACGGCACGGTCTGGGCCAGCACCGCCGCGCCGCGGGTCACGTCGCCGGGCGCGATCAGGTGCGTCACGTCGATGACGCGGGCGGCCGGGGCTGTGCGCGCGATCGTGCCATGGCAGGCCGCGACGAAACCGTCCGACAGACCGTAGTCGGTCGTGAACGAGATGTAGTCGAATCCGGGCATGCCTAAGAAGGTAGACCGATCCGGCCCGTTGTCCACTATGGCCGCCGCGGCGAGCCGATCTCCTCCGGCGCCTCGGCGTCGACGGCCGACTGCTCGGCGTCGCGTTGCGCGGGCACGGCCGGTGGGCTCGCGGCCGCGGCACTCGCCGCGCCCCGGCGCTGGATCTTCCGGAACAGCAGCAGTACGGGGATCGTGCAGATCAGCGGTCCGATGATGGCCAGCGGTCGGGTCAGCCACCAGCCCAGGTCCACGTCGGCGGGCTTGTCCATGTCGTAGCGCAGCCACAGCCAGGTCAGGAACAGGAACAGCGCCATGCCGGTGGTGTGCACCAGGTACAGCGGCAGCGAGAACTCGTTGATCAGTTCATTGAGGCGTTTCCAGCGTGGGCGTTCCAGCAGGATCTGCATCCGGGGTCGCAGCAGCTCGGCGAATCCGATCTGGAACAGCAGCAGCGCCACGATGACGAAGGTGGGCGGGGCCATGTTCGAGAAGCGCTCGCCCGGCACACCGACCATGGAGCCCGGATACAGCCCCGACCCGACGAGTCCCACCAGGCCGAACAGCCCTGCCCAGAGCAGGGCCCAGTCGTTGCGGCGGGGTGAGTCGACCACGTTCTGGTAGAAGAAGCCGGCCTGGTGGGCCAGGCCCCACACCAGCACCATGTTGAGCCAGCCGATGTCCTCCAGGCCCTTGCCGAAGCGGGCCACGTCGACCACCATCGCCGCACCGGCCAGCCAGACCAGGGCCAGCACGCCGACCTTCTTGTGCAGCCACAGGCCGAGCGGCAGCAGGGCGATGAGCATCAGGTACACGCCGAGGAACCACAGCGGGCTGACCACCAGCTTCACCGCCCGGCCGACGCCGGTGAGGTTGAAGTAGCTGCCGATCAGGCCGCCCACCGCGATCCACAGCAGCAGCACGATGCCGGCCGGGATGAGCAGCTGGCGGATGCGCCGCCAGACGAACGCGCCCATGCTGACCCCGCGTGCCCGCGCCCGCTCCCAGCTGCGGATGTGCACGAAGCCGCCGATGAAGAAGAACAGCGGCATGACCTGGAACAGCCAGGTCGCCAGCCACAGGCCGCGGGTGAAGCCGAGCGGGCTGGTGGCATGCGGGCCGTCGGCGCGCCAGTCGAGGATCGTGAACGCCCAGTGCCAGACCACGACCACGATCAGGCTCAACGCCCGGAGGAAGTCCACATAGGTGTCACGGCGCGCAGGGGCGGCGGCAGTGCTCATGAACCGCAGCATGCCACCGGCGTGGCGCGACCCGCCAGCGCGAATCCGACACCGGTTTCCCCGGTATTTCCCTGATGGCCGGGTCCGGGACCGCCCTCAGCCACGTAACCGCAGTCCACGGGGAGTGATCCGGAACCCGGCCGCCTCCAGCGCCGCGCCCAGCGGGCTGCCGGTGACGGACTCGCCGTCGGCCCGTTCCACGGTCAGTGGACCGAGCGCCCCGCTGGTCACCGCCTCGGTGAGCGACGCCGCCGCGGCGGCCATGACCGCCTCGTCGTCGCTGAAGGACAGCAGGGTGCGCCCGCCGCGCTCGACGTACAGGGCGAGCGCGCCGGAGACCAGGACGACCAGTGCGCCCGCCTTGCGGCCGGGGCGGTGGCCCTCGGCGGTGTGCGGCCAGGGCAGGGCGGCGCCGTACGGGTTGGCGGGGTCGGTGGCGGCCAGCACGAGGGCACGGGGTGCCCCGTCGCGGGTGTCGGCGTACGAGCGCAGCCGGTCCACCGCTCCGGGCAGCGCGAACTGGGCCGCGCCCAGCCCTTCGACGAAGTAGCCGCGCCGGGCCGCGCCCCGGTCCTCCAGGGCGGCCAGCACCGGGTACACGGCGGCGAAACCGCCGGGCTGGTTCTCGGCGGCGACCGCGCCCCGGATCACCACGCCGTAGCGTTCCAGCAGCGCGTCGGCCAGTGCCGCGGCCCGCGCGGTCGGGTCGGTGTCCCGCTCGCCGAGCGCGTGCCAGCGGCCCGCCGCGGCGGGCAGATGCGCCGGTCCCCGGGCGGCGGCCAGTGAGCGGCCCCCGGTCAGGCTGGGCCGCCGGTAGCGGGCCCGGCCGGGGGTGGGCTTGGCCCGGTGCGCGCCGCCGCCGGACAGCCGCGCCCGCACCGGGGCGAGCGTGTCGTTGCCGACCAGCCCGGCCCAGACCAGGTCCCACAGCGCGGACAGCAACTCGTCGTGCTCGGCCTCGATCTGGTCGGCGAGCTGCCGGAAGAACAGCGCACCCCCGCCCAGCGCGGCCAGCAGCGCCTCGTGCACCCCCGTCTGGGCGAGTTCGGTGGGCGGGGGCAGCAGCAGCGGCGCGGAGTCGGCGAAGGCCAGCACGATCCAGCCGTCGTTGCCGCCGATCGGCCCCGCACCGGCCCAGACGACCTCACCGGTGGCGCACAGCTCGTCCAGATAGGAGGTCCGGTAGTCGGCGACCCGCGCGGGCAGCACGAGGCGTTCCAGAGCCGATGCGGGCACGGGCACGCCCTGGATCTGGTCGATGGCGGCGGCGACCGCGTCGATGCCCTCGCTGCGCCGCCCGATGTGCTGCCAGGCCGGAAGGAACCGGCCGAGCACCTCCGGCGGGACCGGTTCGATCTCCTTGCGCAGCGCGGCCAGACTGCGTCGCCGCAGGGTACGCAGCACCTCCGCGTCGCACCACTCGATGAAGCCGCCGTCCGACGACGCGGTGAACTCGCCCTGCACCAGCCGTCCCGAGGCGGACAGCCGCCGCAGCGTGTGCTCGACCACCGCGACGCCCAGCCCGAACCGGATCGCGCAGTCGTCGGCCCGGAACGGGCCGTGGGTGCGCGCATACCGGCCGATCAGGTCGAGCAGGGGATCGGCGACCGCGGCGGTGTACGCGGCGGGCAGGCCCGGCGGCAGCGCCACGCCGAGGGCGTCGCGGTAGCGGCCGGCGTCCTCGGCGATGATGAAGCGCTCCTGCCCGGCGACCCGGACCGCCAGGACACGGCCGGTGCGGGCCAGCTCGTCGAGCCAGCCGGGCTGCACGCCGCGTTCGGCCAGCTCGTCCGGGGACAGGTCGCCCAGTTGGCGCAGCATCTCGACGGTGTCCTCGGCGTCGCGTACCCGCCGGTCGGTCCAGCGCAGCCGCAGCGCGGTCGCCTCGATGACCGCCGGGTCGAGCAGCTCGCGCAGCTCCACCCGGCCCAGCAGCTCGCCGAGCAGCGTCGGGTCCAGGGAGAGCGCGGCCGCCCGGCGCTCGGCCAGCGGGGTGTCCTCGCCGTACAGGAACGCGCCCACGTAGCCGAACAGCAGCGAGCGGGCGAACGGCGACGGCTGCGGCGTGGCCACCTCGACCATGCGGATCTTGCGCGAGGCGATGTCGCGCATCATCGCCGACAGCGACGGCAGGTCGAACACGTCGCGCAGGCACTCCCGGGCCGCCTCCAGGGTCACCGGGAAATCCGGGTACTCCCGGGCCACGTCGAGCAGCTGCGCGGCGCGCTGGCGCTGCTGCCACAGCGGCTGCCGCCGGCCCGGGTCGCGGCGCGGCAGCAGCAGCGAGCGGGCCGCGCACTCGCGGAACCGGGACGCGAACAGCGCCGACCCGCCGACCGTCTCGGCGACCAGCGGCTCGATCTCGTCGGCGTCGAAGGCGAACAGGTCCGCGCCCGGCGGCTCCTCGGCGGTCTCCGGCAACCGGATCACGATGCCGTCGTCGGCGGCGTGCACCTGCGCGTCGACGCCGTATCGCTCGCGCAGCCGCTGCCCGATGGCCAGCGCCCACGGCGCGTTGACCGGTGCGCCGAGCACGTTGTGCAGCACGATGCGCCAGTCGCCCAGCTCGTCGCGGAAGCGCTCGACCAGCACGGTCCGGTCGTCCGGCAGGTGCCGGGTCGCCGCCCGCTGCTCCTCCAGGTATGCCGTGAGGTTGCCGACCGCGGACGGGTCCAGGTTGTCCAACCCGGACGGGTTGCGCAGGAACGCCCCCAGCGCCTTGCCGAGCGCGACAGGCCGTCCGGCCTGGTCGCCCTTCCAGAACGGCAGCCGGGCGGGCTGGCCCGGGGCGGGGGAGACCAGCACCCGGTCGGGCGTGATGTCCTCGATGCGCCAGGAGCTGGTGCCGAGTGCGAACACGTCGCCGACGCGGGACTCGTAAACCATCTCCTCGTCCAGCTCGCCGACCCGCGACGCCTTCTCCGACCCGGCCAGGAACACGCCGAACAGGCCGCGGTCGGGGATGGTGCCGCCGGAGGTGACCGCCAGTCGCTGGTTGCCGGGGCGGCCGGAGAGCCGGTCGGCGGCGCGGTCCCAGACGATGCGCGGGCGCAGCTCGGCGAAGGCCGTCGACGGGTAGCGCCCGGCCAGCATGTCCAGCACCGCGTGCAGGGCCGACTCGGGCAGCGCCGCGAACGGCGCGGCCCGGCGCACCAGGGCCGCCAGCTCGGCGACGGTCCACTCGTCCAGCGCCGTCATCGCCACGATGTGCTGGGCGAGCACGTCCAGCGGGCTGTGCGGGAAGGTCAGCGGCTCCAGCTTGCCGCCGGTCATCCGGCCCGCGACCACGGCGCAGGACAGCAGGTCGCCGCGGTGCGTCGGGAACACCACGCCGCGCGAGACCGCGCCGACCTGGTGCCCGGCGCGACCGACCCGCTGCAGCCCGGCGGCCACGCTGGGCGGCGCGCCGACCTGCACGACCAGGTCGACCGCGCCCATGTCGATGCCGAGTTCGAGGCTGGAGGTGGCGACCACGGCGGGCAGCCGCCCGGACTTCAGCTCCTCCTCGATCTGCTTGCGCTCCTCCTTGGACACCGAGCCGTGGTGCGCGCGGGCGATCTGCGGCGCGGCCCCGTACGACGCGCCGGACTGGGCCATGATCTGCGCGGGCGGCGGCACCGCCGTGACCAGCCGCTCGGCCGCCAGTTCGTTGAGCCGGGCGCAGAGGCGTTCCGCGCCGCGGCGGGAGTTGGTGAAGACGATGGTGCTGCGGTGCTCGCCGATCAGCTCGTACACCCGCTCCTCGACCGCGGGCCAGATCGAGGCCCGGCGCGGGCCCTCGTCGTCGGCGTGGCCCTCGTCGAGGGCGGTCATGTCCTCGACCGGGACCTCGACGCTGACCTCGATGGTCTTGGCGGACTTCGGCTGCACCACGTGCACCGGCGCGGCCCCGCCGAGGAACTGCGCCGCCGCCTCGACCGGCTCGACCGTCGCCGACAGGCCGATGCGCTGCGCCGGCTTGGGCAGCAAGGCGTCCAGCCGCTCCAGGGACAGGGCCAGGTGCGCGCCGCGTTTGGTGCCGGTGACCGCGTGCACCTCGTCGACGATCACCGTCTCCACGCCGCGCAGGGACTCTCGCGCCTGCGAGGTGAGCAGCAGGAACAGCGACTCGGGGGTGGTGATCAGGATGTCCGGCGGCCGCCGGTTGAAGGTGCGGCGTTCTTCCGTGGGTGTGTCGCCCGTACGCATGCCGACCGTGATGTCCGGTTCGGGGAGCCCGAGCCGGGCCGCGGCGTGGCGAATGCCGGTGAGCGGGGTGCGCAGGTTGCGCTCGACGTCCACGGCCAGGGCCTTGAGCGGGCTGACGTAGAGCACGCGGCAGCGCCGGGTGGGGTCCTCGGGCAGGGTTTCGTGAGCAAGGCGGTCCAGCGCCCACAGGAACGCCGCCAGGGTCTTGCCCGAGCCGGTCGGGGCCACGACCAGGGCGTGGTCACCGGCGCTGACGGCTTTCCAGGCGCCCGCCTGGGCCGGAGTGGGGGCGGCGAAGGCTGCGTCGAACCAGGCCTGCGTGGCAGGGCCGAACAGGGCGGCGGGCGTGTTCATCACCGACCATCCTGCCCTCCGCCACCGACAATCGCCTGGCACACGTTCGCGGTCTCGTCCGGGTGATGCCGCAGGTGAGGCGTTAACCACACGCCACGCGCGGGTAGGCCCAGTCAGTGAGACGGTTTCGTTGGGAGTCTTGCCCGGATGCGCCCGAATCACGTACCGTCTTGCTCACGATGAGTAGTCCATCGAACACGGTGTGCGGAGGGTGAGCATGACCGAACGACAGACCACACCGGCAGTCGACAGGAAGAACAGCCGCCACGAATCGGACGTCCTGCTGCGCCAGCTCGACGGGCACCTCGCCCGGCTGCAGGCGGGCCAGTCCCAGTCCCAGCACTCCGGCCACGAGCTGGCCCTGGCCGAGCGCATCGCGGCGCACCTGCGCCAGCTGATCCGCGACACGGTGCGCGCCAGCGCCGTCGACCGCGCCCGCGTGCGCGCGGCCGTGCACTACTTCGTCGTGCGCAACCGCGACGCCCGGCACCCGCACACGCACGCGCGCCCCGCGCACGTGGACGTCTGGGTGGTCAACGACATCATCCGCGACCTCGGCCGCCACGACCTGCTGATCCCGGAGCCGGCCATCGCCTGAGCCCCGCCCGCCCCGCCGACGCGCGACCGGCCTCTGAGCCGACCGCCGTTTTTTGTGGGTGTCGGCACCGCGTCTCTCACAGACGTTGGCCTATCTCATCGACTTCGATCGCCGAATTTTCGATGAGATAGGCCAACGTCTTTTTGGTGTACGGGCCGCGGCGGCCGCGTGCCGTCGGAGTGCGGGGTCGGGGTGCGCGGTCGGGGTGCGCGGGGTGGGTCAGCTCAGGGACGAGGTGGCTAGCTTGACGCCGAAGCCGACGAACAGGGCGCCGATGGCGCTGGTGCCGGCCGCCGCCAGCCTGCGCCGGGTGCGGAACGCGGCGGCCAGCCGGTTGCCGCTGAAGATGAGCGCGCTGAGGTAGAGCGCGCTGCAGATCTGCACGATGATCGCCAGCAGCAGGAACGACACGGCGGGGTACGCGTACCCCGGGTCGACGAACTGGATGAAGAACGAGACGAAGAACAGGATCGCCTTCGGGTTCATCAGGCTGATCGTGAACGCCCGCCGGAACGCGTTCTCGGTTTTGGGCTCGACCTCCGGGGCGGGTGCGGCCGCCTGGCCCGCCGCCCGGTCCCGCCAGCTGCGGATCGCGCCGTAGAGCATCTTCACGCCGACGAAGCCGAGGTACGCGGCACCGGCGTACTTGACGACCATGAACAGCGCGGGCACGGCGCGCAGCAGCGAGGCCATGCCCGCGGCGGAGACCAGCATGAGCACACCGTCGCCGCAGAAGACGCCCATCGCGCCCCGATAGCCCTGGCGTACGCCGCGCCGGGCCGCGACGGCGAGCACGTACAGCGAGTTCGGGCCGGGCAGCAGCACGATGGCGATCGTGCCGAGCACGAAGGTGTACAGGTCCGTAATGCCGAGCATGCCTTACATCCTCTCGTGCCCGACCCGACCGCGACCTCGGCCGATAGGCCGACCGGGGACGTGCCCTACATCACCGTCCGAGCCCGAACGTTGCAGCTCGCCACGGGTGCCACGTTAAGAAGGTGCCCTTCCTCTACGCGGAGCGATGTGAAGGTGCCCTTCCTTCGAGGTGGAGACGGGCGGTGGGCCAGTCGGCGGCGAGCATGGAGAAGGTGACGGTGTCGCGCCACTGGCCGTCGTGGTGCATGCGGTGGTGGCGGAGGACGCCTTCGCGGACCGCGCCGAGGCGGGCGATGGCGGCCTGGGAGCGCAGGTTGTTGTGGTGGGTGTGCCATTCGACGCGCTCGGCTCCGAGGACGTCGAAGGCGCGTTCGAGCAGGAGCAGCTTGGACTCGGTGTTGACGCCGGTGCGCCAGGCCTGGCGGCCCAGGAAGGTGTGGCCGATGCCGAGCTGGCGCTGCACCGTGTCGATGGCGTAGTACGAGGTGGTGCCGAGGATCTCGCCGGTGGCGGTGGCGCGCTGCACCCACGGGACCCGGTCGCCGCGGGCCTGCATGGCCAGTGCGTCGGAGACGACGGCGGCCATCTCCTCGCGGTGGCGCGGAGCGGGCTTGTACAGCCAGCGCCAGACCTCCTCGTCGTTGCCGGCGGCGGCGTACAGGCCGTCGACGTGCGACATGTCCAGCGGCTCCAGGGTGACCACGGAGCCGCGCAGGACCGCCGGCTCGTGCCAGGGGCTGCGGTCGGTGCGCAGGTAGGCGGGGGCGGGCACGGTGACGCCGGGCGCGGGTTCGGCCGGGCCGGCGGTGACCCGCAGCGGCAGCACGCCCGCCCAGTGCGGCAGGGACAGGTCTTCCTCGTCGTCGCCGGCGGTGCCGGTGCGGGCGCGCACCGAGACCTCGTCGAGCGGGAGCGCGAGCAGCGCCGTCTGGGCGAGTTCCTTGGCCGACGGGGGGCGGGTGCGGGCCGCGTGGCCCTCGCCGATCTTCTCGGCCAGCGCCGTGAAGACGCGCAGCTTCTCCTGCTCGTCGGTGACCAGGGTGGCGGTGCCGTGCGCGATGACCGAGCGGTAGTTGGCGCTGTGGTGGAACTGGGAGCGGGCCAGGACCAGGCCGTCCAGGTGGGTGACGCAGGCGGCCACGCGCAGGCCGGAGCGTGCCTGCAGACCCATCCGGCCGCCGCTGGAGCCGTGCAGGTAGAGCGTGTCGTCGACGCGTACGTGCAGGGTGGGCAGGGCCCGGGGCTCGCCGTCGAGGACGAAGGAGAGGGTGCAGTGCCAGGCTTCGTCGAGGATCGCGTGCGCGGCGCTGCGCTCGTAGGACATGCGCTCGCGCATCCGCAGTGCGGTGGTGCGCGAGGTCTGCGGGTAGGCCGTCACGCCCGCCTCCTTGACTCGAATAATGTACTAGTACATTATTGGCTTTGTGACAGTACGATATCCGATCACCGGGGGCACGGCAACGGCGATCGCCTCCTGCGTCGAGGAGGGCATACGCCGCGGTGCGCTCGCCCCCGGGGACGCGCTGCCCAGCGTGCGCGCGCTGGCCGAGGAGCTGGCGATCAGCCCGGCCACGGTCGCCGCCGCCTACCAGCGGCTGCGTGACCGGGGCATCGTGGTGACCGCAGGCCGCCACGGCACCCGGGTGCGCCCGGTGACCCCGATCGCGACCGGCCGGGCGGCGCGCGCCGTGCCCGAGGGCGTACGCGACCTGTCCGACGGCGAGCCGAACCCGGCCCTGCTGCCCGAACTCGCCCCGGTGCTGCGGCGCGTGGCGGACTCGTTCGCCGCCGGTGCGGCCGCGTTGCGCTACGCCGACGGCGGGCCGCTGCCCGAACTGCTCGAACAGGCCCGCACGCGGTTGACGGGGTTGCCGGATGGTGCGGCGTACACCCTGGTCAATGGGGCTTTGGACGGGATCGACCGGCTGCTTGGCGCACGGCTGCGGCCCGGCGACAGGGTGGCCGTGGAGGATCCCGGCTGGGCCGCGCTGCTGCACCTGATCGCGGCACACGGCCTGGTGCCGGTGTCCATGCCGGTCGACGACGACGGGCCGCTGCCGGACGGGGTCCGCGCGGCCGTCGCGGCCGGTGCGCGCGCCGCGGTGATCACGACGCGGGCGCAGAACCCGACCGGCGGCGCGGTGAGTGCCGAGCGGGCCGCGTTGCTGCGGCCGCTGCTGCGCGACGTGTTCGTGATCGAGGACGACCACGCCGGAGAGCTCGCGGCGGTGCCGTCGCACCCGGTCGCCGGTGGGGCCTACTGGGCCTACGTGCGCAGCGCCAGCAAACCGTACGGCCCCGACCTGCGCTGCGCGGTGCTCGCCGGGGACCCGGAGACGGTGTCGCGGGTGGAGGGGCGGCTGCGGCTCGGGCCGGGCTGGGTGTCCGGGCTGCTCCAGCGGACCCTGCTGGAGTTGTGGCGCGACCCGGCGGCGCGGCGGGCGGTGGCGGCGGCCGGGTGGGTATACGACGAGCGCCGGGACGCCCTGGTCGCGGCGCTGCGCGGGCGGGGCGTGGCGGCGAGCGGGCGGACCGGGATCAACGTGTGGGTGCCCGTGCCCGACGAGACGGGGGCGGTCACCGCGCTGCGTGATGCCGGGTTCGCGGTGGCGCCGGGGCACGTGTTCCGCACCGCCACCGGGCCCGGGATCCGGATCACGATCGCGACGCTGCGTGCCGAGGAGGTGGAGCCGCTGGCCGCGGCCGTGGCCGCCGCCGTGCTCCCGGCTCCGGGCGCCGTGCTGCGCTGACCCGTCTTGTCATCGACGTTGGCCTATGACATCGACTCCGATCGACGAAAACTCGATGTGATAGGCCAACGTCGGTTAAGAAACGGGCGGTCAGCCGAAGAGGTCCTCGAAGAAGGACTCCTGGTGCTTGTGCTTCTTGTGGTGGCCGTGGCCGTGGTCGTCGTAGCGGTGCTGGTCGTGACGGGGGTACGAGTCGTGGTGGCCGTGCTGCTGCGGGGGCGGCGGCGGGGCGGCCTGCTGCCGGCTGCCGTGCCAGGCGTTCTCGGCCGCGGTCAGCCGCTCCAGCTCACCGCGGTCGAGGAAGATGCCGCGGCAGTCGGTGCACTGGTCGACGGTGACGCCGTTGCGCTCGTACTGCCGCATCTGTCCGTGGCATTTCGGGCATGTCATCTGCATGCGCCCGAGCCTAGCGAGTCGCGTCCAGAGTCGATCATGGGTAATCCGCGGGCCGGGAGCCGGGCCGGGCCGTACGGTGGCGGCATGACGACGTTGCACGGCGAGCGGGTCACGCTGCGGCCGGCCGGGCCGGAGGACGTGGACGGCCTCGCCGCGATCCGGGCCACGCCGGAGGTCCGCGTCCGGTGGCAGGGCGAGGATCTCGCTGCGGAGATCAAGGACGACCTGGCCGATCCCGATCTCGAACTGCTGGCGATCGAGCACGAGGGCCGGGTCGTCGGCGCCATCCAGTGGCACGAGGAGACCGACGCCATGTACCGGCATGCGGGCATGGATCTCTACCTCGACCCCGGCGTGCACGGCCGTGGTCTGGGCACCGACGCGGTGCGCACGCTGTCCCGGCACCTGATCAACGAGTTGGGGCACCACCGGCTCGTGATCGACCCGGCCGCGGACAACACCGCGGCCATCGCCTGCTACGCCAAGGTCGGCTTCCAGCCGGTGGGCGTGATGCGCCGGTACGAGCTCGGCCCCGACGGCTCCTGGCACGACGGACTGCTGATGGACCTGCTTCCCGAGGACCTGCGCTAGGGGCGGCCCGCCAGGGGCGGGGCGGCGTGATCGGGCGCGGTCGGGCAAGGTAGAGCAAGCGCCCACACCCCTTACGCCCCCGGGAGCCCCTCATGACGTCCGCCGTCGCCGTGCACAGCGCGGTCCAGGCCAGGACCATTCGCCTGCTCATGGTCGTCGAGGTCGTCAGCGGTCTGGGCGTGGCCATGGGCATCTCGGTCGGTGCGCTGCTCACCCGGGCGATGGCGGGCACCGCCCTGTCCGGGGTGGCGCAGAGCGCGGCGGTCGTCGGCGGCGGTGTGCTGGCCGTGCCGGCCGCGGCCCTGATGAGCCGGTACGGCAGGCGGCCCGGCCTGGCCCTGTGCTACCTCACCGGCGCGGTCGGCGGGGTGGCGGTGCTGGCCTCGGCGGCGCTCGACTCGATCCCGCTGCTGTTCGTCGGCTTCTTCCTGTTCGGCGCGGGCAGCACGGCGAAGCTGCAGTCCCGCTACGCGGCCACCGACCTGGCCGAACCGCAGCGCCGAGGCCGCCAGCTGTCGCTGGTGGTGTGGTCCACCACGCTCGGCGCGGTGATCGGCCCGAACCTGGCCGCCCCACTGGGCGGGTCGCTGTCCCGGTTCGGCATCCCCGAGCTGGCGGGCCCGTTCGCCTTCGCATCGGTCTCGTTCCTGCTCAGCGCCCTGCTGCTCACCCTGTTCCTGCGGCCCGACCCGTTGCTGCTGGCCCAGGTCGCGGCCGGAGTGCGTGCCCCGGCGGACCGGACCGCGGCACTGTCCGGCACCACCGCGGTCCCCGGCGGTGCGGCGGCCGCGGAGCGCCTGCCGGCCGGGGGAGGCCAGGCGGCGGACGGCGGGGCAGGTGCGGCGGCGGGCGGTGGGCCGGTCGAGCGGCACACGCTGGGCTCGGCGGCGAGGGCGGTGCTGGCATCGCCGGCCGCCCGGCTGGGCGTGACCGCGATGGCGCTGGGCCACCTGGTCATGGTGGCGGTGATGGCGATGACGCCGGTGCACATCGGGGAGACCCACAGCGCCCCGGACACGCTGCGCATCGTCGGCTTCGTGTTGAGCGTGCACGTGGCGGGGATGTACGGGCTGTCGCCGGTGGTGGGCTGGCTCACCGACCGGGTAGGGCGGGTGCCGGTGATCCTGGGCGGGGTCGCGCTGCTGATCGCGGCGTGTGCGGTCGCCGCCACCGCGGGCCACGACACGGCGCTGCTCACCGTCGCGCTGCTGACGCTGGGGCTGGGCTGGTCGGGCACCATGGTCGCCGGGTCGACCCTGTTCACCGAGTCGCTGCCGATCGCGGTCAAGGCCCGCGCGCAGGGCCTGTCGGACCTGGTCACCGGCCTGTCCGGGGCGACCGCCGGGGTGCTGTCCGGCGTCGTCGTCGAGCTGTCCGGGTATGCGGTGCTCGCCCTGCTCGCCGCGCTGGCCACGATCCCGCTGATCGCGCTGGCGCTGCGGCCCTCCACGCTCGCCGCCGTGAAGGTGGCAGACTAGCCCGATGCGACGGACCGACTTCTACGAACGGCTGACCGAGGTCTTCGGCCCGACCTATGCCGCCAGCGTCGCCGCCGACCAGGTGCTGCCGCAGCTGGGCGGGCGGACGATCGACACCGCCCTGGCCGACGGTGAGGAAGTGCACGTGATCTGGCGTGCCGTGTGCGACCAGTACGCCGAACGGGTGCCCGGCCGCCTTCGCTGACCCGTTTGCGTGTGCGAGCACACCTACGGCGTGGCAGGATGGCGCTCGTACACGTGTTCGGCTATCGTCCACAACCAGTGCTTGTGCATGCCGTGGTTGTCCACAGGCCCGGCGTGCCCGTATCGCCTTTGTCGGACCCAGCGCCTAGCGTGTCGGCGTGACGAAGAAGGCTGCGAAGTCGGCGACTGACAGTGCCCTAAAAGAGGTGGCGACGAAGATGGCGGCTAACCCCGATAAGAGCAAGGCTCTCGACCTGGCGCTCGCCCAGATCGACAAGCAGTTCGGCAAGGGCTCGGTGATGCGCCTCGGCGAGCGGCCGCAGGTGCAGATGGCGATCATCCCCACCGGCTCGATCGCGCTGGACGTGGCGCTGGGCATCGGCGGCCTGCCGCGCGGGCGCATCGTCGAGATCTACGGCCCGGAGTCCAGCGGTAAGACCTCGCTGGCCCTGCACGCGATCGCGAACGTTCAGCGCTCCGGCGGCATCGCGGCGATCATCGACGCCGAGCACGCCCTCGACCCGGAATACGCCAAGGCCCTCGGCGTCGACACCGACGCCCTGCTGGTCTCCCAGCCGGACACCGGTGAGCAGGCGCTGGAGATCGCGGACATGCTGGTGCGCTCCGGCGCGCTGGACCTGATCGTGATCGACTCGGTGGCGGCGCTGGTGCCCCGCGCCGAGATCGAGGGTGAGATGGGCGACAGCCACGTCGGTCTGCAGGCGCGTCTGATGAGCCAGGCGCTGCGCAAGATGACCGGTGGCCTGCACAGCTCCAACACCACCGCGATCTTCATCAACCAGCTGCGCGAGAAGATCGGCGTCATGTTCGGCAGCCCGGAGACCACCACCGGTGGCAAGGCGCTGAAGTTCTACGCCTCGGTCCGCATGGACATCCGCCGCATCGAGAGCCTGAAGGACGGCACCGAGGTCGTGGGTAACCGCACCCGCGTCAAGGTGGTCAAGAACAAGGTCGCCTCGCCGTTCAAGCAGGCCGAGTTCGACATCATGTACGGCAAGGGCATCTCGCGTGAGGGTTCGCTGATCGACGTGGGCGTCGAGCAGAACATCATCCGCAAGGCCGGCGCCTGGTACACGTACGAGGGCGACCAGCTGGGCCAGGGCAAGGAGAAGGCGCGCGAGTTCCTCAAGGAGAACCCGGACGTCGCCGCCGAGATCGAGAAGAAGATCCTGGAGAAGCTGGGCGTCGGCCAGTCGAGCGTGTCGGACGCCGCGGGCGGCCCGGCGCTGCCGCCGGTCGACTTCTGACCGCCGTCTGAGAAGCCGACGAACCCATGACGGGACGACGCCGCGGTGCGCGCACCGGCCGGGGATGGGACGCGAAACCGCCCGCCCCGGCCCGGCCCGCGCGCCCCGGCGACGACGGCACGGGCCTGTCGGACAGTGCGGAGCTCGTGGACGACGGCTCGCCCCGAGCCGAACGGGCCGCGAAACGGCAGGCGCAGCGCGACCCGCACGAGGTCGCGCGGGAGATCTGCCTGCGCCAGCTCGCGGTGCGGCCGCGCACCCGGGCGGAGCTGGCCGCCGCGATGCGGGCCAAGGACGTGGCCGACGAGGTTGCCGAGGCGGTGCTCGACCGCTACGACGAGGTCGGCATGATCGACGATGCGGCGTTCGCGCGGGCCTGGGTGTCCAGCCGCCATCACGGCAAGGGGCTGGCGTCCCGGGCACTGGGCCAGGAGCTGCGGCGGCGCGGCGTGGATGCCGAGGTGGTCACCGAGGCGCTGGCCGAGCTCGACGACGAGACCCAGGCACGGACGGCGTACGAGCTGGCGGTGCGCAAGCTGCGCACGACGCGCGGCGAGCCGGACGCGGTGTTCCGGCGGGTGGTGGGCGCGCTGGCGCGCAAGGGCTACCCGGGCGGGATCGCGGTGCGTGCCGTGAAGGACGCCCTGGCGGCTCGCAGCGCCGAGGACGCGGAGCTGGCGGAGCTGCTCGACCCCGATCTTTTCGACACGCCGGAGCAGTGATTTTCTCGGCCTTCGGTCGGGTTCGCGACACGCCGCGCGCGGCGTGGGTTCGCCGGTCAGGTCACGGTTCGGCATCGGTGGGCTGCGTGACAACCGGACACAATGGGCGATGCGTCCGTCTTGGTGTCCGATCATGAGTTCTTGACCGGACCGCCATCGGCAACCTAGCCTCGCAGGAGAGGTATCACCGACCAGTACGTGTTAAACCACACAACATAGAACGTGTAACAGTACGACAACAGTTTTGCCTGGTGAGGATACGCGCAGCCGCTGTACCCCTGCGGCTGCCTACATGTAGTCGCAGCTCAGGGCCGTTGAAGCGGTTCGCGGGCTTTGGTGCGCCGGTCGCATCCACCGAAAGGGTGGGTGTCGCCGGGCCGTGCCGTGCGCGTCGTGTGGCGGGTCCGCACATCTGGTCGGGTTGCCTCCGCGCCGGCACCACCGTGTCGGCGGTTCGGAGCGTCAGGAGGCGGCCATGACCGAGTTCGACGGGCGAGTGGCATGACCACGATGGAAGGGCTGCTGCTGGCGGCGATCGTCCTCCTCGCGCTGATGGTGGCGGGGATGCTGGCGGTCGGCGTGCGCCTGGTGCGCCGGCTGGCCGCCCCCACCGCCCCGACCGGTCAGCCGCTGAGCGTGATCGTGGACGACCCGGAGGCCGTGGCCGAGCGCGAGCGCCAGCGCCAGACCCTGGTCGAGCTGCAGAACTCCGTCTCCGATGCGCAGACCGCCCTGGAGGCCGAACGCCGCTCCGTGGCCGCCGCCCGCGCCGAGGCCACCGCAGTACGCGCCGAGAACGCGGCCGCGAAGGCCGAGGTGACCACCTCTCGGGCCGAGGCGCAGCGGGTGCTGGACGCGGCGCACGCTGAGGCCGACACCGTGCTGCAGCGGGCCCACCGGCAGGCCGAGGAGGACGCCGAGCAGGTCCGCTCGACCGCCCGGCGCACCGGCGAGCGCGAGATCGCGATGCTCACCTCCACCGCCAAGGACCAGGCCGCTGAGGCCGAGCGGCGGCTGCAGCGGCTCGACGAGCGCGAGCGCATGCACGCGGCCGAGGCCGAGCGGCTGGCCGAGCGCGAGCGCCAGAACGTGGAGGAGGCCGAGCGCCTCGCCGAACGCGACCGCCGCATCGCCGCCGCCGAGGCCGAGCTGGCCAAGTGGGAGCTGAGCCTGCAGGGCAAGGAGCAGGAGCTGGCCCAGGCGCAGGAGCAGCGGCGCAAGGAGCTGGAGCGGGTCGCCGGGCTGACCGCCGACGCCGCCAAGAGCGAGCTGGTCGAGACGATCGAGGTCCAGGCCAAGCGCGAGGCGGCGCTGCTGGTGCGCGACATCGAGGCCGACGCCCGGTCCACCGGCGAGTCCCGCGCCCGCCACATCGTGGTCGACGCGATCCAGCGGGTGGCCAGCGAGCAGACCGCGGAGAGCGTGGTCAGCGTGCTGCACCTGCCCAGTGACGAGATGAAGGGCCGCATCATCGGCCGGGAGGGCCGCAACATCCGGGCCTTCGAGACCGTCACCGGGGTCAACCTGATCATCGACGACACTCCCGAGGCGGTGCTGCTGTCCTGCTTCGACCCGGTGCGCCGGGAGGTCGGCCGGCTCACCCTGGAGAAGCTGGTCCTCGACGGGCGGATCCATCCGCACCGCATCGAGGAGGTGTACGACGTCGCCCGGTTCGAGGTCGAGCGGATGTGCCAGCGCGCTGCGGAGGACGCACTGGTCGAGGTCGGCATCACCGACATCCACCCGGAACTGGTGACCCTGCTGGGCCGGCTGCGCTACCGCACGTCGTACGGGCAGAACGTGCTCAAGCACCTGGTCGAGACCGCGCACATCGCGGGGATCATGGCCTCGGAGCTGAAGCTGGACCCGGAGCTGATCAAGCGCTCGGCGTTCCTGCACGACATCGGCAAGGCGCTCACCCACGAGGTGGAGGGCTCGCACGCGCTGATCGGCGCGGACGTGGCCCGGCGCTTCGGGGAGAGCGACGAGGTAGTGCACGCGATCGAGGCGCACCACAACGAGGTGCAGCCGCAGACCATCGAGGCCGTGCTGACTCAGGCGTCGGACGCCTGCTCGGGCGGGCGGCCGGGGGCGCGGCGGGAGTCGCTGGAGGCGTACGTCAAGCGGCTGGAGCGCATCGAGGAGATCGCCGGGGCCAAGAGCGGCGTGGACAAGGTGTTCGCGATGCAGGCCGGCCGGGAGATCCGGGTCATGGTGCGGCCCGAGGAGGTCGACGAGATCGGCGCGGCGGTGCTGGCCCGCGACGTCGCCAAGCAGATCGAGGAGGAGCTGACCTACCCGGGTCAGATCCGCATCACCGTGGTCCGCGAGTCCCGCACCACCGAGATCGCCCGCTGACCGCACGGAAGGGCCCCGGGCTGCACCACCTCCGAACGGTGCACCCCGGGGCCGTCAGTCGTTCCTTACGTGGTGACCAGGCAGTAGGTGCCGTCCTGGTCGGTGTAGCATTCCGCGATCTGGTTGTCCTGGATGCGGGTGTAGGTGTTGGCGGGTTTCACCCCGACGTAAACGCCGTCGATGCTCAGCGAGTACGGCACGACGAGAGTGAAGAGATCGGTGTCCCACGTGGACGGGTCCGTGCCGCCCGGCGAAACGTCGCGGGTCGTGCATTTGACGGTCTTCGAGGAAGCCGTTGTGCCCGCGTACTGGTTCCAGATCTTGCAGGTTCCGCCGCCGACGTTGTCCCACTTCGCAATGACCATCTTGTACGACGAGTAGTTGTACACGTCGCCGAATAGTCCCTGCGGGGAGACGTCGGTCGGCATTGCCGCGGCTGGGGTGGGTGTGGGGGTGGCGTCGCCGGTCGCGGCGCTCGCGGCGCCAGCGGAAGCGATGGATCCGGCGACGCCCAAAAGCAGGGCGAGTACACCGATGCGGATAGAGCGGAGTGCGCTCGTCAAGATGTCCCCAATCTCGAGGGATGGAGTGGGTCATTTGCTGATCGAGCTTTTCAGAATGGTCATGACATGTCAATGGATAAATGACTCGGGTGGCGCCCGCGTATTTCTGAATTGACTAATCTGCCATCGGGAAATCTGTATGGACAACAACTGTGGAAAGCAAGGGGAAAGCCGTCCGGCCGAGCATTGTGCGATGTAACGCATCGCCAATGGGCGACAGCTTCAGGCAGATGGGGGGTGGGCTCGGAAATCGGGCCCGGTCTCCACGGAGACCGGGCCCGATGGTCCCTGCGGGACCGGGTGCTTGACGCCGATCAGGCGTCGATGCCGACCTGCTCGATTGCCGGTGCGGAGTTCGCGGCAGTCGGGGTGTGTGCCCGGACGCGGGAGACTCGGCGCTGCACGTAACCGGCGAGCTGGGACAGCGCGTAGTTGATCGCGATGAACATGGCACCGATGATCGCGTACATTTGGATCGGGTTCTGCAGGATCTGGATCATCTGCTGGGCGACGGCGAGGATGTCCTCGTAGGTGATGATGTAGCCGAGCGTGGTGTCCTTGAGGATCACGACAAGCTGGCTGATCAGCGCGGGAAGCATGATCCGGAACGCCTGGGGCAGTTGGACCAGCAGGATCGCCTGGAACGGGGTCAGGCCGAGGGAGTCGGCCGCTTCGCGCTGGCCGCGGGGCAGGCCCTCCATGCCGGATCGGATGATCTCGGCGATGACAACGCTGTTGTAGATACTCAGGCCGATGACCAACGGCCACAGCGGGTCGCTGATGCCCGAGATCCGCCACGCGAAGAAGATGGTGACCAGCACCGGCAGGCCCCGGAAGACCTCGACGCAGAACCGGGTGATCCCACGCAGGGCGGTGTTGAGCCCGCGCAGGGCGTACGCGGCGGCCACCGGAATTCCGGCGTAGCGGCGCTTCGCCTGCTCCTTGAGCAGCATCCGAGCGATGGCCAGCAGCGTGCCGGCGAGCAGGGAGCACACGATGGCCAGCGCGGCGGCGGTCAGCGTGGCGATGATGCCGAGCCGGATGCGTTCCCAGACCAGTGGCAGGTTCGGGTCGTCGGGATCGACCAGCGGGCCCCACTTGAGCGCGGTGAACTGGCCGTTGGCCTCCAGCGGCCGGTAGACGAGATAGTAGGCGCCGACGAGCAGCAGGACGCCGATCAGCACGGCGGCGACGGTGGTGCGGCGGCGGGTGCGGGGACCGGGGGCGTCATACAGGACGCTCGACTGGGGGCTCATCGGGCCACCGCCCGACGGTTCTCGACCCGGTCGATGAAGATGCCGAGCGGCACGGTCATGATGAGGTAGCCGATCGAGATGCCGATGAAGACAGGAACGATGGGGTTGCCCCCCGAGGACGTCAGCGACTGCCCGGAGCTGAACAGCTCGCCGGTGACGCCGAACGCGCCGGCCAGCGCCGAATTCTTGATCATCGCAATAATGACGCTTCCCAGCGGCACGATGGCCGCCCGCCAGGCCTGCGGCAGCACGATGGAGAGCAGGTTCTGCCGGAAGGTGAGGCCCAGTGAGCGTGCCGCCTCGGCCTGCCCGGCCGGCACGGCGTTCACGCCCGACCGGATCGCCTCGCAGACGAACGCCGCGGTGTACACGCTGAGCGCGATCACCGCGAACCGGAAGTACGGCAGGTCGATGCCGAGCCGGTCGAAGATCGACGACAGGCCGGGGATGCGCAGGAAGTCGGCGTTGGAGCCAAGCTCCGGCAGGCCGAACGAGGTCAGGAAGAAGACGATCGTCAGGGGCAGGTTGCGCACCAGCGTGACGTAGGTCGCGCCGGCCCACCGCAGCGACGGCACGGGAGAGATCCGCATCGCCGCCACGGTGGTGCCGATCAGCAGTGCCCCCGTGGCCGACAGCACGCAGAGCTGGAGGGTGAGCCAGAAGCCGCTGACGAACACGTCGGCGTTGTCGATCAGGACATCCATCGGCTCACCTCTCCAGTACTACGTCAATCGGGGGTGGATCAGTAACGGTTCACGGCCGGGCCGGTGGGCACGTTCGCGTCGAACTTGCCTGCGGTGTCGGTCCACGCCTTGGCGTAGCGGCCGTCGGCGTAGATCTTCTCCAGCAGGTCGTTGATGAAGGCGCGGAACTTGGCGTCGCCCTTCTTCACGCCGATGCCGTACGGCTCGTCGGTGAACTTGCTGCCGGTCAGCTTGTACGCGCCGTTGCTCTGCGAGACGTAGCCCAGCAGGATGACGTTGTCGGTGGTCACCGCGTCGACCTGCTTGTTCTTCAGGGCGTCGACGCACTTGGTGTACACGTCGAACAGCACCAGCTGGGTGGCCTTGTCCTTGAGGAACTTCTCGATGTTCGTGGCCGGCGTGGAGCCCTGCACGGAGCAGACCTTCTTGGCGCCGTCCTTGAACGAGTCCGGCCCGGTGATCGAGCTGTCGTCCGAGCGCACCATCAGGTGCTGGCCCGCGACGTAGTACGGACCCGCGAAGTCGATGCGCTCCTTGCGCTTGTCGTTGATGGTGTAGGTGGCGATCACCACGTCGGCGTCGCCCTTCTCCAGCACCTCTTCGCGCACCGCGGACGGCGTCGCGATCCAGTTGATCTTGTCGGCGGAGATGCCCAGCTCAGCAGCGATGATCTTGCCGATCTCCACGTCGAAGCCGGCCGGCTTGCCGTCCAGGCCCTTGAGGCCGAAGCCGGGCTGGTCGAACTTCGTGCCGATAGTGATCTTGCCGGCCTTGTTCAGCTTCTCCATCGTGGTGCCGGCTTCGAACTTCGAGGTGGTCGGCGCGGTGCCGGGGTCCTCGCCACCGCAGGCCGCCGCCCCGAACGCCAGTACGGACACAGCGGCCAGCGCCGCGAAACGCTTCAGACGCATGCTTCCTCCTCATATCTCCCGCCGCCGGAGGCGACGAAGCTCGTTACCCAACCCGCCGCGGCCGGCGGCGGAGTCATCACCGGCCGCCCGGAGGGTCGCTCCGGGCGGCCGGCAGAAGTCGATCAGTGGGACAGCACCTTCGACAGGAAGTCGCGGGCTCGCTCACTCTGGGGGTCGCCGAAGAACTCGGCGGGCGGCGCCTGCTCGACGAGCTGGCCGTCGGCCATGAAGACGACCCGGTCGGCGGCCGCCCGGGCGAAGCCCATTTCGTGGGTGACCACGATCATGGTCATGCCCTCCTTGGCCAGCGACGTCATCACGTCGAGCACCTCGCCGACCATCTCCGGGTCGAGCGCGCTGGTGGGCTCGTCGAACAGCATCGCCTTGGGCTGCATGGCCAGCGCTCGCGCGATCGCCGCGCGCTGCTGCTGGCCGCCGGACAGCTGCGCCGGCAGCTTGTTGGCCTGGTTGGCGATGCCGACCCGCTCCAGCAGCTGCATGCCGCGGGCTCGAGCGTTCGCCTTCGACTCGCCGCGCACCTTGATCGGCGCCAGCGTCACGTTGTCGAGGATGCTCTTGTGCGCGAAGAGGTTGAACGACTGGAAGACCATGCCGACCTCGCTGCGCAGCTTCGCCAGCGCGCGGCCCTCGGCCGGCAGTGGATTGCCGTCGAAGCGGATGGAGCCCGAGTTGATCGTCTCCAGCCGGTTGACGGCGCGGCACAGCGTCGACTTGCCCGAGCCGGACGGGCCGATCACCACGACCACCTCACCGCGGTCCACCGTGAGGCTCACATCGCGGAGCACGTGCAGGTCTCCGAACCACTTGTTCACCGCGTCCAGCACAATGAGCGGTTCGTGGGACATGCCACCGTCCTTTCGGCGTTCGTACATCGTCGTCCCACCGACCTTAGGGCCGCCGAAGCGACGACAACGGCGCTGGATGGTCACGACCGGGTAACTTCCCCGGATTCCGTACCCGTGCCCGCGACCGGATACCCTGGTCGATTGAGATGACCAGTCAGCCTGAAACCCAGAGCGCGCCCGCCCGCACCTACGAGGTGCGCACGTACGGGTGCCAGATGAACGTGCACGACTCCGAGCGCATCTCGGGCCTGCTCGACGGAGCGGGATACGTGCGGCTCGACCCGGCCGCGGAACCCGGCCGCACCCCCGACGTCGTCGTTTTCAACACCTGCGCGGTTCGCGAGAACGCCGACAACCGCCTCTACGGCAACCTCGGCCACCTGCGACCCGTCAAGGACAAGCACCCCGGGATGCAGATCGCGGTCGGCGGCTGCCTGGCGCAGAAGGACCAGGGCGAGATCGTCAAGAAGGCGCCCTGGGTCGACGTGGTGTTCGGCACCCACAACATCGGCTCGCTGCCGGTGCTGCTGGAGCGGGCCCGCCACAATGAGCAGGCCCAGGTCGAGCTGCTGGAGTCGCTGGAGGTCTTCCCGTCGACGCTGCCGACGCGGCGCGAGTCGACGTACTCCGGCTGGGTGTCGATCTCGGTGGGCTGCAACAACACCTGCACCTTCTGCATCGTTCCCAGCCTGCGCGGCAAGGAGAAGGACCGCCGCCCCGGCGACGTGCTCGCCGAGGTCGAGGCGCTGGTCGCCGAGGGCGTGCTGGAGGTGACCCTGCTCGGCCAGAACGTGAACACCTACGGGGTGGAGTTCGGCGACCGGCTCGCCTTCGGCAAGCTGCTGCGGGCCACCGGGCAGCTGCAGGACAAGGGCCTGGAGCGGGTCCGGTTCACCAGCCCGCACCCTGCCGCGTTCACCGACGACGTGATCGAGGCGATGGCCGAGACCGGCAACGTGTGCCACTCGCTGCACATGCCGCTGCAGTCCGGGTCCGACGCGGTGCTCAAGGCGATGAAGCGCTCGTACCGGTCCGACCGGTACCTGTCGATCATCGAGAAGGTGCGTGCGGCCATGCCGGACGCGGCGATCACCACCGACATCATCGTGGGCTTCCCGGGCGAGACCGACGCGGACTTCGAGGAGACGCTGCGGGTGGTGCGCGAGTCGCGGTTCGCGAGCGCGTTCACGTTCCAGTACTCGATCCGGCCCGGCACGCCCGCCGCGACCATGGACGGCCAGGTGCCCAAGGCGGTGGTGCAGGAGCGCTACGAGCGGCTCGTCGCCACCCTGGAGGAGATCACCTGGGCGGAGAACAAGAAGCTGGTCGGGCGTGAGGTCGAGGTGCTGGTCGCCGTCGGCGAGGGCCGCAAGGACCAGGCCACCAGGCGGATGTCCGGGCGGGCCCGGGACGGCCGGCTGGTGCACTTCGCGGTCGCGCCGGAGCAGTCCGCGCTGGTCCGGCCGGGCGACATCGTGCACGCCGTGGTCGACTACGCCGCGCCGCACCACCTGAACTGCGACGGGGCGCTGGTGTCGCACCGGCGCACCCGGGCGGGGGACGCATACGAGGCGGGACGGGTGGCGCGTACCGCCGGAGTGATGCTCGGCCTGCCCACCATCGGTCGGCCGCCCGCGCAGCCCGCCCCGGCCGACTCGGCCTGCTCAACCTGCTGACACCCACGCCTGGCCCGGCGCTGTCCGGCCCGGCGGCCGGCGGGTCGAAGATCGCTGTTTGCGGTCGAGATGTGCGGTTCAACCGCAGATCTTAACCCGAAACGGCGATCTTCGCCCGGAGCCGGAGCGCCACACCCGCAGTCACCGTTAAGAAGGGCACCTTCTACATCGCATAGCGATGGGAAGGTGCCCTTCCTTTGTTCGAAACGCGGGGGTGAGCTGCGACGACGATTCACGAAACGCCGGTAGGTCCGAATCCGGGTAGTCTCGGCGAAATCAAGTAATCTGTCGTGGTTTTTCCTCCATCTCCCCGGGAGACCGCATGCGAACAGGTGTTTGGCTGGTCGGTGGGCGGGGGTCGGTCGCCGTCACCAGCATCGTCGGAGCATTCGCGCTGCGCGCGGGGCTCGCCGAGCCCGCTGGCTGTGTCACGGAACTGCCGCAGCTGCGCAGCCCCGCCCTGCCGGGCCTGGCCGACCTGGTATTCGGTGGGCACGACGTGGTCGCCACCCCGATCCTCAAGAAGGCCGACGCGCTCGCCGACGCGGGCGTGCTGCCCGGCCGTCTGGTCACCGCGCTGCAGCCGGAGCTGGCCGCGCTGGACGCCGAGGTGCGTCCCGCGCCGCGCGGCGCGACCCAGGCCGAGACGGCCGCGCTGGTAGCCGCCGACATCGACGAGTTCCGCCGCCGCCACGAACTGGGGCGGGTCGTGGTCGTCAACGTGTCGTCGACCGAGCCCGCCGCCGAGCCGCACGAGGCGCACGCCGCGCTCGACGTGCTGCGCGAGGCCCTGCGCGGCCCGACGCCGGTGCTGCCGCCCAGCTCGCTGTACGCGTACGCGGCGTTCACGGCCGGCTGCTCGTACGTCGACTTCACCCCGTCCACCGGCGCTCGGCTGCCCGCGCTGGCGCAGCTGGCCCACGAGCGCGGGGTGCCGTACGCCGGGCACGACGGCAAGACGGGGGAGACCCTGGTCAAGTCGGTGCTCGCGCCCATGTTCGCGATGCGGGCGCTGGCCGTGCGGAGCTGGTCGGGCGCGAACCTGCTGGGCGGCGGTGACGGGGCCAACCTGGCCCAGCCCGCGCCGAACGCGGCCAAGGCGGCCAGCAAGCAGCGGGTGCTCGCCGAGACGCTGGGCTACCAGCCGCAGGGCGACACCCGCATCGAGTACGTCGAGGACCTGGGCGAGTTCAAGACCGCCTGGGATCTGGTCACCTTCCGCGGGTTCCTCGGCACCGCGATGCGCCTGGAGTTCAGCTGGCACGGCTGCGACTCGGCGCTGGCCGCCCCGCTGGTGCTGGACCTGGTCCGGCTCACCGCCGCCGCGCACCGCGCCGGGCGCAGCGGCCCGCTGCCGGAGCTGGCGTTCTTCTTCAAGGACCCGCTCGGCGACGTCGAGCACGGGCTCAGCGCCCAGTTCGACGCGCTGGTCCGAATGGTCGAGGGCCTGGCGTGACCGCGCAGACCGAGGCGCAGCGCGCCGCGGCGCTGCCCGCCGCCCGCGCCCTGCGTGCCGCCCAGGGCCAGCGCCACCCGGCCCGCCCCGCCGACCCCCGCCAGTCGCCGGCGCGGCAGGCACCATCTTCGGATCTTGTGCACTTGATGTCGCCAGGACGACACGAACTGCTCAAGATCCACCGCAGCGGCGCGGCTGCCGCACCGATGCGGGCGTCAGGAGCTGATGGGTACCCCGCGGCGACGATGCGGGACCGCGGCCCCGGCGCACAGGCTGGAAGCGCTGTCGAGAGCGGAGCCGGCGCGCCGAGCAGGCGCACGGGCGCGGACGTCCGCTCTCGCGGTGGGCGCTGGGCTGCCACGATCCGGGATGTGGCCGAGCTGGTGCGGGCACCAGCCGCACTCTCGGTGCCCGGGGACGTGATCGCCGGGGCCGCTGCGGCCGGGACGCTCAACCGGCGCACGCCGGGGCTCGCCGCGGCGTCGGTGTGCCTGTACTGGGCGGGCATGGCGGCCAACGACTGGGCCGATCGGGAGCTGGACGCCGTCGAGCGGCCGGAGCGGCCGATCCCCAGCGGGCGGGTGTCGCCCCGGGCCGCGCTGGGCCTGGCCGCCGGGCTCACCGCCGCTGGAGTGGGTCTGGCCGCGTGGGCGGGCGGCCGCCGAGGGCTGGCCACGGCCGTGCCATTGGCGGCGACCGTGTGGGCGTACGACGTGAAAGCCAAGAACACCGCGGCGGGACCGGCCGTGATGGCCGCCTGCCGGGGGCTGGACGTGCTGCTCGGCGCGTCGGGCGGCCGGGCCGGGAAGGCGGTGCCCGCGGCGCTGACCGTCGCCGCGCACACGTACACCGTCACCGCGTTGTCGCGGCGCGAGGTGTCCGGCGCGGACGCGACCCTGCCGATGGCCACGCTCGCCGGCACCGTCGCCGTCGCCGCGACCGCCGCCGGGGCCAGCCGCCGCAAGGGCTGGCGCGCAGTGCTGCCGGTGGCGCTGGCCGGCTGGTACCTGACCCACTACGGCCGGGCGCAGGCCCGCGCCGCCGCGCAGCCGGACGCGGCCCGGGTCCGCGCCGCGGTCGGCTCGGGCATCACCGGGCTGCCCACGTTGCAGGGCACACTGGCCGCCCGCACCGGGGCCGGGGTCACCGGGCTCGCCCTCGCCGCTCTCGCGCCGCTGGCCCGGCGCCTGGTCCGGAGGATCTCGGCCACATGAACCTGCGCTTCGGGTACGGCACCAACGGCTTCGCCAACCACCGCCTCGGCGACGCGCTGGCCGTGCTCGCCGACCTCGGCTACGACGGCGTCGCGCTGACCCTCGACCACCACCACCTCGACCCGTACGCCCCGGGCCTGGCCCGCCGGGTCTCCGGCCTGGCCACCCGCCTGATCGAGCTGGGCCTGTCCGTCGTGGTCGAGACCGGCGCGCGGTACCTGCTCGACCCGCGCCGCAAGCACGCGCCCACGCTGCTGCACGACGAGCGCGAGGTCCGGCTGGACTTCCTGCTGCGCGCCGTGTCGATCGCGTCCGACCTGGGCGCGGAGGCGGTGTCGTGCTGGTCGGGGGTGCGCCCGCCGTCGGTCGACGCGCAGCTGGCCTGGGACCGGCTGGTCGACGGCTGCGCCCGGCTGACCGAGGCCGCGTCCAAGGCCGGCGTGCCGATCGGCTTCGAGCCGGAGCCGGGCATGTTCGTGCAGGACCTGGCGGGCTGGCGGGCACTGCACCGGGCGCTGGGCATGCCGCGGGCGTTCGGGCTGACGCTCGACATCGGGCACTGCCGGTGCCTGGAGCCCGAGCCGGTTGCCGACTGCGTCACGGCGGCCGCGCCGTGGCTGGTCAACGTGCAGATCGAGGACATGCGCCGAGGGGTGCACGAGCACCTGGAGTTCGGCGAGGGCGAGATCGACTTTCCGCCGGTGCTGCGGGCGCTGGCCGACGCCGGATACCGCGGCCTGGTCGGGGTGGAGCTGCCTCGGCACTCGCACGCCGCGCCGGATGTCGCGCGGCGCTCGCTGACGTTCCTGCGCGCCGCGGCCGGGCAGTCCGGCACCGCCGACCGAACCGCCGCCACGGGGCAGCGGGCGCCGGGGCAGCGCCGCCCGTCCGGGGCCGTGCCCGCACCCGACGTGCTGCGGGCCGCGCTGGCGACGGTGGACGACGGCGGCTGGCTGGACGAGGCGCTGCGCCGGGTGGCCGCCGACCCGTCGGTGATCAGCCGGCTGTTCCCGGCCGCGGCCCGCCGCTGCGGGCGTGGGGAATTGGACGTGCCCGGCTGGACCGCTGACGAGGCGGCCCGTGCGGTGCTGCTGGCCACGCTGCCCGCCGACCGCGCGGCGGTGCAGGCGCGGGCGCTCTACCGGCACGGCGACGCGGCGGAGAAGCGGGCGGTGCTGCGCGCGCTGCCGCTGCTGCCGGTCGGCGCGAGCGCGGTCGAGCTGCTGCACGACGCCATCCGCACCAACGACACCCGGCTGGTCGCGGCGGCGCTGGGGCCGTACGCGGCGCACCTGGACGCGGCCGCGTGGCGGCAGGCGGTGGTCAAGTGCGTGTTCATGGGCATCCCGCTGACCTGCGTCGACGACCTGGACCACCGGGCCGACAGCGAGCTCGCCGCGATGCTGGCCGGGGTCGCCGACGAGCGCCATGCCGCCGGGCGCGAGCTGCCCGCCGACGCGGCGGCGCTGCTGGCCCGCCTCAAAGCCGAGAAGGGGATCTGATGCGCATCTTCGACCCGCACGTGCACATGACCTCACGCACCACCGACGACTACGAGGCGATGGCCGCCGCCGGGGTGCGCGCCGTGGTGGAGCCGTCGTTCTGGCTGGGCCAGCCGCGCACCAGCCCCGGCTCGTTCGCCGACTACTTCGACGCGCTGATCGGCTGGGAGCCGTTCCGGGCCGGGCAGTTCGGCATCCGGCACTTCGCCACCATCGCGCTGAACCCGAAGGAGGCCAACGATCCGCGCTGCCGCGAGGTGCTCGAACTGGTCCCGCGCTACCTGGACAAGGACGCGGTCGTCGCGGTCGGGGAGATCGGGTACGACTCGATGACCCCGCTGGAGGACCTCGCCTTCGCCGCGCAGCTCGCGCTGGCCGTCGAGTACGACCTGCCCGCGCTGGTGCACACGCCGCACCGGGACAAGCAGCGCGGCACCCAGCGCAGCCTGGACGTGGTGAAGGAGTCCGGGATCGACCCGGGCCGCGTGGTGATCGACCACCTCAACGAGGTGACCGTGGAGCTGGTCCGCGACACCGGCTGCTGGCTCGGCTTCTCGATCTACCCGGACACCAAGATGTCGCCGCCGCGGATGGTGGAGCTGCTGCGCCGCCACGGCACCGAGCGCATGCTGGTCAACTCCGCGGCCGACTGGGGCCGCTCCGACCCGCTGCTGACCCGGGCCACCGGTGAGGCGATGCTCGCGGCCGGGTTCAGCGACGACGACGTGGACCGGGTGCTGTGGCGCAACCCGGTCGAGTTCTACGGGGCGTCCGGGCGGCTCGACCTGTCCGACGCGGACGCGCCCGCCGACTTCGCCGGGAATTCGATCAAGCGGGGCGGCGCCTGATGCGGCTGTTCCATCCCGACGGGCAGACGGTGCACCTGAGCTACTGCACCAACGTGCACCCGGCCGAGGACCTCGACGGCATCGTCGCGCAGCTCGACACGTACGGCACGGCGATCCGCCGCGAGTTGGACACCGACGTGCTGGGGCTGGGTCTGTGGCTGGCCGCCTCGGCGGCGTCCGCGCTGGCCGCCGAGCCGCACCTGCGCCGGAGGCTGCGGCGCGAGCTGGACGCCCGAGGACTGGAGGTGGTGACCCTCAACGGGTTCCCGTACCAGTCGTTCCAGGCCGCGGTGGTCAAGCACGCGGTGTACCACCCGGACTGGACCACCCCGGAACGGCTGCGCTACACCCTGGATCTGGCCGTGGTGCTGGCCGACCTGCTGCCCGACGACGCGGTGCGCGGCTCCATCTCGACCCTGCCGCTGGCGTGGCGCGAACCCTGGGACACCGAACGCGCCGGGACGGCCGGGCGGGTGCTGGACGAGCTGGCAGACGGCCTGGCCGCCATCGCCGGGCGCACCGGCCGCACCGTGCAGGTCGGCTTCGAGCCCGAGCCCGGCTGCGTGGTGGAGACCACCGAGCAGGCCGCCCGGCTGTGGTCCGGCATGGACGGCGACTGGCTGGGCGTATGCCTCGACCTCGCGCACCTGGCCTGCGCCTGGGAGCAACCGGCCGAGGCGCTGTCGCGGCTGGCCCGCGCCGGACTGCCGGTGATCAAGGTGCAGGTCTCCGCCGCGCTGACCGCCGACGACCCGGTCGCGGCGCAGGCTGTGCTGCGCGGCTACGACGAGCCGCGGTTCCTGCACCAGACCCGCGGCTCGCGCGGCGAGGCCGCCGACGACCTCGGCGAAGCCCTCGACCGGCTGCTGCCGCGCCCGCGCCGCACCCCGCAGCCGTGGCGGGTGCACTACCACGTGCCGCTGCACGCCGAACCGGCCGCGCCGCTCGGCAGCACCCTGCCCGAGCTGCGGGTGGCGCTGAAAGAGCTGTTCGGCGGGCCGACCTCGGGCTGCGACCACGTCGACGTCGAGACGTACACCTGGAACGTGCTGCCGCCCGCGTTGCGGCCGGTGACCCCGGCGCAGCTGGCCGCGGGCATCGCCGCCGAGCTGGCGTTCGCCCGCGACGAGCTGATCGCGCTCGGGCTGGCCCCGGGCGGCCCGACCGCACCGCTGGAGATGATGGAGCTGCAGGAGGTCCGCCCGTGGACACCGTGACCCCGCTGGTCGTGCTCGACGTCGTCGGGCTCACCCCGTGCCTGCTGGAGCACATGCCCCGGCTGCGGGCCGTCGCCGACGCAGGGTTCTCCGCCCCGCTGGGCACGGTGCTGCCCGCGGTCACCTGCTCGGCCCAGTCGACGCTGCTCACCGGCGTGCTGCCGGCCCAGCACGGCATCGTCGGCAACGGCTGGTACTTCCGCGACCTGGGCGAGGTGCTGCTGTGGCGGCAGCACCACGCGCTGGTCGGCGGCGAGAAGGTGTGGCAGGCGGCCCGCAAGGTCCGCCCCGGCTACACGGTCGCCAACATCTGCTGGTGGTACGCCATGGGCGCGGACGTCGACTGGACCGTCACGCCGCGCCCGGTGTACCGCGCCGACGGGCGCAAGGAGCCCGACTGCTACACCGACCCACCGCAGCTGCACGACGCCCTCACCGCGGAACTCGGCACGTTCCCGCTGTTCCAGTTCTGGGGGCCGGGCGCGGGCATCGCCTCGACCCGCTGGATCGCGGGGGCCGCCCGGCACGTCATGGCCGCGCACTCCCCGGACCTGACCCTGGTCTACCTGCCGCACCTCGACTACGACCTGCAGCGCTTCGGCCCGTACGGCCCCGAGGCCGCCGCCGCCGCGAAGGAACTCGACGGCGTGCTCGCGCCGCTGCTCGACGACGCCGCCGCGCGCGGGGCGACCGTGGTGGCGCTGTCGGAGTACGGCATCACGCCGGTGCGCCGGCCCGTGGACGTCAACCGGGCCCTGCGCGCAGAGGGCCTGCTGCGCGTGCACACGCAGGCCGGCATGGAATACCTGGATCCGTGGACCTCCCGCGCCTTCGCGGTCGCCGACCACCAGGTCGCGCACGTCTACGTGGCCGACCCCGCCGACCGGGCGATCGTCGCCAAGATCTGCGCGAACCTGCCCGGCGTGGCCCAGGTGCTCGACGAGTCCGGCAAGGCGGCGTACGGCCTCGACCACCCGCGCTCCGGCGAACTGGTCCTGGTCGCCGAGCCCGACGCCTGGTTCACGTACTACTACTGGCTCGACGACGCCAAGGCCCCCGACTTCGCCCGCCTGGTCGAGATCCACCGCAAGCCCGGCTACGACCCCGCCGAGCTGTTCTTCGACCCGGCCGCCCCGGCCGCCGCCAAACGCCGCGCCGCCACCGCGCTGCTGCGCAAGAAGGCCGGCATGCGCTACCTCATGGACGTCGTCGGCCTAGACGCCGGCGCTCGCGCCGTACGCGGCTCCCACGGCCGCCTGCCCACCGCCGCCGCCGACGGCCCCGTCCTCATCTGCTCCGACCCCACCCCGGCCCGCGACGCCTTCGCCGCCACCGACGTCAAACCCCTCCTCCTCCACCTCGCCGGCCTGAGCTGAAGGAAGGGCACCTTCTTGTCGCCATGTGTAGAGGAAGGGCACCTTACTAACACCAGGCAGGGAGAAACGCTGGTGGGAGGACCTCGCCGGCCCGGTGCGGCGGTCGCAGTCGGGCCGGCGAGACCTGGCACCCATCCCGGCGATCGCCGGTGGATCGATGCAGGGCGCCAGGTGCCTTGTTCCCGGCGCATCCATTGTCCTAAACGGATGGACGCGCCGGGGCGGGGGTCAGGCGCAGGCCGCGCCGTTGAGGCGGACGTTGCTCGGGGCCGGCGAGGACGGCCCGGTCGCGGTGAAGCCGATGACCGCCGTGGCGTTCGGTGCCAGCGACGTGTTCCAGCTCGGTGCGGCGGCCGTGAACGTGGTGCCGCTCTGGGTGACCGTCGCGTTCCAGCCGTTGGTCAGGGACACCCCGCTGGGCACCGTCCACGTGATCGTCCACGGGTTCACGGCGCTCGTGCCAATGTTCGTCACCCGGACCTCGGCCTGGTAGCCGCCCTGCCACGAGTTGGTGATCGTGACGACCTTGGTGCAGGCCCCCGTGCCGGGGCTCGGCGGCGTGGACGGTGATGCCGACGGCGAGACCGACGGCGACGGCGAGGTGGACCGCGACGGGGACGGCGACGGCGAGGCCGAGCGCGACGGGGAGACCGACGGGCCGGGGGTGGTCGGGTTCGGGTTGCCCGACGGCGGGTTCAGGTACGGCTGGAGGATGTTGTACTTCGTCTGGTTGATCGAGTACCAGTCGTCCAGCGCGATGCCGCCGGTGTCTCCGGAGTTCGGGTTCCACGACCAGTACGTGAACGACAGCCCGTTCTCCCCGATGTAGCTCATCAGCTTGGTCAGCCACTGCGTGTCCAGCGGGTTGGCCAGCGTGCTGCCGAACTCGCCGACCAGGATCGGGGCCACGTTCTGCTTGGCGAGCTTGCCCCAGAAGAAGTCCCAGACCGCGGGCAGGTTGTTCGGGAAGTTCGGGTCGCTGAACCACTTCTGCCGGTCGTACACGGAGATGCCGTAGTCGTGCGGGGCGTAGACGAGCCGGTTGGCGACGTTCAGGCGGACCGGCTTGTCGATCGCGGCGGACAGGTTGCCGCCCCACCAGTCGCAGGCCATCGGGTCGTCGGGGATGTTGTCCCACTCGTTGGCGACGCCGCCGGACAGGCAGCTCACGCCCTCGACGAAGATCAGCCAGTTGGGGTTGGCGGCCAGCACCGCGTTGCCGATGCGCTCGGCGGCCAGCCGCCAGTCGCGGGCCTGCACGTCGCAGCCCCAGCAGGCGCCGGTCGCGTTCGGGTCGGTGCCCTCGGCGTGCGGCTCGTTGAACAGGTCCGCCCCGATCACCGTCGGGTTGCCGGCGTATCGCTGGGCCAGCATCACCCAGTCGGCGATCATGCTGGCCTCGGAGACCGACGCGGTGTACCAGAGCGGGGTCTGCCCGGCCGCGGTCGGCCGGTGCCGGTCGAGGATGACCCGCATGCCCTTGGTGCCCGCGTAGGTGATCACCTTGTCGAGGATCTGCAGCGGCGAGTTGCCGACCAGGTCGGGGTTGGTGAAGTCGTTGATGCCGGTGGCGACCGCCCCGGCCTTGAGCGCGTCCCCGGAGTACGGCACGCGCAGGGTGTTGAAGCCCAGCGAGGCCATCCGGTCGAGCTGGCCCTTCCAGGTGGCGGGGGCGTTGGCCCACAGGCCGTGGAAGGTCTTGTTGTCGGTCTCCATGCCGAACCAGTTGATGCCGGTCAGGCGCACCACCCGGCCGGTGCTGTCGACGATGTTGCGGCCGCTGGTGCGCAGGTAGCCGGTGCCGGTGTCGGCGCTGGCCGGTCCGGCGGAGAACGTGATCGCCACGAGGGCGGTGGCCGCGGCGGCTGTCACGGCGGCCAGGGCCGCGGTGAACGCGGTGGTGCGAGTCTTCCAACGCATTTCGGATTGCTCCATCCATGACGGACGTGCGTGATCGGGAAATGCGTGCCTGCCCTGGCTCCGGGTACATCGTGCACCGCCGGTGGCGTACACAGCAAGGGGGCGGCCGCTCGCGCGACCGCCCCCTTGGTTCAGCTGTACGTCAGCTCGACTTCTCCGCCAGCGCGAGGAAGTTCTTCTTGCCGGCCAGGGCCTGCTCGGCCTCCTTGATGCGCTTGGCGTCGCCGGCGGCCTGCGCCCGCTCCAGCCGCGCCTCGGCCTCGGCCACCTGCTCGCGCATCTGCTTGAGCAGCGGGTTCGCCGACGGCTCGGTACGCCGCCAGGCGGCGTCCATCGCGTCGCGGACCTTGTCCTCGACCGCGCGCAGGCGGCGGTCCAGACCCGCAACGTTCTCGCGGGGGACCCGGCCGGTGTCGTGCCACTGACCCTGGATCTCGCGCAGCGCGTTCTGCGCGGCCTTCGGGTCGGCGTCCACGTCGATGGCCTCAGCCTGGGCCAGCAGCTCCTGGCGGCGCACCAGCGCGGCCTTCTGCTCGTTGTCGCGGGCCGAGAAGACCTCGCTGCGGCGCGTGAAGAACGCGTCCTGCGCGGCGCGGAACCGGTCCCAGAGCTTCTGCTCGGCCTCCTTGGATGCGCGCGGCGCGGCCTTCCAGTCGGCCATCAGCTCCTTGAGCCGAGCCGCGGTGGCCGCCCAGTCGGTCGACTCGGCCAGCGACTCGGCCTCGGCGACCAGGTCGTCCTTGGCGGTCTGGGCCTGCTTGCGAGCGGCGTCGAGCGTCGCGAAGTGGCCGCCGCGGCGGCGGGTGAAGCTGTCCCGGGCGACCGAGAACCGCTTCCACAGGTCACCGTCGGTCTTCTTGTCGACCCCGCGAATGGTCTTCCACTCGTCGAGGATCTCCTTGAACCGGTCGCCGGTCGCCTTCCAGCTCGTGGACTCGGCGGCGAGCTTCTCCGCCTCCTCGACCAGGGCGGTCTTGCGGGCCACGGCCTCGACCCGGGCGGCGTCGCGAGCGGCCTTGGCCGCTCCGGCCTTCTCCTCGGCCAGCGTGGTCAGCCCGTCCAGGCGGGTGGACAGCCCGTCGATGTCGCCGACGACGTGCGCCTCGTCCATGCCGGCGCGCAGCCGCTTGACCGTGGTCAGGGTCTGCGAGGCGTCAGCGGCCCCGGACTTGAGGCGGGTCTCGATCAGGTCGACCTCGGTGACGAGATCCTCGTACCGGCGGACGAAATGCGCCAGCCCCTCTTCCGGGGTGCCGGCCTGCCATGATCCGACGGCGCGCTCGCCCGCGGCCGACTTCACCCAGACCGTGCCGTCCGCGTCCACCCGGCCATACGATGCCCAGTCGCTCATGATGTGCCCATCCTCGTTCTTCCCGACCGAACCTCGCCATCACGTGCGAGGTCGCCGCCACAGCGCAGTTGACCCGTTACACCGGGGAGAGTAGTTCGTCTCTCCTTCAGCATTGTCACAGGTCCGGCTGGACGCGCGGCGCGCGCCCAGGACAAGGTGACCTTACGGGGTCCGCGCCGACACCGCACCTGCTCCGCCCCGCTGCGCAGGGCACGATCCGATTACGGTTGTCCCGTGCGGGTGAACGAGACAGGTGCGAAAACGGACGCAACGGTGATCGCGGTAGTCGGTCCCACCGCCGCGGGAAAGTCGGCGCTGTCCCTAGCCCTGGCCCACACCCTAGGCGGTGAGGTCGTCAATTGCGACTCCATGCAGTTCTACCGCGGCATGGACATCGGCACCGCCAAGCTCACCCTCGCCGAGCGCGAGGGCGTCGCGCACCACCTGCTCGACATCTGGCCGGTCACCGAGCCCGCCAGCGTCGCGGAGTACCAGCGGCTGGCCCGCGCGGCGATCGACGACATCCAGGGCCGCGGCAAGGTGGCGCTGCTGGTCGGCGGGTCCGGCCTCTACCAGCGGGCGGTGCTGGAGGACTTCTCGTTCCCGGGCACCGATCCCGACGTGCGCGCCCGGCTGGAGGCCGAGCTGGCCGAGGTCGGCCCCGGTCCGCTGCACGAGCGGCTGCGCGCGGCCGACCCGGTCGCCGCGGACAAGATCTTGAAAAGCAACGGGCGTCGCATCGTACGAGCGCTGGAGGTGATCGAACTCACCGGAAAGCCGTTCACCGCCTCCCTGCCCGACCCCGTCCCGGTGTACCCGGTGCTCCAGCTCGCGGTGGACCGCGCCGACCTGGACGTGCGCGTCGCGCAGCGGGTCGGCAAGATGTGGGCCGACGGGCTCGTCGACGAGGTGCGCGGGCTGCTCCCGGAAGGGCTCGCGGGCAGCCTGACCGCGTCGCGGGCGCTCGGTTACCAGCAGGTCCTGGCGTACCTTGACGGTAGGTGCGGCGAGCAGCAGGCCCACGACGACACCGTCACCGGGACGCGCCGCTTCGTCCGGCGCCAGCGCTCGTGGCTGCGCCGGGACCCCTCGGTACGCTGGCTCGACGGCGCGGCCCCCGACCTGGTGGAGCAGGCGCTGCGGATGGTGAGGGAGACGCCGTGAAGTTCACCAAGGGACACGGCACCGGCAACGACTTCGTGATCATCGAGGATCTCGAAGGCACCGTCGAGCTGACGCCCGCCCTGGTCGCGGCCCTGTGCGACCGGCGCTTCGGCATCGGCGGCGACGGCGTGCTGCGGGTGCAGCCCTCGGCCGACCCGGCGGCGGTCTACTTCATGGACTACTGGAACTCCGACGGCTCGCTGTCGGAGATGTGCGGCAACGGCGTCCGCGTCTTCGCCCGCTACCTGCACACCACCGGCCTGGCCGGCGACGAGATCCCGCTGTCCACCCGGGGCGGCCTGCGCACCGCGTACGTCGAGGGCGACCTGGTCCGGGTCGACATGGCCCCGCCCGCGCTGCTCGGCGACTCGACCGCGGTGATCGACGGGGTGAGCTACCCCGGCCTCGCGATCTCGATGGGCAACCCGCACCTGGTCTGCGACGTGCCCGCTTCCGTGGCCGCGGCCGTGGACCTGTCCCGCGCGCCCGAGACCGACCCGGTGCTGTTCCCGGCCGGGGTCAACGTCGAGTTCTCGGTCAAGCTGGGCGAGGACCACCGGCGCATGCGGGTGTACGAGCGCGGCTCCGGCGAGACCATGTCCTGCGGCACCGGCGCGACCGCGGTCGGCGTGGCCGCCCTGCACACCTCCGGCCGCGACACCGGCACGGTCACCGTCGACGTGCCCGGCGGCCGCCTGGAGGTCACCCGCGACGCCCGCACCTCCTGGCTCGCCGGCCCCGCTGTCCTGACCTTCACCGGCGAACTCGACCCCGCTGTCCTGGTTCCGCGTCCCTGACGCCATCCGCGGTCCGCTCCACGGCCGCGAGGCACCCACACGGCAGACGCAGCGTGCGGCCAGCGCGGTCCGGCCAGCGCGGCGCGGCGGGGCGCGCGCGGTGCGGCCAGCGCGGCGGGTGCGGTGCGGTGCGGTGCGGCGCGGCGGGTGCGGTGCGGCGGTTGCGGTGCGGCGGTTGCGGTGCGGCGGGTGCGGTGCGGTACGGCGGGTGCGGTGCGGTACGGCGGGTGCGGTGCGGTGCGCGGCAAGTTGGTCATGCAGCAGGCGCGCGGTGGTCCGTTATGCGAGTTCTGGCAGATCGTGCCCAGGCGATGATCCGTTTTTGTGGACGCTAGCGGCCCCTATGGGGGCACCCAGCGTCCACAAAAACGGATCATCGCGGCGCGGCAGGCGCTGCTCGACTCCGGCAGCACGCAAGTGCCCTCAAGTCCAGTGCGCCCAGGCCGCCGATGCCGCAGCCCATGATCCGTCGACTTGCCTGGCACCTGGCCGAAT
Source organism: Catellatospora sp. NPDC049111 (assembly GCF_040648615.1). Taxonomy (NCBI): domain Bacteria; kingdom Bacillati; phylum Actinomycetota; class Actinomycetes; order Micromonosporales; family Micromonosporaceae; genus Catellatospora; species Catellatospora sp. NPDC049111. Next base: position 158,736 of record NZ_JBEZEB010000010.1, on the reverse strand, counting down.
GGCGGGTCAAGATACGCCCAGGTGCCAGGCAAGTCCGATGGTCTTGATGTGGGGCGGGGCCGCGTCAGGCCTCCGGGATGGGGGTGGGGTCGGTGTCGAGGACGGACGTGGTCGACTGCTGGGCCACGGCGCGGACGGCTGCGGCGACGGCGGGGGCGACGCGGGCGTCGAAGACGCTCGGGACGATGACGCTCGGGTTGAGCTTCTCCTCGCCGACGACGTCGGCGATCGCCATGGCGGCGGCCAGGGCCATCTCCTCGGTGAACTCCTTGGCCTGGGCGTCGAGCATGCCTCGGAAGACGCCGGGGAAGGCCAGCACGTTGTTGATCTGGTTGGGCTGGTCGGAGCGGCCGGTGGCGACCACGGCGGCGTGCTTGCGGGCCTCCCGCGGGTCGACCTCCGGGTCGGGGTTGGCCAGCGCGAACACGATCGCGTTCGGGGCCATCCGGGCGATGTCGTCGCCGGTCAGCAGGTTCGGGGCGCTGACGCCGATGAACACGTCCGCGCCGACGATCGCGCCGGGCAGGTCGCCGGAGTAGCCGTCCTTGTTGGTGTGCTCGACCAGCCACTGCCAGTTCGGGCCGAGGTTGGCCATGTCGCGGTGCAGCGCGCCGCGGCGGTCGTACGCGATGACGTCGCCGACGCCCTGCCGCAGCAGCAGTTTCATGATCGCGGTCCCGGCCGCGCCGGCGCCGGAGACGACCACCTTGACGTCGGCCAGCTTCTTGCCGACCACGCGCAACGCGTTGGTCAGCGCGGCCAGCACGCAGATCGCGGTGCCGTGCTGGTCGTCGTGGAAGACCGGGATGTCGAGCATGTCGCGCAGCCGGGCCTCGATCTCGAAGCAGCGCGGGGCGGCGATGTCCTCCAGGTTGATGCCGCCGTACACCGGGGCGATCGCCTTGACGATCTTGATGATCTCCTCGGTGTCCTGGGTGTCCAGGCACACCGGCCAGGCGTCGACCCCGCCGAAGCGCTTGAACAGGGCCGCCTTGCCCTCCATGACCGGCAGCGCGGCGGCCGGGCCGAGGTTGCCCAGGCCGAGCACGGCGGAGCCGTCGGTGACCACCGCGACGGTGTTGCGCTTGATGGTCAGGCGGCGGGCGTCCTCGGGGTTGTCGGCGATGGCCTGGCAGACCCGGGCCACCCCCGGGGTGTACGCCCGGGACAGCTCGTCACGCGTCTTCAGGTTGACCTTCGAGGTGACCTCGATCTTGCCGCCGAGGTGCAGCAGGAACGTACGGTCGGAGACCTTGCGGACCTCGACGCCCTCCATCGCCTCCAGCGCCTTCACGACCTGGTCGGCGTGCGCGCTGTCGGCCGTGTCGCAGGTGACGTCGGCGACCACGCGCAGGTGGTCGGAGTCGACGACGTCGACCGCGGTGACGATGGCGCCCGCCTCGCCGACGGCCATGGTGAGCCGGCCGATCGCCGATGAGTCGGCGATCACCGCCACGCGTACGGTGATGGAGTATCCGGCGCTGGGCAGACGCGTAGTGGGCACGATGTCGCCTTTCGGTGAAGTCAGTCGTTTCATTTTCCCACCACGTGGGCGCTGCCCTGTCACCGCCTGCTGAACCCTGCGGTAACCCTGCTTCCGGCACCCGACTGCGGTCGCTGCGGCATCCGGCCGAACGCGCGTGCGAACGGCGGTTCAATACAGGTGCGCTCCGGGTACTTCCGTGCCAACCTTGAAGCCGACAGAACGAGAGACGAAGGAGCAGATTTGCCTACTTTCCCCGACATCCTGGTGGCCGAAGAGACCACCGGTGACCTTGAACTCTCGGAGCGGCATTCGCTGCGCCGGGTGGCGGGGCTCTCCACCGAGCTCGCCGACGTCACCGAGGTCGAATACCGGCAGCTGCGGCTGGAGCGGGTGGTGCTGGTGGGCGTCTGGACCTCCGGCACCGTCGTGGACGCGGAGAACTCCCTCGCGGAGCTCGCCGCGCTCGCGGAGACCGCCGGCTCGCAGGTGCTCGAAGGCCTGATCCAGCGGCGCAGCCAGCCTGACGCCGCGACGTTCATCGGCCGTGGCAAGGTCGACGAGCTGCGGGCGGCGGTGGAGTCGACCGGCGCGGACACCGTGATCTGCGACGGCGAGCTGTCCCCGAGCCAGCTGCGCAACCTGGAGCAGAAGATCAAGGTCAAGGTGGTCGACCGGACCGCGCTGATCCTGGACATCTTCGCCCAGCACGCCAAGAGCAAGGAGGGCAAGGCCCAGGTCGAGCTGGCGCAGCTGCAGTACCTGGTGCCGCGCCTGCGAGGCTGGGGCGAGGCCCTGTCGCGGCAGACGGGTGGTTCCGGTCGCGGCGGCGGCGCGGGCGGCGGTGTGGGTCTGCGCGGTCCCGGTGAGACGAAGCTGGAGACCGACCGCAGGCGCATCCGCACCCGGATCGCCAAGCTCAAGCGGGAGATCACCGCGATGAGCGTCATCCGCGACACCAAGCGGGCCGGCCGGCGCCGCAACACGGTGCCGTCGGTGGCCATCGCCGGATACACCAACGCGGGCAAGTCCAGCCTGCTCAACCGGCTCACCGGAGCCGGGGTGCTGGTCGAGGACGCGCTGTTCGCGACCCTGGACACGGCGACCCGCCGCACCGAGGCGCGCGACGGCCGGGTGTACACCCTGTCGGACACGGTCGGTTTCGTGCGGCACCTGCCGCACCAGCTGGTCGAGGCGTTCCGCTCCACGCTGGAGGAGGTCGCCGACGCCGACCTGGTGGTGCACGTGGTCGACGGGGCCCACCCGGACCCCGAGGAGCAGGTGCGGGCGGTGCGCGAGGTGCTGGCCGAGGTCGGCGCGGACCGGCTGCCCGAGCTGCTGGTGGTCAACAAGGCCGACGCCGCCCCGCAGGAGACGCTGCTGCGGCTCAAGCGGGAGTGGCCCGACGCGGTGTTCGTGTCGGCCCGGTCCGGGCAGGGCATCGAGGAGCTGCGCGACATCATCGAGTCGAAGCTGCCGGTGCCGGCGGTGGAGATCGTCGCGTGCGTGCCGTACGACCGGGGCGATCTGGTGGCGAAGGTCCACCGCAGGGGTGAGGTGCTGGCGTCGGGACACACCGCCGCCGGAACCCAGCTCCGGGCCCGTGTCGATCGGGAACTGGCCGCTGAGCTGGGCGTATACGCAATTACTGATAGTGACTGGGTAACCGACGCATCGTGACGTATTAATCGCGTTACGCAGGACCGTGTCCAGTCGTGGCAAACTGTCCGGATGCGGTTAACGGGAATCCTGGTGAAGGCAGGTGCGGCCACTTTCGCGGTCGCGCTCGGAGTCGGGCTGCTCAGCGCCCCCGCGGGGGCCGAGCCCAGCCCGGCTCCGAGCGGTAAGGCGGCTGAAGAGAAGGCCGTGCCGGGCGAGAAGGTCTGCACCGTCACGGGCCCGTCGGCGAACACACCGGGACTGACCGAGTTGTCCGGCCTGGTCGCGGTGGGCAACACGTATTACGCGATCAACGACAGCAACGACGTCAAGTCGAACATGAAGCTGTTCAAGCTCAACTCGGCCTGCAAGGTCACGGCGTCGTACAAGTACACGGGCGATGGCGCGCTCGACCCCGAGGACGTCGCGGTCGGCCCGAACGGCGAGATCTGGATCGCCGACACCGGCGATGCGAAGATCAACGAGAACGACTTCACCGTCTCCCACGACCGCCCGCGCATCGCGCTGTGGAAGTTCGCGAACGGCAAGATGACCGGCCCGTACCGGATGTCGTACCCGGCGAAGAAGTTCGACGCGGAGGCGCTGATCATCGACGCCGAGGGCAAGCCGATCATCGTCACCAAGGACTGGGACTTCACCGCCGCCGAGGGCAAGACCTACCTCTTCGCGCCGACCGGTCCCCTGGTCGCCGGCGGCAACCCCACGCCGATGAAGGAGCTGGGCTCGCTCACGCTGCCTCGTACGGAGACCGCGAACCCGATGGGCGGCCTGGGCCGCCGCCAGGTCACCGGCGCGGCCAAGAACGCCGACGGCACCAAGGTCGTGCTGCGCACGTACGCCGACGCGTTCGAGTGGGATATCAAGGGCAACGACATCGCGGGCGTGCTGACCAAGGAGAAGCCGCGGGTCACGCACCTGCCGGAGGAGCCGTTTGGTGAGGCCATCACCTACTCGGCCGACGGCAGCAAGTTCCTCACCGTCTCCGAGACCGAGCAGACCAAGACCGCGACCGCGGCCGCGCAGAGGCCCACGCTGCTGAAGTACACGCCGTCGGTGGAGGAGTTCGTCGAGGCCGCCCCGGAGAAGGGCCCGGAGAAGGCGGGCAAAGCCTGGTACCTGAACCTCTTCGACGACATCGGCCAGCTGTACCTGGCGCTGTCCGGGGTCGGCGTGTTCGGTGTGCTGCTGGTCGTGCTCGGCGTGGTCGGCGTGATCAAGGGCCGTAAGCGCAAGGGCCGCAAGGGCGGCGAGGTCGACGACGACTTCGAGCCGGCGGACAACTCGGCCACCACCATGCTCGCGCCGGTCGGCGTCGGCGGGGGCGGCTACCAGTCCGGCTACTACGCCGAGCAGGGCGGCGGCTACGACCAGGGTTACGGCCAGCAGTACGGCGGCCAGCAGTACGGCCAGCCCGGCGGTTACGACCAGGGCTACGGCCAGCAGCACGGCGGCAGCCAGCAGGGCTACGACCCCGGCTACGGCAACCAGGGCTACGGCAATCAGGGCCAGCCGGGCTACGGCCAGCAGTACGGCGGCCAGCAGTACGGCGGGCACCAGCAGTACCAGGGCCAGCAGTACGGCGGCGGCCAGGTGCACGACGGTGTCCACCAGACCGAGCCCGCGTACTACCAGCCCGACGGCGGCTACCCGAACCAGCAGGGCTACGAGCAGTACCGCTGACGCGTGAACAGAAGCGGCCCGTCCCCAGCAGTGGGGCGGGCCGCTTCCGTCGTCAGGCTCAGACGCGCCGCATCACGAAGACGACCTTGCCGAGGATCACCGCGGCGTCGCCCGGGATCGGGTCGTAGGCCGGGTTGCGCGGCATCAGCTGCACGTGTCCCTCGCGCAGCCGGTAGACCTTGACCGTGGCCTCGCCGTCGATCATCGCGGCGACGATGTCGCCGTTCTCGGCGTTGGGCTGCTGGCGCACCACGACCCAGTCGCCGTCGCAGATCGCGGCCTCGATCATCGAGTCGCCCTTGACCTGGAGCGAGAAGAGCGTGCCCTGGCCGACCAGTTCGCGCGGCAGCGGCAGCACCTCCTCGATGGACTCCTCGGCCAGGATCGGCCCGCCGGCGGCGATGCGGCCCAGCAGTGGTACGTACACCGGGGTGGGCCGGGCCAGCAGGGCGGCGGCCTCCTCCTCGGGGTCGGCCGGGGTGCGCACGTCCACCGCGCGCGGGCGCGACGGGTCGCGGCGCAGGAAGCCCTTCCGCTCCAGCTCCTTGAGCTGGTAGGCGACCGAGGACGGGGAGACCAGGCCGACGGCCTCGCCGATCTCGCGCACGGTCGGCGGGTAACCGTGCTGCTCCACCCACTCGCGGATGACCGCGAGGATGCGCTTCTGGCGGCTGCTCAGGTCGGCGGCCTGCAGGTCGGCGGGGGAGGCACTGGTCGCGGAGACCGCGCGCACAGGCCCCGCGCCCGCGGGCGCCGCGGGCGGCCGGCCGGGCCGGGACGCTCGCTCAGTGGGGGACATGTCGGACCTCCGGTGGATAGTGACAGTGGCGGCGACTCTCACCGGACACACTAATGCGACATGATGTCAGTTTCAAACATCTGTACGACTCTGTCGATGGTGTCACGCATGTTTCACGAGTGGGTGACGGTACGTGTTGTTGTCCGCGACACGCCACTCGCAAGCGCGTTTCAACTTGCCTACGCGTCGGTTGGGGCATAGGTTCAACCCCAACATCTTGTGGTGGCACCGAGCCGACCGCCCATAGATTGGGGTAAGAGCCCCATCTGGCGGTACGGCCGTACCCCCGCATCCGCACCCACCCCCGGGCGCCCGCGACGACGCGGACGTCTGCGGTGGCGTGCCCGGAATGCGGGCCGGACGCCACCCAGGAGTGACGACGACGTGGGAGGTGACAGCGATGCGATGCCCGTACTGCAGGCACCCGGACTCCCGCGTGGTGGACTCCCGGGAGGCCGACGACGGCCAGCTCATCCGCCGCCGCCGGCACTGCCCCGAATGTGGCAAGCGGTTCACCACGGTCGAGGAGTCGGTGCTGGCCGTGGTCAAGCGCAGCGGGGTGACCGAGCCGTTCAGCCGCTCGAAGATCATGGGCGGCGTGCGCAAGGCCTGCCAGGGCCGGCCGGTCGACGAGGACGCCATCGCGCTGCTCGCGCAGCGGGTGGAGGAAGCCGTTCGCGCCCGGGGGGCCGCGGAGGTGCCCAGCGGCGAGGTCGGCCTGGCCATCCTCGGGCCGCTGCGTGACCTGGACGAGGTCGCCTATCTGCGCTTCGCCAGCGTGTACCAGGACTTCCAGTCCGCCGAGGACTTCATCCGGGAGATCGAGGCCCTGCGGGCCGCGGTCAAAACCCGGGCGGCTGGGCAAGAGGCAGCCGAACCAGCCTCCGACGAGGCCGACAGCGGGCTGCCCGCGGGTCAGGTCGCGGGCTGACGCTCGGCAATCAGAACGTGCAGTTGTTTGTTGTTAAAAGAGAACCTGAGGGGGCTGACGATGGGGGAGAACGCCACGGCGAGCGCGAAGCGCACGCGGGCGAACGCCGGAGGTCTGAAGATCGAGCGGGTGTGGACGACCGAGGGCGTGCACCCGTACGACGAGATCACCTGGGAACGCCGGGACGTCGTGATGACGAACTGGCGCGACGGCTCGATCAACTTCGAGCAGCGGGGGGTCGAGTTCCCCGACTTCTGGAGCGTCAACGCGACGAACATCGTGACGACGAAGTACTTCCGCGGCGCGGTCGACACCCCCGAGCGGGAGTGGAGCCTCAAGCAGCTGGTGGACCGGGTCGCCAAGACCTACCGGGCCGCCGGTGAGCAGCACGGCTACTTCGCCACCCCCGCCGACGCGGAGCTGTTCGAGCACGAGCTGGTCTGGATGCTGGTGCACCAGGTGTTCAGCTTCAACTCGCCGGTCTGGTTCAACGTGGGCACCGCCAGCCCGCAGCAGGTCAGCGCCTGCTTCATCCTGTCCGTGGACGACTCGGTCGACTCCATCATGGACTGGTACAAGGAAGAGGGCCTGATCTTCAAGGGCGGCTCCGGTTCCGGGGTCAACCTCTCCCGCATCCGCGCCAGCAAGGAGCTGCTCTCCTCGGGCGGCACCGCGTCCGGCCCGGTCAGCTTCATGCGCGGCGCCGACGCCTCGGCCGGCACCATCAAGTCCGGCGGCGCGACCCGCCGCGCGGCCAAGATGGTCATCCTCGACGTGGACCACCCGGACATCGAGGAGTTCATCGCGACCAAGGCGCGCGAGGAGGACAAGATCCGCGCGCTGCGCGACGCGGGCTTCGACATGGACCTGGGCGGCCGCGACATCGTCAGCGTGCAGTACCAGAACGCCAACAACTCGGTGCGCGTGTCCGACGAGTTCATGACCGCGGTCGAGGAGGGCAAGGGCTTCGACCTGCTGGGCCGCCTCGACGGGCGGGTCATCGACACCGTCGACGCCAAGGGCCTGTTCCGCAAGATGGCCGAGGCCGCCTGGGCCTGCGCCGACCCCGGCATCCAGTACGACGACACCATCAACGACTGGCACACCTGCTCGGAGACCGGCCGGATCACGGCCAGCAACCCGTGCTCGGAATACCTGCACCTGGACGACACGTCCTGCAACCTGGCCTCGCTGAACCTGCTCAAGTTCCTCGGCGCGGACGGCTCGTTCGACGTCGCGCGGTTCACGAAGTCGGTCGAGTTCGTGATCACCGCGATGGACATCTCCATCTGCTTCGCGGACTTCCCGACCCAGAAGATCACCGAGAACACCCGGGCCTACCGGCAGCTCGGCATCGGCTACGCCAACCTGGGCGCGCTGCTCATGGCTTCCGGCCTGCCGTACGACTCCGAGGGCGGCCGCCAGCTGTCCGCCGCGATCACTGCGCTGATGACCGGTGTCGCGTACCGGCGCTCGGCCGAGCTCGCCGGCGTCGTCGGCGCGTACGACGGCTACGCCCGCAACGCCACCCCGCACCAGCGGGTCATGCGCAAGCACGCCGCCGCCGCGGACGCGATCAAGCCCGTGGGCGCGGTCGCGACCCTGGTGGCCAAGGAGGCGCAGAAGCAGTGGAAGGCCGGCAACGCCCTCGGTGAGAAGCAGGGCTGGCGCAACTCCCAGGCCAGCGTGCTCGCCCCCACCGGCACCATCGGCTTCATGATGGACTGCGACACCACCGGTGTGGAGCCGGACCTGGCGCTGGTCAAGTTCAAGAAGCTGGTCGGCGGCGGCTCGATGCAGATCGTCAACCAGACCGTGCCGCGCGCCCTGCGCAACCTGGGCTACCAGGAGGAGCAGGTCGAGGCGATCACCGAGTACATCGCCGAGCACGGCCACGTCGTCGACGCCCCCGGCCTCAAGCCGGAGCACTACGCGGTCTTCGACTGCGCGATGGGCGAGCGTTCGATCGCGCCGATGGGCCACGTGCTGATGATGGCCGCGGTGCAGCCGTTCATCTCCGGCGCGATCAGCAAGACCGTCAACATGCCGGAGTCGGCGACGGTCGAAGAGGTCGAGCAGATGTACTTCGACGGGTGGCGTCTCGGCCTCAAGGCCCTGGCCATCTACCGGGACAACTGCAAGGTCGGCCAGCCGCTGTCGGTCTCCAAGAAGGACAAGGAGCCCGCGCAGGCGGTGGCCCCCGTCTCGGCCCCCGTGGTCGAGAAGGTCATCGAGTACCGGCCGGTGCGCAAGCGCCTGCCGAAGAAGCGCCCGTCGCAGACGGTCTCCTTCACCGTCGGCGAGGCCGAGGGCTACCTGACCGCGTCGTCGTATCCCGACGACGGCCTCGGTGAGGTCTTCCTCAAGCTGGGCAAGCAGGGCTCGACCCTGGCCGGTGTCATGGACGCGTTCTCGATCGCCGTCTCCGTCGCGCTGCAGTACGGCGTGCCGCTGCAGACGTACGTCGAGAAGTTCATGAACATGAAGTTCGAGCCCGCCGGCATGACCGACGACCCGGACATCCGCCTGTCGAACTCGGTGATGGACTACATCTTCCGCCGTCTGGCGCTCGACTTCCTGCCCTACGAGCAGCGGGCCGAGCTGGGCGTGTTCACCGCCTCCGAGCGCGCCGCGCGGCTGCGGGCCGAGGAGGAGGGCGTGGAGTACGTGCCGCCGGCGGCGTCGGCCGCCCCGGCGCAGACCGCGGTGACCCCGGTCGCCGCGCCGACCCGGATCGGCTCCTCGACCGAGGTGCTGGAGTCCATCACGGGCCGCGTGTCGGACGCGCCGCTGTGCTACACCTGCGGCACCAAGATGCGCCCCGCGGGCAGCTGCTACGTCTGCGAGGGCTGCGGCTCGACCAGCGGCTGCAGCTGACACCGTCGCGACGAAGAGGAGCCGGGTGGCAATGCCGCCCGGCTCCTCTTCTGTCTCGTCTTCTGTCTCGGCGCAGGCGGTGTCAGGCCTCGGGAGACAGCGAGTGGGGCCGATCTAAGTACGTTCAGTACTTGACGTACTTGGGCCGTGGCCCGGTTGACCCGCTACTGGGCCGAGGGCTCCTAGTCACGCCTGCCAGACCGCGGCGTCGTGGGCGAAGAGGACGCGCTGCGGGTCGAGGGTGGCGAGGCGGTCCAACCAGGGGTGGTATGGCGGGAGCGGGGCGGCTGCCCCGTCGGCGGTGGCGCGGCGGGCGAGCTGGGCGCAGCTGAAGTCGGTGGCCAGGTCGTACGCCTGCCCGGCCAGCACGGTGGTGACGCCGTTGCGGTCGCGTACCACCAGGCTCTGATGTCCGGCCGTGTGGCCGGGCGTCGGGACGATCCACACCGCCGGGCTGATCTCGGCCTCCCCGTCGAGTTCTCGGTAGTCGACGCCGGGGAAGTCGACCAGGTGGTCGAAGGTGTAGTTCCCGGCCCGCGCGGTCGCCAGTTCGGTGCGCTGGGTGAACACGGGGCGGCCGGGCAGCAGCGGATTGCCACCGCAGTGGTCGAAGTGCAGGTGGCAGTTGACGACCACGGCGATGTCGTCGAGGCGTACGCCATGGTCTGCCAGCGCCTGCGGCAGCGGGCGGAGCACCGGCCGGTAGTGGGCCTCGGTCTCGCCGTCGCCGCGGCCCAGGCCGGTGTCGAACAGGATCAGCCCGTCCGCGCCGTCCACCAGGTACGCCAGGACCGCCTCGACCCTCGGATGTGGACCGCCGGCCTCCTCGGCGGGCCGGATGAAGTAGCCGAGATCCAGTCTGCGTATCGCGTTGTCGCCCGCCATCACGCCATCCTGGCACCGATCATGAATTGTCGGGGGAGCTGCCTAACCTTCGCGCCATGAATTCGTGGCACCATGCGTTGTCCGCGGCCCGCAAGTGGGGTGGCGAGCCGGAGGACTACCTGGCCATCGAGGAGTTCATCGACTCCTCGAAGCAGATCATCGGCGACGTCCGGCACCGCTCGATGTACCACCACACCGCGGGCGTCTACCTGTGCCAGCGCATCTTCGGCGACACGCTGCAGGTGGGGCGCAAGCGCATCCCGGTGCGGCTGATCGCCGAGCGGCACATCCTGGAGGACCTGGGCTGGCTGCCCTCGCCCGCCGACTACATCGCGGGCATGGCGATCAAGCCGTGGATGTCGGGTGCGCAGCGCAAAGAGGTGCCGTTGTCGACACTGTTGGGAGAGGACCACGCATGAGCCACACCAGCTTCCTGGGCATCCCGGTCGAAGGGGAGATCACGGCCGGTGACCGGGTGCCGCAGCGCCCGCTGTCGGAGCTGAGACCGATCCTGACCGCGGTGCTCGACGACGACGCGATCGTGGAGTTCGGCTGGCAGCAGTACACGCCGTACTTCAACGACGGCGAAGCGTGCGTGTTCAGCGCGGTGTCGTTCTGGGCGCGGACGACCGAGGACGGCCCGGACGACGACTGGCGCGTGCTGGAGGTCGGCGAGTATGCCGACAGGCACCCGACGCTGGGCGGCCGCTGCCTTTCCGATCGGGGTTCCTACCCGCGGACCGAACTGCCGTACGAGGGCGACGACGAGCAGCGTTACGAGCGGGTGCGGGCGCTCGCCGACGCCGTCTGGGGCGGCGAGTTCGACGATGTGCTGCTGGAGGCGTTCGGCGACCACGCCACGGTGACCGTCCGGCGCAGCGGCATCACGGTCGAGTTCTACGACCACGAGTGACCCTGCCCGTGGCGCGCCCCGGACTCCGGCGCGATCAACGCGGGTCCGGGGCCGGACAGGGCAACGAGGTCCGGCCCCGGCGCCTACGGTCGAGCGGCCTCAGGCGGCCGTGCCGCCGATGCCCATCGCGTCGGCGATGCGCAGGTGCGGCCGGGCCTCGTCGTGGCGGCTCTGCCGCTGCAGGCAGCGGCCCAGCATGAGGTGGGCGTAGTGCTCCGCGGGGTCGTGGTCGAGCACCCGGCGCAGCTGGTCCTCGGCCTTGTGCAGCTGGGCCGAGTGGTAGTAGGCGCGCGCCAGCAGCAGCCGGGGCGCCACGTCGTCCGGGGCTTCGTCCACCACCGGTCCCAGGATCTGGGCAGCCGTGATGTAGTCGCCGTAGTCGAAGAACAGCCTTCCCCGCTCGTACTCCTCCAGGATTCCCACGCATCGGACAACTCCCTGGATGGGCCGCGCATTCCCCGGATAGCATCGCGCCCATGGCTCACTCGATCATCTCCCCGCCGGTCGCCTGAGGCGGACGGCGTCGCACCACTGACGTGACGGCATTCGCCGCACGTCCGGTGGCCCGTCCGCGTACGCGGAATCGTCGGCCATCGAGCAGTGGAGACAGGAAGAGATGGAGTCCAGCACAGGGTTCGCGCCGTCGCGCGCGGGCCGGACCGCGTCGTACGGGCGCGGCATGTTCTACGTGGCGGTCGCGGCGACCGCCTGGGGCACCGGCGGCGCGGTCGCCGCGGTCCTCTACCGCACCAGCGGCCTCGGGCCGGTCGCGGTGTCCTTCTGGCGGCTGGTGCTCGGCATCGCCGTGCTGGCCGGGCTGCACCTGGCCCTCGGCGAGCGGTTCGGCGCGCGCCGGCGGGACGCGCTGGTGCTCGGGGCCGGGCTGGCGGTGTACCAGACGGCCTACTACGGGTCCATCGCGTACGCCGGGCTGGCCGTCGGCACCGTGGTCACCCTAGGGGCCTGCCCCGTGGTGATCGCGCTCGCGGCGCGCTGGACGCTCGGCGAGGCGCTCACCGCGGGCCGGGTCGCCGCGGTGGCGCTGGGGCTGGCGGGGCTGGTGCTGCTGGTGGGAGGCGGTGGGCAGGCCGGGTCCGCACCGGTGCTGGGGGTAGCGTTCGGCCTGCTCTCGGCGGCCGGGTACGCCGTGGTGACGATCTACTCGCGGCGGGTCGGGGGTGACCTGTCCGGGGCCACGGTCGGCTCGTTCGCGGTGGCGGCGGGTTGCCTGCTGCCGATCGCGCTGGTCGAGGGGCTGCTGCCGGTGGCGGACGGTCCGGCCGACCTGTCGGTGGGTGGGCTCGCCGGGACGGTGGGCTGGCTGCTGTACCTGGGGGCGGTGCCGACGGCGCTGGCGTACCGGCTGTTCTTCGCCGGGGTGGCCGCCGTGCCGGCGACGGTGACCGCGGTGGTGACCCTGGTCGAGCCGGTGGCGGGCGTGCTGATCGCGGTCGGGCTGCTGGGCGAGCGGATCACCCTGGCGGCGGCCTCCGGGGCGGTGCTGATGCTGGCGGCGGTCGCCGGGCTGGCCCGCACCGGCTGACGGCCGGGCCATCTGGTGATCGTTATTTCGGGACAGAACGTTGGGTCAGAGCGCAGATACTGACCTGAAACGGCGATCATGCCCCCGCAGCCCACCCGACAGAGGTTAGGAAGGGCACCTGCTACATCGCGGAGCGATGTGAAGGTGCCCTTCCTTCGCGCTCACTGGTTGACGGTGGACATGCCGGCGGGGGCGTATCGTTCGCCGGCCACCGCGCCGGGTGGGACGGCCGCGGTGAGGCGGTGGAGCTGGTCCGGCGTGAGGACCAGGTCGGCGGCGGCCATGTTCTCCTCCAGGTACGGCACGCGTTTGGTGCCGGGGATGGGGAGCACGTCGTCGCCCTGGGCGAGCAGCCAGGCCAGGGCGGCCTGGGCCGGGGTCGCGCCGAGTTCGTCGGCGACCTCGCGGACCGCCTGCACCAGGGCCATGTTCTGGGCGAAGTTCTCCTCGGCGAACCGAGGCACGGTGCGCCGGAAGTCGTCGGCGGCCAGGTCGGCCGGGGACGTGATCTTGCCCGTGAGCCAGCCGCGGCCGACGGGGGAGTACGCCACCAGGCCCACCCCGAGTTCGCGGCAGGTCGCCAGTATCTCGTCCTCGACGAACCGGGTGAACAGGGAGTACTCCATCTGCACCGCGGTGATCGGAAACACGGCGTGGGCGGCCCGCAGCGTCGCGGGGCTGACCTCGGACAGGCCGATGAAGCGCACCTTGCCCTGCTTGACGAAGTCGGCCATGGCCGCGACGGTGTCCTCGATCGGCACGTCGGGGCTGCGCCGGTGCATGTAGTACAGGTCGATGCGGTCGGTGCGCAGGCGGCGCAGCGAGTCCTCCAGCGCCTCGCGGGCCCACTGGGGCGACGAGTCGACCCAGCGCCGGACCAGGTCGCCCTGCGCGTCCAGCTCGCCGCGGTTGGCGAACTTGGTGGCCAGCACGTACTCGTCGCGCCGGTCGCCGATGGTGCGCCCGATCAGTTCCTCGTTGTGGCCGTAGCCGTACATGTCGGCGGTGTCGAAGTGGGTCACCCCGATGTCCAGGGCGCGCCGCAGCGTCGCGGCCGACCCCTCGTCGTCACGTTGCCCGTAGGCGAAGCTCATGCCCATGCAGCCGAGGCCGATGGCGCTGACCTCGGGTCCGTCGTTGCCGATGCGTCGCTTGGCGGTCATGCCCCCATCTTCTCCCCGGAGCGGGCGGACACGCCCGGACAGCCGGGGACCGGGCGCTACGCAGTCCGGACCCGGACACGGAAGGTCCGGGATGACGGGGTGCGCCGATACGATGCGCTGACCCCCGAGTGCCAGGAGCCCCCATGTCGTATCCGCCCCCGTCCCCGGACCAGCAGCCCGGCTACCCCCAGCAGCCCGGTTACCCGGCCCAGCCCGGCTACCCCGCCCAGCCCGGCTACCCCCAGCAGCCGGGATATCAGGCTCAGCCCGGCTACCCGGCGCAGCCGGGATACCCCGCGCAGCCCGGTTACCCCGTGCCGCCGACTCCGAAGAAGTCGCGGGCGGGTCTGTGGATCGGGATCACGCTCGGCGTGCTCCTGCTCTGCTGCGGCGGCGGCGTCGGCGTCTGGTACCTGGTGAAGGACACCGCCGACCAGATCGAGCAGGAGATCGACGGCGTGATCGCCTCGGCCAGCGCGCAGGCCGCGGCAAAGGAGATCACCGTGGTCGCGCCCGCGACGCTCGCGGGACGGCCGAAGTCGACCGATCCGCAGCTCGAAACGGTGACCGACACCATGAAGAGCAGCTTCGAGGCCACGCTGCCGTCGGCGACGGGCGCGGTGGCGGCCTTCTACGGCGACCAGGCCAAGCGGGACCTGGTGATGATCTTCGCGGCTTCGGCGCGCATCACCGACCCGGGCCAGGAGGTCGACGCCGCGTTCGCCGGCATGGGCACGTCGGGCGTGGTCGCCACCGGCATCATCCCGGTCGACGCGGGCCCGCTGGGCGGCGAGGCGAAGTGCGGCAGCGCCAAGACCGAGGCGGTGCCGCTGGTGGTCTGCGCCTGGGCCGACAAGGGCAGCCTGGGCATGGTGGTCTGGTACTTCAAGACGGTGAACGAGGTCAAGGCCGAGTTCATCCAGGTCCGTGGCCAGATCGAGCAGGTGGGCTGACCGGTTCGCGCCGACGGGGGCGGGCCGGTCCCGTCCCCGTCACGCGTTCTGCCAGAGCCCGACGGTGTTGCCCTCGGTGTCGGCGACGTACGCGGTGAAGCCCATCGTGCCCACGGCCTGTCGTTCCTGGAGCACCCGGCCGCCGCACGAGACGATCTTGGCGAGCGCGGTGTCGACGTCCTCGACCTCGATCGTGATGACCGGGCCGGTCACCGGAGCCTCGCGCCGGGTCATGCCGCCGTTGATGGCGCCCGGCTCGGCCGGGTTGCCCCGGTCGTCCGTGGCCACGGTGCGCACCCAGATGTAGTCGAACTCCGGCATGGCGTCGAGCTGCCAGCCGAAGGCGTCGGTGTAGAACGCGCGGGCCCGCTCGATGTCGTCGGCCGGCAGCTCGAAATGCACCACTTTTCCCGTCATGGCATCAGGCTAGGCACGCCACCCGAACGTGAGCGGACTTTCGGCGTACCCCGGCAGCGGCTAGTTTGGTCCGGTGCGGACGACGGTGATGGCGCTGATGGCGAGCGGAACGCTGCTGGCGGGCTGCTCCGGCGCCGGAGCGTCGGCGCACGAGCCGCCCGCGGAGCAGGCGCCCCGGGTGGTGTCGCCCAGCCCGCCGACGCCGACCGGCGCATGCCTGCTGCTGGACTCCGCCCGCATCGAGCAGCGGCTCGGCGTGCGGATGGCGATAGCCGGCGCGGCCAACCACCAGAAGACCAACACGTGCGTGGCCCGGCCGACCGAGGCGGCGCTGCCGGAGTTAAGCCTTTCGGTGAGTCCGACCAAGGCCGACGTCGCCGTGTTCAAGGACGCGATGCTGCCCGACGGCGCGAAGGCCGTGTCGGCGCTCGGCAAGGTCGCCTACTCGCAGCTCAAACCCGCCGCCAAGGGCCGCGGCCCGTACGCGGAGGTGGGCTGGCTGGCGGGCAACGCCCGGCTGCTGGTGCTCAAGGTGACCCTGCCCGAGGGCGGCGACGCCGCGGCCCTGCTGCCCGCCGTCGTCGAACTCGCGAAGGACATCGACCGCGCGGGCGTCTGAGACGTATACGAAAACAGGCTCCACCGGCCGTCTCGAACGGCAGGTGGAGCCTGTTTCGCTGTCAGCGGCTGGTGACGAAGACGCGGGAGGCGACTTCGCGAGGCAGGCGGACGGGCTCGCCGCCGTGGTCGATGGAGACGCCGTCGCGCTCCTGGGCGACGGTGACCGTCGCGCCCGGGTCGACGCCGGCGGCGTGCAGCTGGCGCAGCACCTCGGAGTCGGTCTGCACGCTCTCGCAGATCCGGCGCACCACGACCTGGCCGGTGAGCCCGGGGAAGGCCAGGTTGCGCTCGGGGGTGTCGCCGCCCTCGGTGTCGCGGGGCTTGATGTCCAGGGCGTCCAGGCCCGGGATGGGGTTACCGTACGGCGAGCGGGTCGGCCGGTTGAGCAGGTCGTAGACCCGCTTCTCCACGGCGTCGCTCATCACGTGCTCCCAGCGGCAGGCCTCCTCGTGGGCCTCCTCGTAGGGCATGCCGATCACGTTGACCAGGAGCAGCTCGGCGAGGCGGTGCTTGCGCATGACGGCGACCGCGTGCGCCCGCCCGGCCTCGGACAGCTGCAGGTGGCGGTCGGTCTCCACGACGGTCAGCAGCCCGTCGCGCTCCATGCGGGCCACGGTCTGGCTGACCGTCGGGCCGCTCTGGTGCAGGCGCTCGGCGATGCGGGCGCGCAGCGGCGGCACGCCCTCCTCCTCGAGCTCGAGGATCGTGCGCAGGTACATCTCGGTGGTGTCAATGAGGTCGGACATGAACGGGTCCTCTCCAAGTCGCTGGCTGCGATTCTATTGCGTGTCACCGCAGCGACACCCGTCGGCGTCTATCGGTTGATCAACCTGCGGCCGCTCCGCTCATGGCGGTTCGCGCAGGCCTGCCTCGTCGAGCGGCCGGAACGGGTCGTATGCCACCTCTCCGGCAGGTGCGTCCGGATCGACGAAGTAGCCCGAATAGCCGCCCCACTCCACCTTCTGGGCGGGTTTCAGCAGTGTCGCACCGACCGCCCTCGTTGTCGCGAGCGCCTCGTCCATCTCCGACGGAACCGGCCGGGACCACACGGCGCGAAGTCTCGCAGCCGGGTGGGACAGTGCGCTACGACACAGCGCGGCCATGGTGTTGACTGGCTCATGTGCGTACACCACTGATCACTGCGGTGGAGCTGGCCGACCGGCTCCGCTCGGGGCAGCCCACGACCGTGCTGGATGTGCGGTGGCGGCTGTCCGGCCCGCCCGGCCGCGACGACTACGACGCCGGCCACCTGCCCGGAGCCGTCTTCGTCGACCTCGACCGCGACCTGTGCGGGCCGCCCGGACCGGGTGGCCGCCACCCGCTGCCGCACCCCGAGGCGCTGGAGGGCGCGCTGCGCGCCGCGGGCGTACGCGAGGGCCGGCCCGTCGTGGTCTACGACGCCGGTGACGGCATGGCCGCGGCGCGAGCCTGGTGGACGCTGCGCTGGGCCGGGCACGCCGACGTACGGGTGCTCGACGGCGGCTTCGCCGCCTGGTCCGCCGCGGGCGGCGAAGTGACCGACAAGCCGGCCGACGTCGTCCGGGGCGACGTGACCGTGGCGCCCGGTGGCATGCCGGTGCTCGATGCGGCCGCTGCCGCGGCGCTCGCCGCCGACGGGGTGCTGCTGGACGCGCGGGTCGCGCCGCGCTTCCGGGGCGAGACCGAGCCGATCGACGCGGTCGCCGGGCACGTGCCGGGTGCCCGCAACCTGCCCTACGGCGAGCTGGTCAACGCCGACGGCACGCTGCGCGCCGACCTGCCCGAGGTGTTCGCCGACCTGGGCGACACGCCGGTCGGGGCGTACTGCGGCTCCGGGGTGACCGCCGCGCACACCGTGCTCGCCCTGCACGCTGCGGGCCGCACCGACGCCGCGCTGTACGTCGGCTCCTGGAGCCACTGGATCACCGACCCGTCCCGGCCGATCGGCCGCGGATGAGGGGCGAGGGCAGGTCATGACGGCGACCGTGGTGTGGAGTGACGCGCTGCTGGGCTACAACCTGGGCGACCATCCGCTGAACCCGGTGCGCGTCGAGCTGACCATGGCGCTCGCCCGGGAGCTGGGTGTGCTCGACCGGCCCGGGGTGGAACTGGTCGCACCGGAGCCGGCCACCGAGGCCGAGCTGCTGCGTGTGCACCGCCGGGACTATCTGGACGCGGTCCGGGCCGCCCCGGACGACCCGTTCTTCCGCGGGTACGGCCTCAACACCCCGGACAACCCCGTCTTCGAGCACATGCACGAGTCGTCGGCGCTGGTCTGCGGCGCGACCCTGGCCGCGGCGCGGGCCGTGTGGTCGGGCCGGGCCCGGCGCGCGGTCAACGTGGCGGGCGGCCTGCACCACGCGATGCCCGCCCGCGCGGCCGGGTTCTGCGTGTACGACGACCCCGCCGTCGCCATCGCCGACCTGCTCGCCCAGGGCGCGGAGCGGATCGCGTACATCGACGTCGACGTGCACCACGGCGACGGCGTGCAGGAGATCTTCTACGACGACCCACGCGTGCTCACGGTCAGCCTGCACGAGGGTCCGCTGACCCTGTTCCCCGGCACCGGCTACGTCGAGGAGACCGGCGGCCCGCAGGCCGAGGGCACCGCGGTCAACGTCCCGCTCCCGCCGGGCACCGGCGACCGGGGCTGGCTGCGCGCGTTCCACGCTGTGGTGCCGTCGGTGGTGCGCGCCTTCCGGCCGCAGCTGATCGTGCTGCAGGCGGGCGCGGACACGCACCGGCTCGACCCGCTGGCGAACCTGCGGCTGACCGTCGACGGGCAGCGGGCGGCGCAGCTGGCCGTGCGCGCGCTCGCCGACGAGGTGTGCGAGGGACGGCTGGTGGCCACCGGCGGCGGCGGATACGCCCTGGTCGAGGTGGTGCCACGGGCCTGGACGCACCTGCTGGCGATGGTCACCGGCGAGCCGCTGGACCCGGCCACCGCGCTGCCGGAGTCGTGGCGGGAGTTCGCCGCGCGCCGGGTGCCGGGGCGGGCGGTGCCGAGCACGCTCACCGACGGCGGCGACACCACGTTCACCCCGTGGCAGCCCGAGGCCGAGGGCGACCAGCTCGACCGAGCGATCATGGCGGCGCGCAAGGCGGTCTTCCCGCTGCACGGGCTCGACCCGCACGACCCCCGGGACTGAGCCGTGACCGGCGCGGATGTGCTGCTGTCCGACGGCACCACGGTCCACCTGCGGCAGATCACGCCGGAGGACGGCGACGCGGTGGTCGCGATGCACTCGCGCTTCTCCGAGCGCACCCGCTACCTGCGCTACTTCTCGCCGTACCCCCGGATTCCGGCCCGGGACCTGCACCGGTTCGTCAACGTCGACCACGTCGACCGGGAGGCGTTCGTGGTCGCCGCGGGCGAGCGGCTGGTCGCGGTGGGCCGTTACGAGCGGCTCGGCGAGCAGGCCGTCGACGCCGAGGTCGCGTTCGTGGTCGAGGACGCCTACCAGGGCCGGGGCGTCGGCTCGGTGCTGCTGGAGCATCTGGCCGCCGCGGCGGCCGAGGCGGGCATCACCCGGTTCGTCGCCGAGGTGCTCCCCGAGAACGGGGCCATGCTGCGCGTGTTCACCGACGCCGGGTATGAGGTGACCCGGCGCTACGCCGACGGCGTTGTCACGCTGACGTTCCCGGTCGCGCCCACCGAACGCTCCCGTGCCGTGCAGGCCGACCGCGAGCAGCGCACCGAGGCCCGCTCGGTGGCCCGCCTGCTGCGCCCGCGCGCCGTGGCCGTCTACGGCGCGAGCGCGTCGGGGCACGGCGTCGGCGCGGCGGTGCTGGCCCACCTGCGCGCGAGCGGATTCGCCGGCCCGGTGCACCACGTGCACCCAGACGGGCCGCTGCGCTCGCTCGCGGAGCTGAGCCCGCAGTCTCCGCCCGCGCCGCCCGCCGCCGGCGACGGCTCACGGGGGGCGGCCGCGACGGGTGGGCCCGATCCGCGGCAGCCTACGGCGATCAGCGGCTCGTCCCGCCCTGGGGAGCCGGGATCCGGCCTGGGACGTGGCGGAGATACGCCAAGCGGTCCCGGCATCGATCTGGCTGTCGTGGCGACGCCGCCCGCCGCGCTGCCCGACGTGCTGGCCGACGCCGCCGCGGCCGGGGTGCACGGGCTGCTCGTGCTCACCGAGCTGGACCCGGCGCAGCGCCGTGACCTGGTGCGGGCCGCGCGGGTCGCGGGCATGCGGGTGATCGGGCCGGGCAGCCTCGGCATCGCCGACCACGCGGTGAGCCTCAACGCCACGCTGGTGCCCCGGCTGCCGGGCCCCGGCCGGGTGAGCCTGTTCTGCCACTCCGGCACGCTGGGCCTGCTGCTGCTGGCCGAGGCCGAGCGGCGCGGGCTGGGCGTGAGCGGATTCGTCAGCGCGGGCCGCCGCGCCGACGTGTCCGGCAACGACCTGCTGCAGTTCTGGGCCGAGGACCCGCACACCGACGTCGTCGCGATGTACCTGGAGTCGTTCGGCAACCCGCGCAAGTTCGCCCGGATCGCCCGCACCACCGGGCGGCACAAGCCGATCGTGATGCTCGCCGGGCACACCGGCCACGGCGGGTCCACCCTGGACGAGGCCGCGATGCAGGCACTGCGGGCGCACTCCGGCGTGATCGAGGTCGGCACCGTCGGCGAGCTGTTCGACGTGGCGACACTGCTGGCGGCCCAACCGCTGCCGACCGGGGACCGGATCGGCGTGGTCAGCAACGCGTTCGCGCTGTCGGCGCTGGCCTCGGCCGAGATCCGGGCCGTCGGGCTGCGCGTCGGCCGCTCGGGGGCGGTCGGTCCGGCCGCCAAGCCGGACGAGTTCGCCGCCGCGGTGCACGCCGCCCTGCACAGCGACGACACCGACGCCGTGGTCGTGGTCGTCGCGCCGCCGCTGCCGACCGGCCCGCTCGCCGCCGATCAGAGCGCGGAGACGGCGCTGCTGGGCCCGTACGCCGACGCGCTGGCCGACGCCGTGCGCGACGCGGACAAGCCGGTGCTGGCGAGCTTCCTCGCCGGGCGCGGACCGGCGCAGGTGCCGTCCTACCGCTCGATCGAGGAGGCGGTGCGGGCGCTCGCGCAGGTGACCCGCCGCGCCGCCTGGCTGCGCGCGCCCGCGGGCACGCTGCCGCCCGCGCCGCCCGGGGCCGACCCGGCCGCGCCCGAACTGGACACCCTGCTGGACTCGTACGGCATCCCCGTCGTGCCGAGCACCCGCGCGGCAGGCGCCGAGCAGGTCGCCGCCGCGGCGGCCGGTTACGGAGCCGCGGTGGCGCTGAAGGTCGCCGACCGGCCCAACCGCATCGACCTCGGCGCGGTACGCCTCAATTTGGGCGGCCCGGACGAGGTCCGCCGCGCCTACACCGACCTGGAGCAGCTGTTCGGCGCGGGAGTCGAGGTGCTGGTGCAGCCGATGGTCGCGCCGGGGATCGCCTGCGTGGTCGAGGTCGTCGACGACCCGGCGTTCGGGCCGGTCGTCGGCTTCGGCCTGGCCGGCCCGGTCACCGAACTCGTCGGCGACCGCGCCTGGCGCGCCGCGCCGCTCACCGACACCGACGCCGCGGCCCTGGTCCGCGCCCCGAAGGCCGCCCCGCTGCTCGCCGCCGCCGACGCCGACGCCCTGGCCGCGCTCCTGGTCCGCATCGGGCAGCTCGCCGCCGACACGGCCCGCCTGCGCCACCTCGTCTTCAACCCGATCCTGGTGCACCCCACCGGCGTCTCCGTCCTGCACGCCCTGGGCGAACTCGCCACCTCCACCCCCCGCCCCGACACCGGCCCCCGCCAACTGAGGTGAAGGAAGGGCACCTTCTTCACGCTCCGCGTAGAAGAAGGTGCCCTTCTTAACCTCCGATGCAGGCTGAGCAGGCCGGGCTGCGGCTCGGCCGTGCTGTGCGCGTCGGGGCCGCTGCTCCGGCCCGTGCACGGCGGTGCGGGCCGGCGCTCCCCGTGCGGCTCCGGCCCGCACCACTCACGGCGTTGGTCCCGCCGTGTCCGGTGCGGACGGTGCGGCGGCCGACGCCTGGCAGGTCGGCGGATTGAGGCGGTCGCACTGCGGGGGCAGCAGGTCGGTGAACTCGGCCGTCGCCAGCAGGTTGCCTGCGGCGTCGTACGCCCGCACGGTCGCCGTAACCTTGCCCGCCTCGGTCCACGACCCCGCCCCCTTGGTCAGGGGGACCTCGTCGACCCGTCCGTCCCGCACCAGCTCCGCCCGGACCGCCGACGGCGGCGCGATGATCTGCAGCCGCTGGTTGTCCTCGGCCGCGTAACTGGGCAGGCGCATCACGATCAGCGCCTGCTCCGGCCCGGCGGCGAAGCCGGAACCGGTCGGGTGGTCCCGCCAGTTGCCGTCCGCGTCGGCGATCCCGGTGAAGTACGGCCCACCCCCGTCAGCCGTCACCACCTGGACGGTGACCGCGCGCCCCGTCCCGTCGGCCGCGCCGGGCGCGGGCACCTGCGAGCTCCACAGCACCCGCAGCGTCGCACCGGTGCCCGTGAGCTGGGTCAGCCTGAGCAGCGAACTGCCGACCTGCTCGGCCACGTCGGGGAAGGGCGTGCCCCGCCCGCCGTACGGCTTCGGGTCGAGTCCCACCACCGGGCCCGTGTCAGCCGGGTAGGTCTGGACCTCGCGAAGCACCGTGTCCCCGAGCCGCACCCGCAGCCGCTGGCTCCGGGTGACCTCCACGACGGCGTAGTACCCGTCCGGGGCGTCGACCGGGTGCCAGGTCCGGGTCACGCCGGTGGACGACCACAACGCCTGTCCCTGCTCGTACACCGCTCCGACGGGTCCGAGCAGCAGGAAGCTCTCCTCCGGGTGCACCCCGTCGCCCGTGCCGAAGTTGGTCTCCTCGGCGGCCTCCAGCGATCCGGAGCCGGTCTGGTACAGCTCCTCCGGCCCCTCACCCGAATCGCCGAGGAACGCCGCCTTGAGCGGCCACCCGTCCATGCCCGCGGTGAGCACATAGCGCCGCGAGCCGATGTCACCGGCGAACAGCACCTTGATGCGATCCGGGTCGGTGGGCATGTACGGCCCGTCGCCCGGGTTGCCGCGCACCGAGCCGACCTCGGCCGCGGTGCGCCGCCGCATCACGTCCAGGAACGCCGCGTCACCGGCGAGGCTGCCGCGGGTGGGCGAGCGCAGCAGGGGCAGCAGCGCGGCCGGCACCGACGCGGCGGGCTGGTGCGGTCCGTCCCCCGGCGGGGTCAGCAGCCAGATGGTCGGCGTGGTCACCAGCAGCACGAAGACGACGGCCAGGACGGTCACCCGCTGCTGTCGGCGTCGCCGGCGCAGCCGAACCACCCGGGCGTACGGCTCGGGCCGCGGCCTGACCTCGTCGGCGTGCCGGTCCAGGGTGGCGCGCAGTTCGTCGATCATGTCAGTTCTCCCCGTTCGCGGTGGCCATCGACGGGGCGGGCACCAGCTCACGCAACCGGTCCAGGCCGCGCGAGGCGTGGCTCTTCACCGTGCCCACGCTCACCCCCAGGATCTGCGCGGTCTCCTGCTCCGACCGGTCCTCCCAGTACCGCAGCACCAGCACCGCCCGCATGCGCACCGGCAGCCGGCGCAGCGCGGTCCACAGCTCGTCGCGGTCCTCGATCGCCGGATCGTGCCCCGGCCGGTCCGGCAGCACCGCGGTCACGATCTCCCGGATCGGCCGCCGCCAGACGTTGGCCAGCTGGTTCACCATGACCCGGCGCAGGTACGCCTCGGGGTGGTCCATCCGCCGCCACTTCGGCAGCGCCGCGGCGAGCGCGCTCTGCAGCAGGTCCTCCGCCCGATCGCGGGAACCGCACAGCAGGTACGCCGTGCGTAACAGCGCGCTGTAGCGCTGCTCCACGAACGCCTCGAAGTCGTCGTCGGGCATCGGGCCGGTCTCCCCTCGTGTGTCCACTCGCACGAACACCCGACAGTCCGAAAAGGTTGAGCCGTCGCGGGACCCGAACGCGGCACAGCCCCGGCCGATCGGCCGGGGCTGTGTGCTGACGTGCTCAGAAGCGTCAGGCGGCGTACACCGAGAGGCGCTCGGCGCGCTCGCCGCTGCGCAGCTTCAGCAGCGTGGTCTTCTCGATCTGGCGGATGCGCTCGCGGGACAGGCCGAACTCCTTGCCGACCTCGTCCAGGGTGCGCTGGCGGCCGTCGTCCAGGCCGAAGCGGAGCCGGATCACGGCCTGCTCGCGCGTCGACAGGGTGGACAGCACGATCTCGACCTCGTCGCGCAGCTGGCCCTGGGCGAGCGCGTCGGCGGCGTCACCGCGCGGGTCGACCGCGGCGACGAAGTCGCCCAGCGCGCTCTCGCCGTCCTCGCCGACGGCCTGGTCCAGGCTGACCGGCTCACGGTCGTACGAGATCAGCTCGATGACCTGGTATTCCGGGATCTCCAGGGCGACCGCGATCTGCGCGATGGACGGCTCGCGGCCGAGCGCGGCGGCGAGGTCGCGGCGCACCCGGACCATGCGGTTGACCTGCTCCACCATGTGCACCGGGATGCGGATGGTGCGGGCCTGGTCGGCCATGGCGCGGGTGATGGCCTGGCGGATCCACCAGGTGGCGTACGTGGAGAACTTGTAGCCCTTGGTGTAGTCGAACTTCTCGACGGCGCGGATGAGGCCGAGGTTGCCCTCCTGGATCAGGTCCAGGAACGCCATGCCGCGTCCGGTGTAGCGCTTGGCGATGCTGACCACCAGGCGCAGGTTCGCCTCCAGCAGGTGGTTCTTGGCGGCCTGGCCCTCGCGGATCACCGTCTCCAGGTCGCGGTCGTGCTCGATGCCGTCGCGCTCCATCACGTACTCGGCCATCAGGCCGGCCTCGATGCGGCGCGCCAGCACGACCTCCTGCTCGGCGGTCAGCAGCTTGGTGCGGCCGATGAGGTTGAGGTACGCGCGGACGAGGTCGGTCGAGACGCCTCGCTCATCGGTCTCGTCCAGATCGGCAGTCGTGCTGTCCAGTACGGCCACTGCTTCCATGCTCTCGTCGCTCATCGCTGTCCTCCCCGTGTCGCCTTGTGTACTGGACAGCTTGGTGTATGGCGCGTGAGACGGCGGTGAGACGATTTCGTGAATCTGCCACGATGGGGCGGACAGGGGAGGGACGTGTGGTCGTGAAGCGCCTGATGCGCATGTTCGGGGTCGGCGGGCCGTCCGTGCGGACGGAGTTGACGGTGTCGCGGGCCAAGCCCGGCGGCAAGCTCACCGGCACCGTCGAGGTCACCGGTGGTGATCACCAGGTATCGATCGGGTACATCGCGTTGGTGCTGGTCACCGACGTCGGTGTGCAGGGCGGCCTGCTCGGTGACCAGTCCACGGGAGAGATCAGCCGGCAGAAGGTGGTGGAGGGCTTCACACTGGCCGCGCGGGAGCGTCGGATATTCGACATCACCTGCGACGTGCCGCTGGAGACGCCGCTGACCCGCGCCTTCGGGCAGCCGATCGCCGGGATGAACGTCGGCCTGCGTACCGAGTTGGAGGTCGCCCGTGCGGTCGACCGCACCGACCTGGACCCGGTCGAGATCGAGCCGATGCCGGCGCAGCAGCACATCCTCGACGCGCTGAGCAAGCTCGGCTTCCAGTTCGTGAAGGCGCACATGGAGAAGGGCCGCCTGCGCGGGCTGCCGCAGACGCTGCCCTTCTACCAGGAGATCGAGTTCCTGCCCGGCTCGGCGCACGCCGCCCAGGTGCGCAACCTCGAGGTCACCTTCGTCGCGACCGACCGCAAGCTGCACGTCGTGATGGAACTGGACAGAAAGGTCGGCCCGCTCGCCGACCGCGACATCTTCGGCCGATTCACGGTCGACCCTGCCACCATCGCCGACACCGACTGGCGCGGCCTCCTCCAGGACTGGCTGACCCAATCCACCGCCCGCAAGGGCCCCCTGTTCTGACCCCACCCTTCCGCGTTGATCATGAACCTATGGGCGTGTTCGACGGCGTGTCGCCACCCTGGCACCGTGATCATCCAACGGTGCCGGGGCGGGCGGTGGTGTCGGTGGCTGTTAGAGGTCGAGGATCACCGTGTTCGGGCCGACGTTCACCGACTCGACCAGCATGTGGGTGCGGAAGCGCCCGGTTTCGACGGTGGCGCCGCGGGCCCGGAGCGCCTCGACGAACGCGGTGACCATCGGTTCGGCCACCTCGGCGGGGGCGGCAGCCTGCCAGGTGGGGCGGCGGCCTTTGCGGGCGTCGCCGTAGAGCGTGAACTGGCTGACCACCAGCAGTGGTGCGCCGACGTCCGAGGCGCTGCGCTCGCCGTCGAGCAGGCGCAGCTCGTACACCTTGCGGGCCATCGTCTCCACGGTGGCCCGGGTGTCGCTGTGCGTGACCCCCAGCAGCACCAGCAGCCCGTCCTTGATCTCCCCGACGACCTCGCCGGCGACGGTCACGCTCGCCCGGCTGACCGTCTGCACCACCGCACGCATCCCCCTAGCCTGCCCTGTCGAAGTCGATCACGGTTACAGGGTGGCGACACGCCGTCGAACACGCCCATAGGTTCATGATCAACCCCTCAGGAGGGGAGGAGGAGGCCGCGTTCGACGAGGTGGTCCAGGACGGGGAGGAGGGCGTCGGCGAGGGCTTCGGTGGGGGCTTCGTGGGCGGTGGCCAGGAGGGCTATCTGGTCGTGGAGGGGGAGGTCGCCGTTGGAGCCGCTGACCAGGGCGAGGATGAGGGGGTCGATCTCCTCGACCCAGCGCAGGCCCTCGGGCATGGCCAGGAGCTGGCGGTCGACGATCCAGCCGTCCTCGCCCATGGTGGCCTCCTGGCGCAGCTGGAGGCCGTCGACGCGGCGGTAGCGGGCAGCGAGGAGCTGGTCGCGGTCGCGGGCGTCGAGCCAGTCGCGGCGGGAGAACCACTCCGTGACGCGGTCGCCGAGCGGGGGTTGCACCTGCTGGCGCAGGTCCTCGCAGACGATCGACGGGTCGGCCTTGCCGCTGTGGCGGGCGGTGACCAGGCCGAAGCCGATCGCCTCGACGCCGTGCGCGGCGAACCAGTCCAGCCACTCGGCTGCCCGCGACGCGTCGTGCTTCTCGCTCGCGTCGGCCAGCCAGAGGCGTACGTAGTCCAGCGGGTCGCTGACCTCGCGCTGGATCGCCCACAGGTCCATGCCGGTGCCCGCGAACCAGCTCGCGACGCGGTCCTCCCAGTCCTCGCCCTTCACGTGCACCCAGTTGGCCAGGAACTGCATCGTGCCGCCCTCGTTGAGCAGCGTCGGCGCGGCCCCGGCGAGCTCGGCGCAGACGCCGTCGCCGGCCCGGCCGGAGTCGCGGTACACGTGGGTGGCCAGGCCGGGCCCGACCACGAACGGCGGGTTGCTGACCACCAGGTCGAACCGGCGGTCGGCGACCGGGGCGAGCATGTCGCCCTGCAGCAGCTCCCAGCTCATGCCGTTGAGCGCCGCCGTCGTCGCGGCGAACCGCAGCGCGCGCGGCGACAGGTCGGTGGCGGTCACCGAACGCGCGTGCGTGCTCAGGTGCAGCGCCTGCACGCCGCAGCCGGTGCCGAGGTCGAGGGCGGTGCCGACGGGTGTGCGCACCGTCGCGCCGGCCAGCGTCGTGGACGCGCCGCCCACCCCGAGCACGTGGTCGGCGGGCAGCTGGCGGCCCGGCTGGGCGGGCAGGTCGGACAGGACCCACCAGTCGCCGTACGGCTCCAGGTCGACGCCCGCCGCGAGCCCGCCGTCGGCGAGCACGACGAGCCCGGCCGCACGGGCCGCGGCCACCGGCAGCGGAGCCAGCGCGGCGGCGACGGCGGCCTCCGGCTCGGTCTGCCCGCAGATGAACAGCCGGATCAGGGTGTCCAGCGGATCACCCGAACCGGTGATCCGCAGCGCGGCCCGGAAGTCGCTGCGGCCCGCGTCGGCCGACGCCTGCGGCCCCAGCCGGTCGGCGATGCCCGAGGCGGTGAACCCGGCGCCGGTCAGCGCGGTTCGCAGATGATCGATGTCAGCGGTCTCCAGCAGCGTCTGCACCCTGACATCGTGCACCAACGCGCGGCGCACGGTGCAGGGACGTGTGCACTAACCTGCTGCGCATGGCACAGGTATGGGCGCACTGGCACACCGTCTTGATCACAACGGCGGCGCTGGTGCCCCTGACCCTGCTCATCGTCGCCGGCCTGGTCCGGCGCCGGTCGCGGGCGGGCGTGCCGCGGGCCCACGCGTGGCGCCTGTCGCTGGCCGAGGGCGCCATGGTGCTCGGCACGCTGCCCTGGGTGTGGATGACGATGACGCCGCAACAGGTGCCGCCGGACACGACCATGCTGTACCTCGTGCCGCTGAGCGACCTGGGCCAGCAGTTCACCATGCCGCTGCCGTGGGTGGTCGCGCAGATAGGCGGCAACCTGCTCGTGTTCTTCGCGCTCGGGGCGGGCGCGCCGGTGCGTTTCGCGGCGCTCGCCTCGCCCGCGCGGCTGCTGCTGCTCGGGGCGGCCTGCTCGCTGGCGATCGAGGTGACCCAGCTGCTGTTCGTTGCCAACCGGGTGTGCAGCGTCGACGACGTGCTGGTCAACGCCGTCGGCTGCCTGCTCGGCGGCCTGGTCACCCGCCCCTGGTGGTCTCGCGCGCGGGTGGCCGTCCCGGCCTGACCAAGGTCACCCGACTTGCCGGGCAGGTGCACGTATCTTGCGCCGACTTTCCACCAGATGCCGGGCACATCCGGCGCTACAGATCCAGGTGTACGCGGAGCGCGGCGTCCAGCCTGCTCAGCGTTTCGGGGCGTAAGCTGCCGAGCCGTTGGCGGAGGCGGACGAAGTCGACGGACCTGACCTGTTCCGCCTGGGCCTTCGAGTCGCGGTTCAGCCCGGCCTCACCCGCCGGGATCAGCACCTGGAACGGGTAGACCCGTTCGGTGTTCGAGGTCACCGGCACGAGCGTGACGACACCGCGGCCGTTTCGCTCCGCGGTGCGGTTGGCCACGGTGTTGCCCACGAGAACCGCAGGCCGGACCTTGTTGGACTCAGATCCCTGGGCCGGGTCGAGGTTGACCAGGTACACGTCACCGCGCTGCATCTGCCGGCCCGTCGCCTTCGGTGGCGCTCCACAGCCGGCCGTCCTCGCCGGCGTCCCACTCGTCGTAGGCCGCCGCGTAGGCGTCTTCGAGTTCACTGGCCCGCAGCAGGTCGATGGCGCGGTGCAGGACCGCGGACCGGGAAGCGCTGCCCCGGCGGTCGGCGTAGTCATCGATGAACTCGATGTCTTCCGCCGGCAGGCTGACGCTCAGTTTCATGGATTCGATGCTACCCGGAGGGGTCGATCGATGCTACTGACGTTGCTACCGGGGGTACGGCGGCGGCGAATACGCCGAGCCGTGTGGGTTGCCCGTGCCGGATTTGAGATCCTGTGACCATGGCGAAGTTGTGGTTGGCACAGGATGCCGCGGCGGATGAACTCCTCCTGAATGACCCGTTTGCGCGAGTACTCGGCATGCTGCTGGACCAGCAGATCCCGCTGGAGAAGGCGTTCGTCGGGCCGTACCGGCTGGCCGAGCGGATGGGCGTGCAGCGGCTCGACGCGGCGCAGATCGCCGACTACGACCCGGCCGCGTTCGCGGAGCTGTACGCGACCCCGCTCGCCATCCACCGATTCCCCGGCTCGATGGCGGAGCGTTCGCAGAAGCTCGCCCGCGCCGTCGCCGACGAGTACGACGGGGACGCCGCGAAGATCTGGACCGGGGCCAAGGACGGCAAGGACCTGTTCAAGCGGCTGTCCGCGCTGCCCGGCTTCGGCAAGATGAAGGCGCAGATCTTCATCGCGCTGCTGGGCAAGCAGTTCGGTGTGCAGCCCGAGGGGTGGCGCGAGGCCGCAGGGGTGTACGGCGAGGAGGGCTCGCTGCGCTCGGTCGCCGACATCCGCGACGCGGCCTCGCTGGCCAAGGTCCGCGAGTTCAAGAAGCAGATGAAGGCCGAGGCCAAGGCCGCCAAGGGCTGACCGCCCGCCCGAGCCTGGCGCGCCCCGGTCGATCGTGGGATCGGTTGGTCGAAGCATGATCGCTGTTTCGGGTCAAAACCTGTGGTCAGACCTCACTTTCCGACCGGAAACAGTGATCTTCCCACCTTGCCCCGACCACGGGCGTTAGGAAGGGCACCTTCTACAACGCATAGCGTTAAGAAGGTGCCCTTCCTTCGTGCGGGGCGCGACGTGCGGGGCGCGACGCGCGGTGGGTGGTGGGTGGTGGGTGGTGGGAGGTTGCGGCCTTACACCTTGTCGAGGGCTGGTTGCTCCGGAGCCGGTGCGGCGTCGGAGGTGGGGGTGGACGGGGTGGGGGTGCGGTGGGGGCGCATGCCGAGGGCGGCGAGGGCGCCGAGCAGGCAGATCGCGGCGGTGCCGAGGAAGATCTCGCGGTACTCGGCGCGCAGCGCGGCGTCCAGGGCGGTCTGGTAGGCGGCCAGGGCGCGGCGGAACTCGTCCTCGGTCATGCCGAACGGCAGCGGCGTGGGCAGGTCCTTGGTGAACTCCTGGAAGCGGTGCAGGCCCCAGGCGGTCAGCGCGGCGACGCCGAGCAGCATGCCCATCATCCGGGCGACCACGACGGCGGCCGAGGCCACACCGTGCTGGACGGCGGGCACGATACGCAGCACCAGTGCCGACAGCGGCGCGATGACCAGGCCCAGGCCGAGCCCGGCGAGCACCAGGTCGGTGTCGAGCCGGGGCAGGCTGAGCGGGCCGAGTTCATGCCGGGCGGCCGGCAGGTCGGCGGGCCAGCCCGCGATCAGCAGGTACGCCCCGGCGGAGCCGGCCAGGCCGACGACGGTGAGCACCCGTTCGCTGAGCCGCCGCAGCAGCAGCCCGCCGAGCACCGCGCCGACCGGCAGTGCGACCAGGAACCGGGTGAGCAGCAGCGTGCTGTCCAGGCTGTCCAGCCGGAGCAGGGTGTGCCCGACGAGTTCCACGTCGACCAGGGTGACCATGAGCGCGGCGCCCGCGCACGCGCTCGCGGCCAGCGTCGCCAGCAGCGGTCCCATGGCGACGCCGACCGGATCGAGCAGGCGGGTGCGGGCGCGCCACTCCCAGGCGACGAACGCGACGAGGGCGACGCCGGCCGCGGCGAGCACGGCGGGTCCCCAGTTCGGCAGCACGGCGTGCGCGGGGTCGGGGTTGTACAGGCCGATCACGCACAGGCCGAGCACGAGGGCGAGCAGCAGCCCGCCGACGACGTCGACGCGACGCGGGGGAGCGTCCGGGTCGGGGCGGTGCGGCGGGACCAGCAGCCAGACGGCGACGCCGATGAGCACGGCCAGCGGGATGTTGATCCAGAAGATGCCGCGCCAGCCGATCCACAGCGCCACGGCCGCGCCGAACAGCGGACCGAGCACCGCGCCGAGTTCCTGGGCGGCGCCGACCCAGCCGAGGGTGGCGGGCCGGGCTGCGGGCGGGAACAGGTCGGCGATCAGCGCCATGGTGACGGGCAGCAGCGCGCCGCCGGCCATGCCCTGCAGCGCCCGGCCGGCGACCAGCGGGGCCAGGTCGGTCGCCGTCGCGGTGATGACGGACCCGACCGCGAACGCGGCGAGGCAGGCGAGGATCAGGACCCGGCGGCCGTACCGGTCGGACAGGCTGCCCAGCAGGGGCATCGCCGCGACGTAGCCGAGCAGGTAGCCGGTGACCAGCGGGGTGGCCCGCTCCAGGTGGTTGATCGGGATGCCGAGGTCGTTGACGATGTCGATCAGCACCGAGACCAGCACGTACGCGTCGAGCGCGCCGAGCAGCACGGCGAGGGCGCCCATGCCGACGGCGAGACGGTGCTTGCCGGGGACCGCCCCGCCGCCCGTGGCGTCGTGATCAGGGCGCACTGATCGTCACCGGGTCGTTGTACTTGGTGAAGGTGACGGTGACCGTGCCGGCCGGGTCACTGCCCTTGGCCGGGATGGTGAACTCGCCCTTGACCAGCTGCTTGCTGGTGGCGTCGAGCCAGATGTTCCCGGTGACCCCGGTGCCGACGCCTGGGATCAGCGCGGCCAGCGCGACCGGGTCGGGCTCGACCTGGATCTTGTAGGTCTCCTTGCCGTCGACCGTCTCCTTGGCCTTGGTGGTCGCCGTCTTGATGCTGGTCAGCAGCTTGGCGACGCCGCGGTTCGGGTCGAGGATGGCCGACGGGTCGTACACGGTGGCCGCGGCGGCCAGCGGCAGCTTCTGGAAACCGCCGGTGGCGGCCTTGAGCCACAGGTCGGTGCCGACGATCACGAACTGGGCCTCGATCGCGGTGCCGAACTGCTCGATGGAGGCGGTGCCCTGCGCGGAGCCCGCCTGGGTGAGGTCGCCCTCGGCGCGCTTGAGGGTCAGTCCGCTGATCTTGCCGTTGACGTCGATGACGAAGTGCGCGGACTTGACCTCGGCCATCGCCTTGGCCCCGTCGGCCAGCAGGGTCTGCGCGGCGGGCAGGTCGGCGGGCGGGGTCTTGTCGTCCGCTGTGGAGGTGCACCCGGTGAGGGTGAGGGCCAGGGCGGCGAGCGCGGCGAGCGCGTACGAGGTGCGGGACATAACGCGCATGGTAGTGGGGGCCGCCACGCCGGGCCCGACACGCCGCTTGCACACGTGTTGACCTGGCCTTTCTTATACCAGTTTCGCGAAGTCCCCCGCAGGGGTCCGGACCGGAATCCGTCCTTCGGTCCATAGCAGACCGGACGAACCTTCTGAAATCCGGAGCAAGCTATCGGTCGCTCGGTAGCATCACGGAGGGTGAGCTAACGATTTCATTTGGTAATCGTTATGGCGTCGTCCTCCACCTTCCGGGCGGAGTTCGAGGGCCGCTCGCCCAGGTGGAGCCTCCCGGCGCCACCGTGTCCTGCCTGAGGAGAACCAATGACGATGCTCAGCGAGCCTGACGCATTGACCGGGCCGTCCGTCCACTGCGACCTGCCCGGACCCCGTTCGGCCGAACTGCTGGAGCGCCAGCAGCGCCGCGAGTCCAACGCGCGTACCTATCCCCGCAACATCCCCATCGCCATCGCCGAGGGTTCCGGCAGCTTCGTACGCGATGTCGACGGCAACGTGTTCATCGACTTCCTCACCGGCGCGGGCGTGCTCTCGCTCGGCCACAACCACCCCGAGTTGGTCCGCGTCGTCACGTCGCAGCTGGGCCGGCTGACCCACGCACTGGACTTCCCGACCCCCGCCAAGGACGCGTTCGTCGAGGCGCAGCTGTCCATGCTGGCCCCTGGCCTGCGCGAACGCATGCGCGTGCACTTCTGCGGACCGACCGGCGCCAACGCCGTCGAGGCCGCCATCAAGCTCTGCAAGACGGCCACCGGCCGCGGCGACATCGTCTCGTTCCAGGGCGGCTACCACGGGTGCAGCCACGCCGCGATGGCCGCCTCCGGGCTGGTCTCGCAGAAGCGCCCGATCGCCAACGGTGTGCCCGGCGTGCACTTCTATCCCTACTCGTACTGCGCCCGCTGCCCGCTGGGACTGCGGCCCGACAGCTGCGAGACCAACTGCGCCGGGCTGCTGGAGAAGTCGCTGCTCGACCCCAACGGCGGCGTCGCCCGGCCGGCCGCGGTGATCCTGGAGCTGGTGCAGGGCGAGGGCGGGGTCATCCCGGCCACCCGCGACTTCGTCCGGCGGGTGCGGGCGCTGACCCGCTCGCTGGACATCCCGCTGATCGTCGACGAGGTGCAGACCGGGTGCGGGCGCACCGGCACCTGGTTCGCGTTCGAGCAGTACGACATCGAGCCCGACGTGATCGTCGCGTCGAAGGCGCTGTCGGGTATCGGGACGCCGGTCGCGCTGATCATGTACGACGAGCGGCTCGACGTCTGGCAGCCCGGCGCGCACACCGGCACCTTCCGGGGCAACCAGCTCGCCTTCGCCGCGGGGGCGGAGGCGGTCCGGATCCTGCACCGCGACCAGATCCTGGCCAACGTCCGCGAGCGCGGGGCGCAGGTGGCCGACCGGCTCGGCGAGCTGCGGGCCCACCCCGTGGTGCGCGAGGTGCGCGGCCGCGGCCTGATGTGGGGCGTCGAACTGGCCGACCCGGGCGACGGGCGTTCGGCCGGGCAGCTGGCCCGCCAGGTGCAGGCCCGGGCGCTGCGCCGCGGCCTGATCGTCGAACTCGGCGGCCGAGACGACTGCGTCATCCGCATCCTGCCGCCGCTGAACGTGACGGCCGAGGTCATCGACACCGCGTGCGGCATCGTCATCGACGCCATCGAGGAGTCGTGCCGCCCCGGCGCCGAGGCCGACGAGCCGACGACCGCACGTTCCGGAGCGGACGGCATGGGCTGAGCGGCGGGCGCCACCATGCGCCCCGCCTGACAGCGGTCTGTCCGGCGCGCCGCCCCGCGCGGCGTGCCGGACAGGCGACCGCCTCGCCGAACGCGGCCCCCGCCTCACCCCGGCCCGGCCCGTTCCGCTCAGCCGTCCTAGTCGTCCGCGGAGGGAGAAGCCCATGAGCACACGCGTCCTCGATGTCAATGATCTTCCTGAGTTCCCTGACGTCGAACCCGGTCGCAACGGAGGTCTCGTGCTGACCTGCCCGGGCTACGAACACGAGCCGCGCTGGCGGCCGGGCGAGCGGCTGTCCCAGCTGTTCGAGCAGCAGTGCGACCGGCTGCGCCGGTACGGCCGGGGCGAGCAGCTCGCCGTGGACACCGGCGAGGAGGCGCTCACCTACGACGAGGTCGACGCGCGCGCCAACCGGCTGGCCAGGCATCTGATCAGCCGCGGAGCCCGGCCCGGCGACCGGATCGCGCTGCTGTTCGACCAGCCCGTGCAGTCGTACGTCGGCATGCTCGCCATCGGGAAGATCCACGCCGCGTACGTGCCGCTGGACACCGGCTTCCCCGCCGACCGGCTGGCCTACATCGTCGGCGACTCCGGGTCGCGGCTGGTGCTGACGGTGTCGCACCTGCGCGAGCACCTGGCCGAGGTCGCCGAGGCCGAGGTGCTCTGCCTAGACGAGATCACCGCCGAGCTGGCGGCGGCCGCCGACGACCGGTTGACCAGCGACGAGCGCGGCGAGCCCGCCGACGAGCTGGCTTACATCATCTACACTTCCGGCTCCACCGGCCGGCCCAAGGGCGTCGCCGTCGAGCACGCCGCCATCGTCAACTTCGTCCGGGTTGCCGCCGAGCTCTACGGGGTGCGCCCGGAGGACCGGATGTACCAGGGCATGACCATCGCCTTCGACTTCTCGGTCGAGGAGATCTGGGTGTCCTGGATGGTCGGCGCGACCCTGGTGCCCAAACCCGGCGGGGCCAGCCTGCTCGGCCGGGACCTGTGGGAGTTCCTCACCGCGCGCGGCGTCACCGCGATGTGCTGCGTGCCGACGCTGCTGGCCACGCTCGACGAGGACCTGCCCGACCTGCGCTTCCTGCTGGTCTCCGGCGAGGCCTGCCCGCAGGACCTGGTCACCCGCTGGCACCGGCCGAACCGCCGCTTCCTCAACGTGTACGGGCCCACCGAGGCGACCGTCACCGCGACCTGGACGCCGGTGCACCCGGACAAGCCGATCACGCTGGGCCTGCCGCTGCCGACGTACGCCACGGTGATCCTCGACCCCGACGCGCCCCGCGCCCTGCCCCCGGGCGAGCTGGGCGAGATCGGCATCGCGGGCGTCGGCCTGGCCGTCGGCTACGTCAACCGCGACGACCTGACCGAGCGCGCCTTCATCCCCGACTTCCTGAAGCTCAAGAACAACCCCTCCGGGCGCATCTACCGCACCGGGGACCTGGGCCGGGTCAACGAGGCCGGGGAGATCGAATACCTGGGGCGCATCGACACCCAGGTGAAGATCCGCGGATATCGCATCGAGCTGACCGAGATCGAGTCGGTGCTGCTGCAGGTGCCGGGCGTGGCGCAGGCCGTGGTGGACACGCACCGCCCCGAGCCGGGCGTGACCGAGCTGGTCGGCTACTACAGCCTGCGCAAGGACACGGTCGCGCTGGACCGCCAGCAGATCTACGCCTGGCTGCGGGAACGGCTGCCGGGCTACATGATCCCGTCGTACCTGGAGCAGCTCGACGCGATCCCGATGCTGCCCAGCGACAAGGCCGACCGCAAGAGCCTGCCGCCGCCGGGCAACCGCAGACTGGCCGCGCCGCCCGCCGACGCCGCCGCTCCCGCCACCCCGGTCGAGCAGGGGTACGCCGAGGTGCTGGCCGAGGTGGTGCGGGTGGACCGGGTCGGCGTGGAGAGCCACTTCTTCGAGGAGGTGGGCGCGGACTCGTTGCTCATGGCGCGTTTCTGCGCCAAGGTGCGGCAGCGCGGCGACCTGCCCTCGGTATCCATGCGTGACGTGTACGTGTACCCCACCGTGCGGGCACTGGCCGCCGCGGTCGCCCCGGTCGCCGCCGAGAACGCGCGGCCGCGCACCGCGCCGGTCCCGGCGCG
Organism: Catellatospora sp. NPDC049111; assembly: GCF_040648615.1. Taxonomy (NCBI): domain Bacteria; kingdom Bacillati; phylum Actinomycetota; class Actinomycetes; order Micromonosporales; family Micromonosporaceae; genus Catellatospora; species Catellatospora sp. NPDC049111. The sequence goes on along the minus strand of NZ_JBEZEB010000010.1, from coordinate 122,518 downwards.
CCAGACCCGGCGCGCGAGTTCGCTGCAGTACTGGGCCTGCGGCCTGGTGCAGTTGCTGATGGGGCTGGGCAGCGCGGTGATGGCCGGCTACCTGTTCATCTTCGCGTTCCGCTTCATGGCCGCCGCGAACGGCTACCTCGACCTGTACCTGCGCTCGGCGGCCTTCAGCATCGTCGGCTTCCTGATCCTGGCCATCTATCCGATCGCCGTGAAATGGCTGCTCATCGGGCGGTGGAAGGAACAGGAGATCCCTCTGTGGGGGCTGACCTACCTGCGCTTCTGGTACGTGCGCATGTGCATGGGCGCCAGCCGCCTGCTGATGTTCTACGGCACCCCGCTCTACCCGTGGTACCTGCGCCTGCTCGGCGCGAAGATCGGCCGCAACGTGGTGATCCTGTCGCCGGTCATGCCGATCTGCACCGACCTGCTGACGATCGGCGACAACACGGTCATCCGCAAGGACTGCTATTTCATGGGCTACCGTGCCCAGTCCGGCTACATCCAGACCGGCCGGATCACCATCGGCAGCGACGTGATCGTCGGTGAGCACACCGCGCTGGACATCAACTCGACCATCGGCGACGGCGCGCGGCTCGGGCACTCCTCGACGCTGCCGCCGGGATACACGGTGCCGGCCGGCGAGAGCTGGCAGGGCATGCCGGCCCAGCCGGGCCACCCCGGCCTGCCGCTGGTGCCCGCACGCAGCTGCGGCTGGCTGCGCAAGACCGTCTACAGCGGCGTGAAGATCGCCAACCAGGTGCTCACTCGCGGCCCGCTGTTCTTCGGCGCGCTGGTCGCGCTGGTCACCCAGGTGCCGCTGCTGAAGGGCCTGGTCGACCGCAAGCCGTTCTCGATCAGCAGCATGATCTATCTGGACCTGGTGCTGGCCTCGGCGGTGCTCTTCGTGGTCGGGCTCCTGCTCGGCCTGGCCTCCATCGTGGTCATCCCGCGGCTGCTCAACCTGCTGTGGAAGCCCGACACCGTCTACCCGCTCTACAGCTTCCGGTACTGGCTCGCCTCGACGATCTCCGGGATGACCAACTCCGCGCTGTTCATGCGCCTGTTCGGCGACAGCTCGTACGTCGTCAACTACCTGCGCTGGATCGGCGTCGACCTGCAGCAGGTCGTGCAGACCGGGTCCAACTTCGGCATCGAGTTCCGGTTCGACACGCCGTTCCTGTGCACCATCGGCACCGGCACCATGGTGTCCGACGGCCTGTCCATGGTGAACGCCGACTACTCGACCACGTCGTTCCAGATGTCGCGGGTCGTCGTCGGCGCCCGCTCCTTCGTCGGCAACGACGTCACCTTCCCGGCGGGTCACGCCGTCGGCCAGAACGTGCTCTACGCGACCAAGGCCACGGTGCCCACCGACGGGCCGATCCGCCACGACACCGGCCTGCTCGGCTCGCCCTCGTTCCCGATCGCGCGGGTCGTCACGCGGGAGGCCGGCTGCGAGGCGCCCACCGGCGACGCGCTGCGCCGACAGCTGACCTTGAAGAACCGGTACAACCTGCGCTCGATGGCCCTGTTCCTGTTCGTGATGTGGATCTCGGGTGCGGTCGGCCTGGTCGTGCTCGCGGCCGCGCTGGACATGTACTCCGAGTGGAGCGTGCTGGTCATCCCCGCCGCGGGCGTGGTCATGCTGGCCTTCCAGCTCTGCTACAGCGTGCTGGTGGAGCGGCTGGTCGGCGGGTTCCGGCGGCTGCGCCCGCGGCGCTGCTCCATCTACGACCCGTACTACTGGTGGCACGAGCGGCTGTGGAAGCTGGAGGCGCCGGTCCCGTTCGCGGGCACCCCGTTCCGCCCGCTGATCTGGCGGCTGCTGGGCGTGCGGATGGGCAAGCGGGTGTACGACGATGGTGCGTACATGTCCGAGCGGACCATGATGACCGTCGGGGACGACGCCTGCCTCAACGCCGGCGTGGTGATCCAGTGCCACTCCCAGGAGGACGGCATGTTCCGGTCCGAGCCGACCGTCATCGGCTCCGGCGCGACGCTGGGCGTCAAGGCGTTCGTGCACTACGGCGTCACCGTCGGCGAGAACGCGGTGCTCGGCGCGCACGCCTTCCTGATGAAGGGCGAGCAGATACCCGACGGCGAGGACTGGACCGGCAACCCGGCCCGGCAGGTGTGCGAGCCGCTGCCCGCCGCGCCGCGCCGGACCAGGCCCGTGCCCTGCGTGTCCGGACCCCGGGCCGGCTCCCGCGCGGCGGCCCGCGCCCTGCTCACCGAACTGCGGGCGACCCCGTCGCCGCGGCGGCGGCGTCCGGCGGGCGTGGCGGTCTCCCTGTTCGCGCTGGCCGCGTGCCGGCGGCGGGAGAAGGACCTGGCCCAGTTCCTGAGCGCGGACGAGCGGGCCGAGGCCGCGAGCATGCGCTCGGACGAGCGCCGCAGCTCCTTCGTCGTCACCCGGGCGCTGGTCCGCATGATCCTGTCGATCGAGTGGCACGGCGAGGTCGCGCCGCGCAACTGGAGCCTGCACTACGGCGGGTTCGGCAAGCTGACCGTGTCCGGGCCGCTGTCCGGCATCGACGTGAGCGTCTCGCTGACCGACTCGGCGATCGCGGTGGCGGTCTCCGACGCGTACGACATCGGGGTTGATCTCGAACCGGCCGGCCGGGAGCACACGTCGCTGCCCTGGACGGCGCTGTCCGCCGCTGAGCACGCCCGGCTGATGGAGGCCGACGACCAGGGGGAGCAGCTGCTGCGGATGTGGACGCTGAAGGAGGCCTTCACCCGCTGCGTCGGCGACGACGGCGAGGTCCGCTTCGAGCAGCTGGACACGCTGCTGGAACCGCTGCAGGTGGTCGGCGCCGCGCCGAACGGCCGCCAGCGCTACTGGTTCCACCAGGAGCAGTGGGGCAGCGCCGCCGAGCAGCACTGGGTGACCGTCGCGGTGCGGCGGCGGCCCACCGGCCGGCGTGGCCGCAGACCGGCCGGGCGGGGCGTACGTCCCGCGGTCGCCAAGTCGGTCGGCCGCGCCCCGCGCCCCGCCACCCGCTCCGCCGCCAGCCAGGACGTGATGATGCAGATCCTGGCCGGTGGCAGGGTCACCGCCCGCACCGTCGCGTCACCGAACAGCGCATCCGGCGGGGACGCCTGATCCTGCGCGGGCACGGGCGTCACCGGTCGCGTCGCCGCACAGGCGCTGACCGGTGGCGCCTAGACTGCGGGGTCATGGGCGTCACACACCACGGGCGCACCGAGCGCCTCGACCTCGCCGATCCGACCCTGCGCGACTGGACCTGCACCGTGCTGGCCGCCGATGCCGAACAGGGCATCGTGCTGGACCGCTCGGCCTTCTACCCGGGCGGCGGCGGCCAGCCGCCGGACCACGGCGTGCTGCTCTGGCAGGGCGTGCAGACCCGGATCACCGGCACCCGCAAGGGCGACGACCTGTGGCTGATCCCGGCCGAGGGCGACCCGGTGCCGCCGGTCGGCACGCAGGTCGCGGGAGCGGTCGAGGACACCCGGCGCACCCTGCTCATGCGCACCCACTCCGGGCTGCACGTACTGTGCGGGGTGGTGTTCCGCGACTTCGGCGCGCTGGTCACCGGCGGCAACATGGAGCCGGGCGAGGCCCGGATGGACTTCAACCTGCCCGAGGTGCCCGCCGACTTCAAGGCGCGGCTGGAGGAGCTGGTCAACACCGAGGTCGGCGCGGACCGCCAGGTGGTGACCAAGGTGCTCGGCCGGGACGAGGCGCTGGCCCTGCCCGATATCATCCGCACCCAGTCCAACCTGATCCCCGCCGACGAGCAGGAGATCCGCATCGTCGACATCGTGGGCCTGGACGTGCAGGCCGACGGCGGCACCCACGTCGCCTCGACCGCCCAGATCGGCAAACTCCAGGTGGTCAAGGTCGAGTCCAAGGGCAAGGCCAACCGCCGCGTCCGCGTCCGCCTGGTCTGACCGCGCCCGCCTTCGCGCGGCTGCACCGCGCACCGCGCGCCGCCCATGATCGTCCGACTTGCCTGGCACCTGTGCGTATCTTGCACGTGCTTTCGCCCATGTGCCTGGCAAGTCGAGCGATCATGGCGGGCCGACGGCGCACGGCCGCGCGAGGCGCGTGGGTGGGCGGGGTGTGTGGGCGGGTCAGGCGGGGCGGCCGGGGTCGGCCGGAGGCGGCGCGTCTTCGACGGTGCCCTCGTAAACGGGGCCGGCGGCCTGGGCGGGCAGGGCGTTCGCCGGGACGGTCTGATGGCGGTAGCGCTTGAAGCGGTGCTCGTCCTTGGGCGGACGGTCGTTCGCCAGGATCACGGCCAGCCAGGGCAGTAGCACCATGCCCAGGCCGCACAGCGGCAGCCACAGCCACAGCAGCGGCACCTGCAGCATGGCCAGCACCGAGCCCAGGATCAGGCAGCCCGCGCGCAGCAGCATCATGAAGATGTAGCGCCGTTCGCGTCGCCGCAGCTCGACCTCCGGGCTCTCCGCCGCATCGGTGATCAGCGCCGGGCGGTCCGCCTGCCTCTTCACGATGCCTCCTGATAGCCGGGGAACTCTTCCATCCTGCTCCCCTCCGATCGGCATGCCGACAGCGGGCCGCGGACCGTGCCGGACGCCACGGGTCAGGCCGACGGCAGGGGCGGGCGGGCCCCGACGATGCCGACCGCGCGAGCGCCCAGGCGGCAGCCCGCGAGCAGGGCGTCGTGCGGCCCGGCCCCGGCTGACCAGGCGGCCAGCAGGCCCGCGGCGAAGGCGTCGCCCGCGCCGGTGGCGTCCACGATCGGCACCGGGTCGCCCATGACGTGCACCACACCGGCCGGACCAGCCCACAGCGCTCCGTGCGCGCCGAGCTTCACGACCACGTCGCCGCCGATCGCGTACGACATCCGCAGCGCCTGGTCCGCCGGGTCCCCGGGGCCGGCCAGCGCGGTCGCCTCGTCGGCGTTGGCCAGCAGCAGGTCCACCCCGCGCACCCAGTCCAGGAACGGGTGACCCGTCACCCCGTCCTCGATCAGCTCGGTGGTGACCGCGTACAGCGGTGCGGCCGAGGCGGCGTCGACGCAGGTGCGCAGCCCCGCCGCGCGGGCCGAGGCGAGCGCGTAGCGCCCGGACGGGCGGGACGGCTGGTCCAGCAGGGTGTATCCGGACAGGTGCAGCAGCGACGCGCCCTGCGCGATGGCGGCGTCCACGTCGGTGGAGGCCAGCAGCAGGTTCGCGCCCCGATCGCTGATCATGGTGCGCTCGCCGCCGTGCGTCAGCACCACGATGCTGCCGGTGCTCGCCCCGGGGCGCACGCTCACCTGGGTGCGTACGCCCGCCTGGTGCAGCTCGGCCAGCCGGTCGCGACCGGCCTGGTCGTCGCCGACCGCGCCCACGAAGGTCACCGGTGCGCCCAGCGCGGCCAGCCACGCGGCGGTGTTCGCGGCCTGGCCACCCCCGGCGACGTGCACCGTCGCCGGGGTGTCCGAGCCCTGTGCCAGCGGTGCCCGCAGCACCGCCAGCACGTCGGTGACCAGGTCTCCGACGGAGAGGATCACTGCTGCCCGGCCGCGACGGCGATCTGCGCGGCCAGCGCCGCGTTGCGCAGGATGATGCGTACGTTGACCGCCAGGCTCTGCCCCCGCGTCGCGGCGTGGAAGTGCGACAGCAGCACCGGCGTGACCCGCTTGCCGGTCACGCCGTCGCGCTCCACGATGGCCAGGCCCTCGGCCAGGGTGCGGTCGTGCAGCTCGCGGTCGAGCTGCTCGTCCTCGGGCAGCGGGTTGGCCACCACCAGCGCGCCGCGGTGCACGCCCTGATCGCGCTGCGCGCGCATGGCCGCCGCGATCTGCTCGGGGGAGTCCAGCCGCCAGTCCACGCCGAACCCGCTGTCCCGGATGAAGAACCCTGGGAAGCGGTCCGTGCGGTAGCCGGCCACCCCGACGCCGAGCGTCTCCAGCCGCTCCAGGGTCGCGCCCACGTCGAGGATCGACTTCACCCCTGCGCAGACCACCACGATCGGCGTCTGCGCGAGCGTCCACAGGTCGGCGGACTCGTCGAAGGTCTGCGCGGCCTCGCGGTGCACCCCGCCCAGGCCGCCCGTCGCGAACACGCCGATCCCGGCCGCGGCGGCGATCGCCGAGGTGCTCGCGACCGTGGTCGCGCCGTCGGCGCCGAGTGCGGCCGCGATGGCCAGGTCGCGCACCGAGAGCTTCGCCACGTTCTCGCCCGTGGCCAGCCGGGTGAGCGCCGCGTCGTCGAGCCCCGCCACCAGCCGGCCGCCGACCATGCCGATCGTCGCCGGGACCGCGCCGTTGTCGCGTACCACCTGCTCGATCTCGCGGGCGACGCGCAGGTTGTCCGGTCGCGGCAGGCCGTGGGAGACGATCGTGCTCTCCAGCGCCACCACCGGCCGCCCCGCGGCCAGCGCCGCCTTGACCTCGTCACCCAGCAGAATGCTCACACCAGTCACGATCATGAGCTTACGGGTTGCCCGGCGACGGGCTCCTGCCAGCGTGGCGTGATATCAGGCTGGGCTGCCAGCCGGTGACCTGAGACAATGTTCGGGTGACCACACCAGTGACGAACCCCAGCACCATCCTTGATGAGCGCGTTGCGACGGACTATCGCCTAGATGAGGGCGACCACGAGCGTTTGTCGCACTACGCGCCCAAGGACAAACTGCTCGAAGCCATGATCGAGGGAACGCCGGTGCGCGCCCTGTGCGGCAAGGTCTGGGTGCCCACCAGAGACCCGAACCGTTTTCCGGTGTGCCCGGAGTGCAAAGAGATCTACGAGAACCTCTCCGAATGATCCGGCTCGCGCGCCGACGGACGGCCGGATGGGCCGTGCGGCACGGGGGTCTCGGCGCGCCGCCAGGAGCCCGCGTTGCGGGCTCCGTCAGGTCGTAGCGCCCGCGGGCGCAGCGAGGAGCGGGTATGACCGCGAGCGTGGTCGTCGTGGGCAGCGCGAACATGGACCTGGTGGTGGCGACTCCCACCCTGCCGCGCCCCGGCGAGACCGTGCTCGGCGACGGATTCTCGACTGTTCCCGGTGGTAAGGGCGCCAATCAGGCGGTCGCCGCCGCGCGGGCCGGAGCCCGGTGCCATTTCCTGGGCGCGGTCGGACTGGACGCCTTCGGTGACGAGCTCAAAGGCTGCCTGGCCGCGTCCGGCGTGGAACTGGACGGGCTGCGCCGGACGGCCGGGCCCTCCGGCGTGGCTCTGATCGCCGTCGACGCCGCCGCGGAGAACCTCATCGTCGTCGCGCCCGGAGCGAATGCGCAGTTCACCGAGCTGGACGCGGTCGACCGTGAGCTGATCGAGAGCTGCGACGTGCTGCTCTGCCAGCTGGAGATCCCGCTGGAGACGGTCATCCAGGCCGCCGTGGCCGCCCGCGCGGGCCGGACGGTCTTCGTGCTCAACGCCGCCCCTGCCCGCGCCCTGCCGAGCGAGCTGCTGGCCCTGGTGGACGTGCTGGTGGTGAACCAGACCGAGGCTGCCGCGCTGGCCGGGCTCGACGGCGGCCGCGACCCGTCCCGGGCCGACAACGTGCCCGAGCTGATGGCGAACCTGCTGGCCTCGGTGCCGCGGGTGGTGCTGACCCTCGGCGCGGCCGGGGCCGCGTACGCCGACCGCGACGGGACGCGGCTGGAGGTCGGCGCGCCGCCCGTCGCCGCGGTGGACACCACCGCCGCCGGGGATGCCTTCACCGGCGCGTTCGCGGTGGCCTGGGCGCAGGGCAGGCCGGTCGAGGAAGCGCTGCGCTGGGCCTGCGCGGCGGGCGCGGCCTGCGCCCAGCACTGGGGCGCGTCCTCGTCCCTGCCGCTGCAGGCCGACATCGACGCCCTCTACGAGCGCGCCTACCAGCCCCAGAACTGATCCGGCCGGTGCCACGGGGCCGGTTCCGGTGGGTGGTCGGCGGCGAGGCGGCGCGGGGGTACGGCACACCGCGTCGTAGCCTGCGCCGGTGGACAGTTCGTCGGCCCTGCTGATCGGGGACCTCACCGGGGTCGCCGTCTTCGCCGCCTCGGGCGGCTCCGCCGCGGTCGGCAAACGGCTCGACCTGTTCGGCGTCGTGTTCGTGGGTTTCGTGGCCGCGCTGGGTGGCGGCATCCTGCGCGACCTGGTGATCAACCAGGTGCCGCCGCTGGCGTTCGCCGACTGGCGCTACCCGGCCACCGCGATCGTCGCCTCGCTGGCCGTGTTCTGGCTGCACCCACACCTGGACCGGCTGCGGCGTACCGTGCTCGGCCTGGACGCGGCCGGGCTGGGGCTGTTCACGGTCACCAGCACGCTCAAGGCGCTCGACGCCGGGGTGCCGGCCGTCGGCTCGTGCCTGCTGGGCATGCTGACCGGCATCGGCGGGGGACTGGTCCGCGACCTGCTGCTCAACGAGATCCCGGTGGTGCTGCGCCGGGAGATCTACGCGGTCGCCTCGCTGCTCGGCGCGATCGCGGTGGCGTCCCTGGTCCGGTTCGGCTGGGGAAGCGTGCTCACCTTCACCGGCGCGGCGCTGCTCGTCTTCGTGGTGCGTATCACGGCCCTCTACCGCCACTGGTCGGCGCCGCGGCCGCGCCTGGGCGGCGGTGCGACCACGGATTCCGGCTGACCGCGGCCGCCGGATCGGGTGGTGTGCAAAGCGACTCACCACATTCGGGCCGACAGTCGCGCGGACCTGTCCTGACGAGCCGATAGACTCAGGGCCCGCCTTCGAGGTCCGGCCGGCCTCCCTTCGGTAGTGGCCGACCCGGGGGCTCTTTCGTGCGATCCCCCTTCTGAGCAGGAGGCTGCCGCGTGGCGCTGGCCCGCCCCGTCCCCGAGTCGTTCCCGGCGCTGCGCGCCTGGCAGCGCAAGGCACTGGTCGAATACATCCGCCGGCGCTCACCCGACTTTCTCGCGGTCGCCACGCCCGGCGCGGGCAAGACGACCTTCGCCCTGCGCATCGCGGCCGAGCTGCTGGCCGACGGCAGCGTGGACGCGGTCACCGTGGTCGCCCCGACCGAGCACCTGAAACTGCAGTGGGCGCAGGCGGCGGCCCGGGTGGGCATCCAGCTCGACGCCATGTTCCGCAACGCCGACGTGCACACCAGCTCGGACTTCCACGGCGCGGTCGTGACGTACGCGCAGGTCGGCATGGCGCCGCAGGTGCACCTGCGGCGCACCCTGACCCGCAAGACGCTGGTCATCCTGGACGAGATCCACCACGCGGGCGACTCGCGCAGCTGGGGTGACGGCGTGAAGGCGGCGTTCGAGCCCGCCGTGCGGCGGCTGATGCTGACCGGGACGCCGTTCCGGTCCGACGAGAACCCGATTCCGTTCGTCACGTACGAACGGGTCGGTGAGGTGCAGCGCTCGCGGGCCGACTCGGTGTACGGCTACGCCGACGCGCTCGCCGACGGCGTCGTCCGGCCTGTGATCTTCCTCGCCTACTCGGGCGAGACCCGCTGGCGCACCAGCGCCGGCGACGAACTCGCGGTGCGCCTCGGCGAGCCGCTCACCCAGGACCTGATCGCGCACGCCTGGCGCACCGCGCTGGACCCCAAGGGCGACTGGATGCCGCAGGTGCTGCGGGCCGCCGACGCGCGCCTGCAGGTGCTGCGCTCCGGGGGCATCCCGGACGCCGGGGGCCTGATCATCGCCTCGGACCAGCAGACCGCCCGGGCGTACGCCAAGCTCATCGAGACGATCTCCGGCGAGAAGGCCGTGGTGGTGCTCTCCGACGACACCGGGGCGTCCGCCAAGATCGCTGAATTCAGTGCCTCCCAGCAGCGCTGGATGGTCGCGGTGCGCATGGTGTCCGAAGGCGTCGACATCCCGCGCCTGGCCGTCGGCGTGTACGCCACCAGCGCCTCGACGCCGCTGTACTTCGCCCAGGCCATCGGGCGTTTCGTGCGGGCCCGCCGCCCCGGGGAGACGGCCAGCGTCTTCGTGCCCAGCGTGCCGACGCTGCTCGGGCTGGCCAGCGAGATGGAGCTGGAGCGCGACCACGTGCTCGGCGGTCCCAAGGCCAAGGACGGCCTGGACGACGAGCTGCTGGAGCGCGCACAGAAGGCGGAGGACGCCAGCGGAGAGCTGACCAAGTCGTTCGAGGCGCTGTCCGCCACCGCCGAGCTCGATCAGGTGATCTTCGACGGGGCCACCTTCGGGCTGCCCGCCCAGGCCGGCACGCCCGAGGAGGAGGACTTCCTGGGGCTGCCCGGCCTGCTCAGCGCCGACCAGGTGGCCGCCCTGCTGAGCAAGCGCCAGGCGGAGCAGGCGGCGGCCGTACGCCGCAACCGGGCCGAGCAGGCCCCTGCCCAGCGCGAGCCGGTGGCGCGCGACATGTCCGCCACCGAGCGCCGCATCCACCTGCGCCGCCAGCTCAACGCCCTGGTCGCCGCCCACCACCACCGCACCAACCTGCCCCACGGCAAGATCCACGCCGAACTGCGCTCCAAGTGCGGCGGCCCCCCGAGCGCCCAGGCCACCATCGAACAACTCGAAGAACGCATCGCCACGATCCAGTCCTTCTGACCCACCCACCACCTGCAGCAACTCTTAAAGACTTGGGCCCACCGCACACGCGGGAGGGCCCAAGTCTTTAAAAGTTGCGCGGGGGAGGGCGGGGCCGGACACGCCGAAGGGGGCACCGCTGGTTGCGGTGCCCCCTTCGGGTCAAGCCTGTGGTGTTACTTGGCCATCATGTCGGCGCCCCGCCAGGTGAACTCGGGGTCGGCCGCCACTTCCACGGCAATCTTGACAAGGTCGTCGGCGTACTTGTTGGCGTGGTGTCCGCAGAACACCAGCTCGCCCCCACCGGCCAGCTTCACACGCAATTTGCCCGCCGCGTTACAGCGGTCGCACCGTTCATCGGCGGCTGGGGCAGCCACCGTTTCCGGCGGCGGCGTGAGGGTCTGGGTCATCGCCTTCCTCCTCTGGTCGTCACCGATGCTGATATCCATCGTCGATCCGCCGAGTCCAGCAGCGCCGAACCCGCCATTGTCATTCAGCTCGTTGCCCATGTAAGCCTCCAACACCGGCCGTGCCGAAGGGCTTCCCGGATGGGGCCTCGGGGGGACCGGGGTCACAGCCGTCGAGCGGTCGAGCCTACCTGGTCAGACGGGTTATCGGGGTGATGACCCGTCCTGCACAGTGTGCCGTCCCACCAGAGTGCCACGTCAACGATCGCGCGTCGAACAGAAACAGAGCGCCTACCCGTCTATGTACGCACGGTGAGTATCTCTGTACGTTCGGTGGATACCAAACGCCCGATATGCGCGGAGTGTCGACTTGACTTACTGGCTTTAGTCGAGGTAGTCGCGCAGGACCTGCGAGCGCGACGGGTGCCGGAGCTTCGACATGGTCTTGGACTCGATCTGCCGGATCCGCTCGCGCGTGACCCCGTACACCTGGCCGATCTCGTCTAAAGTCCGCGGCTGGCCGTCGGTGAGGCCGAATCGCAGCCGCACCACGCCCGCCTCGCGCTCCGACAGCGTCTGCAGCACCTGCTGGAGCTGGTCCTGCAGCAGCGAGAAGGAGACCGCGTCGACGGCCACGACCGCCTCGGAGTCCTCGATGAAGTCGCCGAGCTGGCTGTCGCCCTCGTCGCCGATGGTCTGGTCCAGCGAGATGGGCTCCCGGGCGTACTGCTGGATCTCCAGCACCTTCTCCGGGGTGATGTCCATCTCCTTGGCCAGCTCCTCCGGGGTGGGCTCGCGGCCCAGGTCCTGGAGCAGCTCGCGCTGGATGCGGCCGAGCTTGTTGATCACTTCGACCATGTGCACCGGGATACGGATGGTGCGGGCCTGGTCGGCCATGGCGCGGGTGATGGCCTGGCGGATCCACCAGGTGGCGTACGTGGAGAACTTGTAGCCCTTGGTGTAGTCGAACTTCTCGACGGCGCGGATGAGGCCGAGGTTGCCCTCCTGGATCAGGTCCAGGAACGCCATGCCGCGGCCGGTGTAGCGCTTGGCCAGCGACACCACCAGGCGGAGGTTGGCCTCCAGCAGGTGGTTCTTGGCGCGCTCGCCGTCCCGGGAGACCCACAGCAGGTCCCGCTGCATGTCGCGGGTGAGCTGCAGGCCCTCCTCCTCGGCCTGGCGCAGCCGCTCGGCGGCGTACAGCCCGGCCTCGATGCGCTTGGCGAGCTCGACCTCCTGCTCCGCGTTGAGCAGCGGCACCTTGCCGATCTGCTTGAGGTACGCGCGGACGGAGTCGGCCGACGCGGTCAGCTCGGCGTCCTTGCGGGCCTGCTTGAGCGCCTCGGACTCCTCGGCGTCCCACTCGAAGTCGTCGGAGGCGGCGGCGTCGGCCTCGGCGGCCTGGGCCACCTCGACCGGCTCGTCGACCACGACGTCCTCGAGGTCGGCGGCCAGCTCCTCGATCGAGAGGTCGGCGCCGTCCGGCTCGTCGCCCTCGCCCGGCTCGCCCTTCTTGGCGGCCTTGGCGGGCGCGGCCTTCTCGGGTGTCTTCTTCTCGACAGCCTTCTTGGCAGCGGCCTTCTTGGCGGGCGCGGCCTTGGCCTCCGCGCCGTCCTCCGCCTTCGCGGGGGCGGCCTTGGCGGCTGCCTTCACCGGCTTGGCCGCCGGGGCGGCCTTGGCCGGAGCGGCCTTCGGGGCCAGCTTGACCGGAGCGGGCGCGTCGGCGCCGCTCTCGGTGGGCGTGGCCTGCTTGGGCGCGGCCGGCTTGGCGGCCTTCGACGCGGCGGGCGGAGCCGCCTTCGCGGTGGTGGCCTTCGACGCCGGGGTCGCGGCCCGCGCGGCGGCCACCTTGCGGCGGCCGTTGGCGGAGTCGTCGACCTCGACCGTCACGCCCGCCTCGAGCAGAGCGCGAAGCATCTTCTTGGCCTGGGCGGGTGTGACGTCGGCAGCCTCCACGGTGCGCGCGACATCCGCAGGCGTGAGCCGGCCGCCGGCGCCTGCGGCTTGGGCGAGCAGCATGTCGGTGAGCGAGCGAACGTCGGCGCTGATCTGGCGGGCTTCAGTCACGGACGACCTTCCGGAGGCGAGTATCAAACAAGAATCTGCGGCTTCGGCCGCGTCGCAGGGCGCGTCGCGGTGGGTCAGCCAGTGTGATGTGTGGATGCGCCTCGCACCTTCGGCACGACGCAGGCGTGAATTGTAGCGCCGTACTCGGCGATCATCTCGGCGCGCACGCCGCAGGAGGTCCGCGAGCGGGCTCCGGAGCCTTGGCAGGATGGCACCAGGTGACGAGGAGGACGGTCGTGAACGAGCTGGAACTGCTGGATATCGCGGTACAGGTGGCCGCTGACGCGGCCGACACCGCCCGCCGTATGCGTAACGAGGCGATCACCGATGTCGGCACGAAATCCACGGCCACGGACGTCGTGACGGCCGCGGACCGCGCGGTCGAGCAACAGGTGATCGCCGCGCTGGCGGCGCGGCGCCCGGGTGACACGGTACTCGGCGAGGAGTACGGCGGCGCGGGAATTGCCGGGGAGAGCCGGGTCCGCTGGATCGTCGACCCGATCGACGGCACCGTGAACTACCTCTACGGGCTGGCCCAGTACGCCGTGTCGATCGCCGCGGAGGTGGACGGGGAGGTCGTGGCGGGGGTGGTGCGCAACGCCGCGACAGGGGAGGCCTGGACGGCCGCACGGGGCCATGGGGCGTGGCGGGACGGGCGGCGGCTGACCGGCTCGTCGGCCACCGAGCTGGCCTTGTCGCTGGTCGGCACGGGCTTCGCGTACGCCCGGGAGCGGCGGGCCCACCAGGCGGCGGTGGTGGCGCACGTGCTGCCGCAGGTGCGCGACATCCGGCGGATGGGCGCGGCGGCGCTGGACCTGTGCGCGGCCGCCGAGGGCATGCTGGACGCCTACTACGAGAAGGGCCTGGCCGAGTGGGACCTGGCCGCCGGCGGCCTGATCGCCCGCGAGGCGGGCCTGCTGGTCACCGGCCTGTCCGGCCGCCCCGCCGGGGGCCGGATGGTCCTGGCGGCCCCACCGGCCCTGCACGCCCCGTTGGAGGCCCTGCTCACCGAACTCGACGCGGACGGCGGGCCGTAGCCCTCAACGCCATCCGGGACGGGCGAGGCCCGGCACCACATGGTGGGGCCGGGCCTCGGCTCACGAGGAGGGCGGCAGGTCAGGGCTTCTCGGCGCAGGTGCCTTCGGGCAGCTCGGGCCGACCCAGCGCGGCGACCGCCTGGCGCATCTCGGTGGGCGTGGCGAGCTGCTTGAACTGCCCGCCGATGATCACGTCGATGGTGTCGTTCTCGCGCTTGATGTCGAACACCGGCTCGACGTCGTTGAGGAAGTAGGCCTTCAGCAGCTGGGCCGCGCCGACCGTCTTCGGGCCGTAGCGCAGCTCGGCGACGATGTCCGGCTGGGCCTTCTTCTCGTTGCCCGTCTTCTCCACCTTGAACTTGCGGTTGGTGAAGTCCGCGGCGACGTTGCGGGCGAGATCCGGGGTGCTCGTGGCGTTGTAGACGTTGATCTTGACCTGACTCTCGGAGTCGGGCAGCGTGTCGTCGACGGGCACCCAGCCCGCGGGGCAGCTCTTGGCCACCGGAGCCTCGCTCTGCGTGTCACGATTGAGCGTGATCACGGCGAGGGTGATACCGATGATCGCCAGGGTGCTGATGATGGCGATCGCCCGAATTCGTGCTAGTTGCATCTCGGTGCCGCTCCCCGTGAGCCAGAGGTCCGCTGCCGCCACTTTGACGGCATGGGCCAGAGGTTATCGGTTGACCGGCCCGCCGGGGGCCGCGACCCGACAGACGGCCGGAATTGGCCGTACGTTCCCGGCGCGCCGACCGTGATCGGCGGGCGGCTGCCCCTACCTTGGTCTCGCCTGACCCGACGGCCCCATGACGCTGTCTGCTCAGTCACATCGGGAACAACTTCGTGTGCGGGAGCGTACAACTCCCACACGGGCGCGCTAAAGTACCGCGCTCGTTGAGAGTGACAACGAGCGCGCGCATGACGGACGAGTACACAAATTGGGAGTGTGACAATCGATGGCCACCGACTACGACGCCCCGCGCCGTGACGAGGCCGACCTCGGTGAGGACAGCCTCGAGGAGCTGAAGGCCCGGCGTGTCGACACACAGTCGGGCAGCGTGGACGTGGATGAGACCGACCTCGCCGAGAACTTCGAACTGCCCGGCGGCGACCTGGCCGACGAGGAGCTCACGGTGAAGGTCGTGCCGATGCAGGCCGACGAGTTCCGCTGCTCGCGGTGCTTCCTGGTGCATCACCGCAGCCAGCTGGCAGGCGAGCGCAACGGCGAGCCGATCTGCCGCGAGTGCGCCTGAGCGCGTGAGCCGTCCGGGCACTTCCGGGGCTTGACGCGATGGGGTGAGATGGCGCAGAACATCTGGGTACACGGATCGAGGCACGCCGCAACGGATGCGGCGTGCCGCACGCGGTCCGGGTCCGCAGCGGGCCCGACGACCGTCGTGGACCGGATGCCGTCTCAGCCGACAGGAGCCAGCCATGACCACGAGCCCCGACCAGGTGCCCGGCGACGCTGAGTCATCGACCGGCGTGTCGGGCCCTGCCGCACCCGGCGCCGCCGCGGGTAAACCCGACGAGCTGGCCCTGGCCGTGGCGGGACTCGCCGACGAGGACCTGGACAAGGCGGGGCGGCGCAAGCTGCTCGGGCGGATGCTGGTGGGCCTGCGCGAGCGTGGCGTCAAAGAAGTGTTCATGCCGCGCAAGGCGATCAACTGGATCACCGAGGCGGTCTCCGACCTGGCCCCGCACGTGCCGGTGCGCAGCCTGGAGACGCTGCGGCGGCACTACCCGGGGCTGGACGACGAGGCGCTGGCCGAGCGCCTGATCCGCAACGCGGCCCGCGCGGCGGCGGGCGTCGGCGCGGTCGGCGGCGGCATGGCCTCCATCGAGTGGGCGGTGCCGCCCACCCTGCTGTCCACGCCGGTCCTGCTGGCGACCGAGACGGTCGGTGTGGTCGGCATCGAGCTCAAGCTCATCGGGGAGCTGCACGAGGTGTACGGCCAGCCGGTGGTGGGCACGCCGACCCAGCGGGCGGTCAGCCTGATGCAGGGCTGGGCCAGCCACCGGGGCATCAGCCCGATGCTGCCCGGCGCGGCCGCGGCCACGGTGCTCGGCACGGCCACCCGCAAGCAGCTGCGCGACATGATCCTCAAGCGGTTCGGGCGCAACCTGACCACGCTCGGGCCGCTGCTCACCGGCGCGGCCATCGCCAGCTACCTCAACCGCAAGGCCACCCGCCGGCTCGGCGACGACATCCGCAACGATCTGCGCCGGCAGCGGCGCGGTCCGGCGCTGCCGCCCGGGTCAGCCGACGCGGCGTAGCGCGCGGGCCAGGTCCTCGGGCCGGCGGCTGCTGATCACCCAGTACGGCGTGACGTCGTCGGGGTCGTCGAGCACCACCTGCACGGCGCCGGGGACCCACGGCCGCTGGATCACGAACGCCATCGGGTCGGCGCTCGGCCCGAGCAGCTCGCGCTTGGTGGCGGCGTCCAGCGGGATCGCCTGCGCCACGTGGCGCAGCGGCAGCCGGGCGTCGTCCACCAGGAACTCGTCCTCCGTCACGCTGATCCGGATCCGGCCCAGCCGCCACAGGCCGACGGCGACCAGGGTCAGCACCACCGGGTACGCCACCCAGCCGCGCGGTCCGGCGGCACCCAATCCGACCTGAGCGGCCAACACCGCTCCGACCAGCAAAGACGGCAGCCACAGCCACCACGGCACGGACAGGCGCTCGGTGTGACTGAGCACAAGCCGTGCCGCGCCACCCCCTGTCGCCGTTGTGCCTGAGGATGCCGTGCCGCTGCCTGGATGTGTCACAGCATCGAGGGTAGGGCCCGCCGGGTCCACCGGGCGCGGCAGGATAGAGGCAAGGAGACGCAGCTCCCCGTCACGGGCGCGCGTCAGTCACTTTCCCCCGGAGGTTTGACCGTTGTATCCCCCTGCGACCCCACCCGTCGTGGTGCCGATCCGCCGGCTCGACCCGGACCTGCCGCCGCCGTCGTACGCCCACCCGGGTGACGCGGGCGCGGACCTGCACGCGGCCGAGGACGTCGTGCTCGCCCCAGGCGAGCACCGGCTGGTGCCCACGGGCGTGGCCATCGCCCTGCCGGACGGGTTCGTCGGATTGGTCCACCCCCGGTCCGGTCTGGCGGCGAAAATGGGGGTGACCGTGCTCAACGCTCCCGGCACCGTCGACGCGGGCTACCGGGGCGAGATCCTGGTTCAGCTGATCAACCACGACCGGACGAACACCGCCAAGATCTCTCGCGGCGACCGCATCGCGCAACTTGTCGTGCAGCGGGTGGAGCGGGCACACTTCCACGACGTCGCCGAACTGCCGGACTCCGTACGGGGCACCGGTGGGCACGGCTCGACGGGGAAATGAGGAGGAACAGTGATCTTCTCGCGACGACGTGCGGCCAGCGGTGGCCGGCACGCCAAGGCCGAGGAGCCGAAGTTCGTGGACGCCCGCGCCGCCCGGCGCGCCGCGCTGCTCGGCGAGGACTGGCAGCCCGACGAGGCTGACACCCCCGCCGCGAAGTCCGCCAACGGCACGAACGGCTCCCAGTTCCCCGCCGAGGCGTCGATCTTCGGCGACGACGGCCCGTACGACTTCTCGGACGCGCCCGACGCGCCCCGCCTGGACCTGGGCAGCCTGCTGCTGCCCGCGGTCGACGGGGTCGAGATCCGGGTGCAGGCCGGCGAGCAGGGCCTGATCCAGCAGATCGCGCTCGTGCACGGCCCCAACGCGCTCCAGCTCGGCGTCTTCGCGGCGCCGCGCACCGAGGGCATCTGGGACGAGGTGCGCGAGGAGATCCGCAAGTCCCTGTTCGCCGACGGAGTCGGCGCCGAGGAGGTGAACGGGCGCTGGGGCATCGAGCTGCGCGCCCGCATCCGCACCCCCGAGGGGTTCAACGACCTGCGCTTCATCGGGGTCGACGGCCCGCGCTGGATGGTCCGCGCCGTGTTCCAGGGCCCGGCGGCGGTCGACGTCACCGAGGCCGGTCCGCTCACGCTGGTGCTGACCGGCCTGGCGGTCCGCCGCGACGACACCGCCCGCCCGGTCCGGGAGGCGCTGCCGCTGCGCCTGCCGCCGAACATGGCCGAGGAGGCCGCCGCCCGGCAGGCCGCGCAGAACCAGCCCGAACCGCCCGTCGAGCAGCCCCGCCAGACGCAGTACGGCGACGGAGCCTACGGCGGCGACCCGTACGACGGCTCCGGCAGCCGGCTGGTGCCGGGCCGGGTGCCGCCGACGCCCGCGCCGACGCCGTTCGGCTCGATCGCACCGGCGGGCGGCAGCGGCGGCGCGGCCCCCGCTCCGGGCGACGCGCCGCGGCGCAAGCCCTCCCCGCGCCCGCGCCGCGACTGACCCAGGCCGGCCCCGGCCGCACCGCTGCGACGGCGGCGCGCCCGGGGCTGTCCCATGTTCGGGCCGGGGTGTCCCCAGCCGGGTCGCCCCGCAGTAGGCTGGCTGTTACGCGCCGCTCGGGGACCTCGCCCCGGCGGGGAAGGATGAAGCAGGTCATGTCGACCGACGACGCCCGATCACGGCACAAGGGGCTGCGTGGCATGCTCCACCGGCTCACCGCCACCGACTCCGAACTCGAGTCGGAGGAGCTGCGCCGGGACACCGAACTCGCGGGCTGCGTCTGCGCGGACACCGTGCACCGCGGCGATCTCGTCAACGTCAGCGGCCGGCTGCGCACGGTCGTCTACACGCCGCGCACCAACCTGCCCACCCTGGAAGCCGACCTCTATGACGGCACGGACCTGATCACCCTGGTGTTCCTGGGCCGCCGGCACATCAACGGCATCGAGCCGGGGCGCGGGCTGCACGTGCGCGGTCGCGTCGCCGTACGCGACGGTCGCAAGGTCATCTACAACCCTTACTACGAGCTGGAAGCGGCCGCGTGAGCGAGCGATCCGCACGCAGCGAGGAGCAGTCATGAGCGATCCTGTCACCGACCGTAATCGTGCCGTGGCCGAGGAGGATCCCGAGCAGCTCCCGCCGTTCGCCGAGCAGGTGGCGCAGCAGCTGGGCGGCTGGCGCGGGATGACCGAGGCGGCCATCCCGGTCATCGTGTTCGTGCTGACCAACATCGTGCTGGGCTTCTGGTTCCCGGCCGAGGACTCGCGCACCGCGCTGCAGTTCGCCATCGGCGCGTCGGCGGCGGTGGCGATCGGCGTGGCGGTGGTGCGGCTGATCCAGAAGCGGCCCGTGCGCTTCGCGCTGAACGGACTGTTCGGCATCGGGCTGGGGGCCTGGATGGCTTGGGACTCCGGCAAGGAGGTCGACTTCTACCTGCCGGGCATCTGGATCACCATGGGCCAGATCGTGATCCTGCTGGGCTCGATCGCGCTGCGCCACCCGATGGTGGGCTGGTTCTGGTCGGTGATCGCCAACGGCGGGCGCAACGACTGGCGCGAGGACAACCGGCTGGTACGCGTCTTCTCCCAGCTGACCGCGCTGTGGGCGGTGGTGTTCGCGATCAAGGTCGCCGTCCAGGGCGGGCTGTGGATGACCGAGCAGGGCACCGCCCTCGGCATCGCCCGCATCGTGATGGGCACGCCGCTGTTCGCCCTGCTCGTGGTGATCAGCTTCGGCGTCGTCCGCCGCGTCCGCCGGGACGCGCCCCAGCCAGCCTGATCATCCTCCGCACTTCCCGAACGGCACCCACCGGCGCCCAGTGCCGCCCGATCGTTATAGACGTTGGCCTATCTCATCGACTCCGATCGCGAGTTTTTCGATGAGATAGGCCAACGTCTGTGAAAAGCGGGGCGGGCCGTGCCGGCCGATAGTGGGTCAGCGGCGGCGGGAGCGGGTCTTCTCGACGCTGTCGGCGCCGAGCATGACCGAGCGGACCTGCTCTTCGACCTCGACCGTGCAGACGAAGACCAGCTCGTCGCCGGCCTCGACCGGGTCGTCGGGGGTCGGGGTGAGTACGCGGCGGCCGCGCACGATGGCGACCAGGGCGCTGTCCGGCGGCAGCGGGATGGAGCGGATCGGCAGGCCCACGTGCGGGGCGTCCTCGGGCAGGGTGATCTCCACGAGGTTGGCCTCGCCGTGCCGGAAGGTCATCAGCCGGACCAGGTCGCCGACCGTCACCGCCTCCTCGACCAGGGCCGCCATGACGCGTGGTTTGGAGACGGAGACGTCCACGCCCCACTGCTCGGTGAACAGCCACTCGTTCTCGGCCCGGTTGACCCGGGCGACCACGCGCGGCACCGCGAACTCGGTCTTGGCCAGCAGCGACACCACCAGGTTGACCTTGTCGTCGCCGGTGGCGGCGACGACCACGTCGCAGGCGGCGAGGTTGATCTCCTGGAGGCTGGACAGCTCGCAGGCGTCGGCGAGCACCCAGTCCGCGGCGGGCACCCGCTCGGGGCGCAGCATGCGCGGCTGGCGCTCCAGCAGCATGACCTGGTGGCCGTTCTCGATGAGCTCCTGGGCGATGGAGCGCCCGACGTTGCCCGCCCCGGCGATGGCGACCCGCATGGTGACTCCTCCTAGGCCGCGGCCGGCGGCGCGGCGGCGATCTTGGTGACGGTTTCCGCGATGTCGTCCGTGACCAGCATGAACACCTGGTCGCCGTCCTGCAGCACGGTCGACGCGGTGGTCAGCGTGCCGAGCCCGAAACGCATCAGGAAGGCGGTGCGGGTGCCGGTCGCCTCCTCCAGCGCGTGCAGCGGGTGGCCGATCCAGGCCGGGTTCACCGGGGTCTCGATGATGGCGACGGTGCTGGTGGGGTCGCGGTACAGCTCGGTGGCGCCCTCGGGCACCAAGTGCCGCACGATGCGGTCGGCGGTCCAGCGCACGGTCGCCACGGTGGGGATGCCCAGCCGCTCGTACACCTCGGCGCGGCGCTGGTCGTAGATGCGGGCCACGACGCGCTGCACGCCGAACGTCTCGCGCGCCAGCCGCGCGGAGATGATGTTGGAGTTGTCGCCGCTGGACACCGCCGCGAAGGCGTCGGCCCGTTCGATGCCGGCCTGGACGAGGACCTCGCGGTCGAAGCCGACGCCGGTGACCGTGGTGCCCGCGAAATCGGGGGATAGCCGGCGGAACGCGTCGGCGTCCTGATCGATGATCGAGACGGAGTGCCCGCGCGCCTCCAGGCTGTGCGCCAGCGTCGAGCCGACCCGGCCGCACCCCATGATCACAACGTGCACGTCACGCCCTCCCGACCGGTGTCCTGGCCCGTGACAGAAAGCGGTGCGGTGCGCCCAGGACTGCCACCTTCGCCCAGCCTGCCATGCGCGCGTACGGCGCGCGACATCAGAGTGCCACGTGCCTTCGCGCCCGGGCGTCGTAGGCTCCCACATGTGGCGAGCCCTACCTCCCTGCTGAAGCGTCTACTGCTCGGCAGGCCGTTCCGTTCCGACCGACTGCAGCACACCCTGCTGCCCAAGCGCCTCGCTCTGCCGATCTTCGCTTCGGACGCGCTGTCCAGCGTGGCCTACGCGCCGGGTGAGATCCTGCTGACCCTGTCGATCGCGGGCGCGGCCGCCTACGCGTACTCCCCGTGGGTGGCGCTGGCGGTCGTGGTGGTGATGCTGACCGTCGTCGCGAGCTACCGGCAGAACGTGCACGCCTACCCGTCCGGCGGTGGGGACTACGAGGTCGCCACGGTCAACCTGGGGTCCAAGTCGGGCCTGGCGGTGGCCAGCGCGCTGCTGGTGGACTACGTGCTCACGGTGGCGGTGTCGATCTCGTCGGGCGTGGAGAACCTGGGGTCCGCGATCCCGCTGATCCGCCAGCACGAGGTGATCACCGCGGTGCTGCTGATCGCGCTGCTGGCCGCGCTGAACCTGCGCGGCCTGCGCGAGTCGGGCTTCATGTTCGCGATCCCGACCTACCTGTTCATGCTCGCCATGCTCGGCCTGATCGGCTGGGGCGTCGTCCGGATCTTCGTGCTGGGCGAGGACCTGAAGGCCCCGAGCGCGGACCTGACCATCCTGCCCGAGCACGGCCTGCAGGTCGGTACGAGCTTCGCCTTCGCCTTCCTGCTGGTGCGGGCGTTCTCCTCGGGCTGTGCGGCGCTGACCGGTGTCGAGGCCATCTCCAACGGTGTGCCCGCGTTCAAGCCGCCCAAGAGCAAGAACGCCGCCACCACGCTGCTGATGCTGGGCCTGCTGTCGATCATCATGCTGGTCTCGATCGTGGCGCTGAGCCTCAAGACCGGCCTGCAGTACGTGGAGAGCCCGGCCGAGCAGATCGTGGGGGCCGGCCCGAGCTACGAGCAGCCGACCGTCACCGCGCAGCTCGCCGAGACCATCTTCGACCACTTCCCGCCGGGCTTCTACCTGGTGATCGCGATGACCGCGCTCATCCTGGTGCTGGCCGCCAATACCGCGTTCAACGGTTTCCCGGTGCTGGGCTCGATCCTGGCGCAGGACCGCTACCTGCCGCGCCAGCTGCACACCCGCGGCGACCGGCTGGCCTTCTCCAACGGCATCCTGCTGCTGGCCTTCTTCGCGGCGGTGCTGGTCATCGCGTTCCAGGCGGAGACCACCCGGCTGATCCAGCTGTACATCGTCGGGGTGTTCGTGTCGTTCACGCTGTCGCAGATCGGCATGCTGCGGCACTGGAACCGGCTGCTGCGCACCGAGCGCGACGTGTCGGCCCGCCGCCGGATGCAGCGGGCGCGGGCGATCAACGGCTTCGGAGCGGTGCTGACCGGCTTCGTGCTGATCCTGGTGCTGGCGACGAAGTTCACCCACGGGGCGTGGATCTCGATCGCGGCGATGGCGGTGATCTACGCGATCATGGTGGGTATCCGCAAGCACTACGACACGGTGGCCCGCGAGCTGGTGCCGTCGGAGGAGCGGCCGGTGCTGCCGGCCCGCAACCACGCCATCGTGCTGGTCAGCAAGCTGCACCTGCCGACCATGCGGGCGCTGGCGTACGCGAAGGCGACCCGGCCGGACACGCTGACCGCGCTGACCGTCAACGTGGACGTCGCGGACACCCGGGCCATCCAGGCCGAGTGGGAGCGCCGGGGCATCAACACCCCGCTGACCGTGGTCGACTCGCCCTACCGGGAGATCAGCCGGCCCATCATCGACTACGTGAAGTCGCTGCGCCGGGCCTCGCCGCGCGACGTGGTGACCGTCTACATCCCCGAGTACGTGGTGGGCCGGTGGTGGGAGCACCTCCTGCACAACCAGTCCGCGCTGCGCATCAAGGGCCGGCTGTTGTACGAGCCGGGCGTGATGGTCACCAGCGTGCCCTGGCAGCTGGCCTCCACCAACAGCACCGACCTGGACCGACTGGACCGCGACCTGGTGCGCACCCCGGCTCGCGGCCCGCGCGCCGGTGAGGACGTCTGATGGCCGCCGTGACCGAGCTCTACGAGGGCGACAAGGTCGAGGTGACCGTCGGGCCGATCGCGCACGGCGGCCACTGCGTGGCCCGGCACGAGGGTCAGGTGATCTTCGTGCGGCACGCGCTGCCCGGTGAGCGGGTGGTCGTGGAGATCACCGAGCTGCACAAGGCCTACCTGCGCGGCGACTGCGTCGAGGTGCTGCAGGCGTCCCCGGACCGGATCACCCCGCGCTGCCCGTACGCCCACGCGAACGGCTGCGGAGGCTGCGACCTGCAGCATGTCGCGTCCCCGGCGCAGCGGGAGTGGAAGGCGGCCGTGGTGCGCGAGCAGCTCGTCCGCCTGGGCAAGCTGGCCGAGGCCGCGGTGGACGCGCTGGGTGTGACGGTCGCGGAGCTGCCCGGCGGGGACGAGGGCTGGCGCACCAGGGTCCGCTACCGGGCGGACGCGCTGGGTCGGCCGGGCCTGCTCAAGCACCGCTCCAACGAGGTGGTGGCGATCGGCCGCTGCCGGATCGCGCACCCGGAGATCCAGGCGCTCGACGTGCTGGAGCGGCGCTGGCCGGACACCGACCTGATCGACGTGGTCAAGCCGTCGAGCGCCCCGGCGCAGCTGGTCCAGGACCCGCCGCAGCGGATCGTCGAGCGGGCCGCCGGGCACGACTTCACGATCTCCGCGGGCGGCTTCTGGCAGGTGCACCCGGCTGCCGCGGACACGCTGGTCGACGCGGTGCTGGAGCTGCTGGACCCGCGCCCCGGCGAGCACGCCTGGGACCTGTACGGCGGCGCCGGCCTGTTCGCCGCCGCCCTGGCCGACCGGGTCGGGGTGACCGGCGCGGTGACCCTGGTCGAGTCGGCACGCGACGGCGTCGCGGCGTCCCGGGGCAACCTGGCCGCCCTGCCGGTGCGGGTCGTCGAGGCGACCGTGGAGCGGGCCCTGCACCGCGACCGGCGGCCCAAGGAGCGGCTGCCGCACCCCGACGTGGTGGTGCTGGACCCGCCGCGCACCGGAGCCGGCGCGGCCGTCGTCAAGGCGATCACCGCAGCCCGGCCCCGAGCGGTGGCGTACGTCGCCTGCGACCCGGCGGCCCTGGGCCGTGACGTGCGCACGTTCCGCGAGCAAGGCTGGAAGCTGACGGCCCTGCGGGCCTACGACTGCTTCCCGCAGACGCACCACGTGGAATGTGTCGCGCTGCTGAACCCGGGGGAGTGACATGGTGTCGCCCAGGCGGCGGCCAGGAGTGAGTGAAGGTCTCGTGAAGGGGTGGCGAGCGGGTGAGCGGCCGTGCGTGCGGCCGATAGACTTCCCCGGCATGGGTAAGCGGAACGTGAGGCACCCCCACCGGAGTGCTGTGCGGTACGGCAGCGAGGAGAAGTCATGAACGAGGGTGTGACCCTGCTGAGCTCGGTCAAAGGGCCGCAGGACCTCAAGACGCTGTCCCCGGAGCAGCTGACCGGCCTGGCGGCCGAGATCCGCGACTTCCTGATCGCCAAGGTCGCGCGGACCGGCGGGCACATCGGGCCGAACCTCGGTGTGGTGGAACTCACCCTGGCCATGCACCGGGTCTTCGACTCCCCGGCCGACCGCTTCATCTTCGACACCGGCCACCAGGCGTACGTGCACAAGATGGTCACCGGCCGGATGGACGGCTTCGACCAGCTGCGCCAGCGCGGCGGCCTCACCGGCTACCCGAACCAGGCCGAGAGCGAGCACGACCTGGTCGAGAACTGCCACGCCTCGACCGCGCTCTCCTACGCCGACGGCATGGCCAAGGGCTACGCCCTGCGCGGCGAGAAGCGCCACGTGGTCGCGGTCGTCGGCGACGGCGCGCTGACCGGCGGCATGTGCTGGGAGGCGCTGAACAACATCGCCGCCACGGACAACCCGCTGGTGATCATCGTCAACGACAACGGCCGCTCGTACGCCCCGACCATCGGCGGCCTGGCCGACCACCTCGCCACGCTGCGCCTGAACCCGGGCTACGAGAAGGTCCTGGACCTGGTCAAGGACGCGCTGGAGAAGACCCCGCTGGTCGGCAAGCCGCTGTTCGACGCCCTGCACGCGGTCAAGAAGGGCATCAAGGACGCGGTCGCCCCGCAGGCGATGTTCGAGGACCTGGGCCTGAAGTACATCGGGCCGGTGGACGGGCACGACCAGGCCGCGCTGGAGTCGGCGCTGGGCCGCGCCCGCCGTTTCGGCGGTCCGGTGATCGTGCACGCGGTCACCGCGAAGGGCTACGGCTACCAGCCGGCCCTCAACGACGAGGCCGACCGCTTCCACGCGCCGAGCGCGTTCGACCCGGAGACCGGCAAGCTGCTGGCCGCGCCCAGCCTCAAGTGGACCAAGGTGTTCGCGGAGGAGCTGGTCGAGATCGCGGGCGAGCGGCCCGACGTCGTCGGCATCACCGCCGCGATGCCCGAGTCAACCGGCATCGACCGGCTCGCCGCGGCGTACCCGGACCGGGCGTACGACGTGGGCATCGCCGAGCAGCACGCGACCACCTCGGCCGCGGGCCTGGCGCTGGCCGGCCTGCACCCCGTGGTCGCCATCTACGCGACCTTCCTCAACCGGGCCTTCGACCAGGTCCTGCTCGACGTGGCGCTGCACAAGCTGCCGGTCACGTTCGTGCTGGACCGGGCGGGCATCACCGGCCCCGACGGCCCGAGCCACTACGGCATCTGGGACATGTCGGTGTTCGGCGTCGTGCCGGGCCTGCGCATCGCCGCGCCGCGCGACGCCGAGACGCTGCGCGAGGAGCTGCGTGAGGCGATCGGCATCTCCGACGGCCCGACCATCGTGCGCTTCCCGACCGGTTCGGTGCCCGCGGCGCTGCCCGCGTTGCGCCGCGTCGGCGGCTCCGACGGCCTGGGCGGCCTCGACGTGCTGGCCGAGGCCGAGCGCAAGGACGTGCTGCTGGTGTCGGTCGGCGCGTTCGCGCACCTGTCGGTGCAGGTCGCCGCGAAGCTCGCGGAGCGCGGCTACGGCGTGACCGTGGTCGACCCGCGCTGGGTGCGCCCGGCCCCGGTGGACCTGGTGCCGCTGGCCCGCGAGCACAAGCTGGTGGTGACGCTGGAGGACGGCGTGCGGGCCGGCGGTGTCGGCGACGCGGTCTCCAAGCTGCTGCGCGACAACGAGGTGGACGTGCCGCTGCGCGACCTGGGCGTGCCGTCGACGTGGATCGAGCACGGCACCCGCGCCGAGATCCTCGCCGAGATCGGGCTCACCGTCCCGGAGATCACCGAGAAGGTGACCAAGTGGGCCGCCGCGGTGACGCCCGCCGCCCCGGCCCCGCTCGCGACCTCGGTGCGCGGCTGACCCGTACCGCGTGGTCCTTACCGCGTGACCGAAGCCGCCGACGACAACCCGTCGGCGGCTTCGGCGCGTCTGAGCACGCGGAGCCGGTGGACGGACACGTGAGGCGGTGCGGGCGTGGTGCGTGAGCCGGACGGCGGCACGGTCATCGACCTCGGGGTGCTGCCGGCCGACGAGTCCGACGAGCCCGCCGGGCCGGTGGTCGCGACCGGGCGGGTGCGCCTGCTGGCGGCGGTGCTGGCGGTGGCGGCGGTGCTGACCGGGGTGACCGCGGCTGATCCGTTCCCCCGGCAACGGGTGTCCACGCTGGCTTTCCTTCCCTCGTCGACGGGTAGCACGTGGGTGGTCGACGACGCGCTCGTCATGGTGTTCGAGAACCAGCGCGCGGTGGCCTACGACCCGCGCGACTGGCACGAGCTGTGGTCGGTCCAGGAGTCCGCGCTCGTCCACGCGGTCGCGTACGAGGACCTGGTGGTGCTGTTCCGCGGCGACGCGATGAACGAGCCGGCCGAGGAGAAGCCCGAATGGGCGCTGGCCGTGGACCGGGCGACCGGGCAGCGGCGCTGGAGCAGCGAGCGGCAGGTCGAGGTGCGCGGCGACGTCATGGTCGCCTATGAGCCCGCCGCCGTGGTGCCGGACATCGAGGTGCGCGACACGCGCACCGGCGGGGTGCGCTGGCGCGTGCCTGCCGCGCTGAGCTGGACGGTCGACTCACGCCGGTCGGCGCTGTGGCGGATCGCCCCGGACCGGGAACTGGTGGAGCACGACCTGCGCACGGGAGCGGTGCGCCGGGCGGCCCGGGTGCGGCTTCCCGAGCCGAGCCGGTACCTGAACCTGATGCTCGGCCGCGACGCGGTGGGCCTCACCGGGATCGGCGACGGCGGCTGGGTACGCGGCACGACGCTCTGGTACTCCGCGACCGACCTCACCGCGGTGAGCGCGGCCGGCCAGTGGGCCTGGGAGCAGGACTGCGGGCGCGGCCTGCGCTGCGCGCACACCTTCGACGGCGAGCAGGTGTTCCTGGTCGATCCGGCCACCGGCGGTGTCCTGCGGACCCTGCCCGCCGGGCAGACGGCCGGCAGCCCGCTGGGCCCGCTGGTGCTCGGCCAGGACGGCCAGGACGGCCAGACCGAGTTCAGCGTGCCGACGGTCAGCGGGGTGCTCGATCCGCAGACCGGGCAGCTGCGAACCGGGCTGAAGGGCTGGCGGGTGCTCGGGGTCGACGACGATCTCGTACGCATGCTCGGCTACTACGATCTGCCGAACCGGCGCACGTACCTGGCGGAGCTGACCGAGCGGGAGGCGGTGCGCCTCGGGGCGGTGCCGTACCTGCTGCGGGAGTGCACGCTGACCGGGCGGACGCTGGTCTGCGCCACGATGGCGGGGGAGATCGTGGTGCTGCGGGTCGACGAGGATCAGCGGTGACCACGACCGGGTTCGGGCCGACCGGCACCGCCGTGATCGATCTCGGTGAGGGCTGGGCCGCCGATCCGGCCGAGCGACCGTCGCCGCGTCGCCGTTGGACCGTGCCCGCCGCTGCGCTCTGCCTCGCGCTGCTCGCCCTCACCGTGACTGCGGACCGGCCACGGCCGCCGGCCCGGCTGACCGAGCTGGCCCGGTGGGCCGAGCCGCAGGCGTTCCTGCTCGCCCCGGCCGGCACCGACACGCTGCTGGTGCAGACCCACGACGCGATCACGGCGTACGACGCGGCCGACGGCCGGCCGCGCTGGAGCCTGCCGCGCGTGGTGGACTCCATCCACGACGCCGGTGGCCTGCTCGTGCTGGGAATGTCCACACCGGAGGGCGAGTCGTCGACGGAGCCGCAGTACGCCTCGAACGAGGCGGTGGCCGTGGACCGGATCACCGGACAGGTGCGCTGGCGCGCGCAGGCCTACCTGCAGCCGGTCGGCGGCCTGCTGCTCGCGTACTCCGGCGACCCGCAACGCCCGGCGGTCGAGGTGCGCGATCCGGCGACGTACGCGTTGCGCTGGCGCGTGCCGGCCCGGTCGTTCGCCGTGGACGCCTGGGGTTCGGGGCTGTGGGAGCTGGCCGGGGACGGGCAGCTGGTGGAGCACGATCTCGCTACGGGCGAGGTGCGCCGCAGGGCGAGGGTCGGGCTGCCCGACGGCACGCGGCGGGCCGTCCTGACCAGCCGCGACGCGGTCGGTGTTTTCGGGTACCGGGTCGACGCCGACGGGTTCGAACAGGTCGCCGGGGTGCGGTGGTACGCCCGGGACGGGCTGGCCGCCGTCGGCGCGGAGCACCGGTGGATCGGCGAGTACGACTGCGGAGCCGGAACCTCGTGCGCCTATCCGGCCGGCCAGGCGACGCCCTTCCTGATCGACAGCGCCACCGGCACGCCGATCCGGTCCCTGCCGGGCACGGCGCACCTCGGAAGTGATGCGGGCCTGCTGGTGTTCGCGGACAGCAGCGTCGGGAGCGACGTCAGCGGCCGGCTGGAACCGGTGAGCGGCCGGCTGCGCACCGACGTGGCGGGCTGGCGCGTCCTGTCCGCGACGGGCCAGGTGGCCCGGCTCTTCGGACACAGGGATCATGATCCGTTCGGCACCCACGTCGCCGAGCTGACCGCCGACGGACTGCGCCCGCTCGGCCGGGAGCCGCACGGGCTGGTGCAGTGCGCCACCGTGCCACGGGCGGCGGTCTGCACCACGACGTCCGGCGAGGTCGTCATCTGGCGTATCGGGGAGGAGCTGCCATGAACACCGTGTCGCAGGGACCGGAAGCGGTCATCGACCTGGGCGGCGGCTGGCGCGAACCACTGCCCGAACCCGGTGCGACGGGCCGCCGCCTGCGGGCCGCCGCGCTGGCGCTGGCCGCGGTGCTGCCGCTCGCGCTCGGCGGCGCGGCCCCGCCAACGGTGGGCCTGGTCGAGGTGGCTCGGGTGTCGGTGGCCGACGCGCGGGCCACCGACCTGGTGTTCGCCGGGGGAGCGGTGCTGCTGCGCGGGCAGGGCCGACTCACCGCGTACGAGCTGGCCGACGGTGCGCCTCGCTGGAGCGTGGAGCTGCCGGACCGGCCCGAGATGAGCAACATCGTGGTCTCGCCCGCGGTGCCCGACGTCGCCGTTATCGCGCAGTCGGACGGGAGCGGAGCGGAGTTCAGCGTCGCGCTCGACCTCGCCACCGGGACCGAACTGTGGCGGATCCAGCAGCTGATGGTGCCGGCGGGCGACACCGTGTACACCATGGGATCGGTGTACGCGACGAACGGCGCGCCCGCGATCCAGGTCCACGACCTGCGGACCGGAGCCCGGCTCTGGACCATGCCGGACGCGGTGAACGCCGCGTTCGACGACAAGGGCGGAACAGCCTGGACGGTGAGCCCGGACGGGCTGGTGACGGCGTACGCCGGGCGCGACGGCCGGGTGCTGCGCAGCGGCAGGGTGCGGTTGCCCGCGACGGTCGATTCCGCGTTCGCCGGCGGTGGTGAGCTCGCCGTCGGCTACACCACCGACGCCGGCCATCGGGTGGCCTGGTTCGACGGGACGACGCTGGCGGAGCTGCCCCGCCCCGCGCCGGACGGGTGGGGTGTCGACTGCGGTGCGCTGCTGCGATGCGTACGGACGTCCGACTCGGACCGGGGCCTGGAGGTGATCGACCGGGCGACCGGCACGGTGGTGCGCCGGTTGACCACCGAGTCGTATCTGTCCAGAGGCTCCCACCTGTTCATCTTCGACCGCGAGGGCGACATGGACGGCGGGCTGGGCCTGCGCCCGCGCACGCTGATCGACCTCGGCACCGGCCTGACGACCGACGTCGCCGGCTGGGAGGTGCTGTGGCAGCAGGTGCCGGTCACGGTGCTGGTGCGGCTGGTGGAGAAGGGCAAGGTGCTGCAGGTGGCCCGGCTCGGCCCGGACGGGCCCGAGATCCTGGCGCAGCTGCCCGGTGATGTGCAACGGTGTGCGTTCGAGCAGCGGACCCTGCTCTGCACACGCTATGGCGGCCAGGCGATCCTCTGGCGGCTGCGCGACTGATCGGGCCTGGGGGAGGCAGGGTGACCGTGCTCATCGACCTCGGCGATCCGCGCGGGCTCGCCGATGAGCCGGACGACGGGCCGCGGCTGTCCCGGTCGGGTCGGCGGGCCCTGGCGCTGCTGACCGTGGCGCTCGCCGGGCTGCTGGCCTGCGGTGGGTCCGCGCCGCCGCCCGCCGTGCCGCTGCGCTGGGTCACCCAGCTCGAGCCTCCGCTCGCCGCGCCGGTGGTGTTCGCGGGCGACCTGGTGCTGGCGATGCACCGCGGGGAGGCCGCCCGGAGCCTGGTCGCCGTCGGCGGCGACGGCACGCAGCGCTGGCGGCTGCCGCTGGACGGCGACTCCACCGAGGTGCACGAAGCCCGGCAGGTCGGCACAACCCTGCTGGTGACAGTGCTCGACAGCGCCGCGGCGGCCGAGCCGTGGACCACGTACGGGCTGGACCCGGCGACCGGGGCGCGGCTGTGGCAGGAGCGGGCGTACCTGCTGGGCGTGGGACCCGGCGGCGCGACCGCGGTGCTGGTCGGCATGACCGCCGCGCTCGACTGGTACGGCGGCTGGGACGTGGCGACCGGGCGGCGGCTGTGGCGGCGCACCCTCGACACATCATTCTGGCTCGCCCCGCACCTGGTCGACGGGCAGCTCGCCGGGGCGGTGCTGGTCGACACCCGTGACGGCGACCGGGTGCGCATGGTCGGCCTCGACGGAGGGCTGAGTGCCGCTCACCCGCTGCCACCGCGGGCGAGCGGTTTGCAGGTGGTCGGCGGCCTGGCGGTGGTGGCGTACGAGCGCGACGGGCGGCGGCGGGTCGCCGCGCTGCGGCTGCCCACGCTGGAGACGGCGTGGGACGTCGCGCCGACGTTCGACAGCCGCCACGTCTACCTGACCGCCTGCTCGCCCCTGGTCTGCGCCAGCGCGGCGGACGAGGTGTGGCTGCTCGACCCCGCCGACGGCGCGGTGCGCTGGCAGGGGCAGGTCGGCGGGTTCACCCCGCTCGGGCCGGGCCGGGTGCTCACCGGCACCGACGAGCGCCCGCTGTCCGGTGTGCTGCGCGACGTCACCACCGGGGCGGAGCTGCTGCGGCTGGACGGCTGGACACCGGCCGGGACCGACGGCAGCAGGCTGGTGCTGACCCGGACCGACGGCGACCGGACCTGGTTCGGGGTGGTCGACATGGCCCGGCCGGACCGGGTCCGGCTGGTCGGCACCGGCGGGATCACCCTGGACCGGTGCTGGCTGGGCGGCGCGACGCTGGTCTGCCAGTCCCTGATCGGCCTGGACGTCTACCGCCTCACGGACTGACGCGGGCCGCGCGCCGTCACCAGTTGGCCTGGCCCGGCGGGGTCGGCAGTGGCACGGACGCGGGATGGATGACGTACACCACGCCGCGGCTGCTGTTGAGCCAGGCGGACTCCCACTCGGCCCGGCCGACGGGCTTGCGCACCTGCGCGTTGCTGGCCGAGTTCGGGTCGTTGAGCACCGGGTCGCCGTCGGCGGTGAAGCCGACCAGCGCCATCAGGTGACCGTTGGTGCCGTAGTCCAACCCGGGGACCTCGCCCTTCTTGTACGACGCCGAGGCGATCAGCGGGATGCCCGCGGCGATGAACCGCTCGGCCTCGTTGAGCGAGCGCAGCCGGGTCACGAAGCCGCGCAGCCCGAACCGGCCCGCGTACGCGATGTTGAACGGCCAGTTGCCGCACCCGTCGAAGTCGTGGTCGAAGGTGTGCCGGGCGGCGAAGTCGACCCACGGGTCGGCGTAGGAGGGGTCCACCCAGGCGTAGTCCGCGGGGGTGGGGCCGACGCCCCAGTAGGCCAGCACCATCGACGTGGAGGTGGGGCTGCACCACGCCTCGCCGCCGCCGTTCCACTGCGGGTACTCGCCCTGGTGGATCTGCTGGGAGTACTGCGGCACGTCGAGCACGACGCCCTGCGCCGCGAGCGGCACGCTCGGGGTGAGCTTGCCGGGGGCGGGCAGCGCCGAGGCGACCGCGCCGAGGGTGCGCAGCACCGGCACGTCCGTGCTGCCGACCGGGCGCAGCAGGGTCGCCCGCAGCCGCCAGGAGGCCAGGGCGCGCCCGTCGGCCGCGACGTAGGTGTCGGCGTACACGGTGCCGTCCGCGTCGCCCTGGCCGCGCACGGAGGTGCGCCGGAAGGACACGTCGTCGGCGGCCCAGCGGCCGAGGTCGAACCACTTCGTGGTGGTGCCCGCGACGGTGGTGCCGCTCAGCTCGATCCGGACGAAGCAGGCGCCGGGGGTGTCCGCGGTCCAGGACGGGATCACCTCGGTGGCGGCGAAGCCGACCGCGGTCTCCGGCCCGGTCCAGGCGGCGGTCTCGTAGTCGGTGGTCAGCCCGGTGACGGGGTCGGTGTGCGAGAAGGTCCCGGTCGGGGCGGCGAAGGTGAGACCTCCGGTGCCGGCGAAGACGCCGCTGCCCGTACCCTCGGCCCAGCGCTGCGGGGAGTCCCAGCGGCGGAAGGCGACGTCCCGTCCGGCGGGCGGCTTCTTGCCTGCCGCGGCCGCTGCCTCAGCCGGCACGGCGGCGGCCGCGACGACCGCGCCCGCGGCGGTACGCAGGACGTTGCGTCGGTTCATCGGTGCCTCCCGGGGCGTGCCGAGCGCTGGCGATTCTCTGCAATGAGAGTTCTATAGACGAAGATTTTTTGCAATGGCCCCGGGGTTCTATCTTCGTGGACGGAACCGGGCCGAAGGAAGGCGGAGACGTGCGGGTGCTGGTGGTGGAGGACGAGCGGCACTTGGCCGATGCGATCGCCCGAGGGCTGCGCCGGCACGGGCTGGCCGTGGACGTCGCCTACGACGGCAGCGTCGGTCACGAGATGGCCTTCGTCACCCGGTATGACGTGGTGGTGCTCGACCGGGACCTGCCCGGCATGCACGGCGACCAGCTGTGCGCCGCGCTCGTCGGCTCCGGCGCGCTGACCCGGGTGCTGATGCTGACCGCCAGCGGCAGCGTCGCCGAGCGGGTCGAGGGCCTGCGCCTGGGCGCCGACGACTACCTGCCCAAGCCGTTCGCCTTCGACGAGCTGGTGGCCCGGGTGCAGGCGCTGGGCCGCCGGGCCACCCCGGTCACCCCGCCGGTGCTGCGCGCCGGGGACCTCGAACTCGATCCCGCCAAGCGCTCGGTGACCCGGGGCGGCGTGCTGGTCGACCTGACCAACAAGGAGTTCGGCGTGCTGGAGGAGCTGCTGCGGGCCCGCGGCGGCGTGGTCTCCACGGAGGAGCTGCTGGAACGGGTCTGGGACGCCAACACCGACCCGTTCACGACCATAGTGCGGGTCACCATGCGCACGCTGCGGATGAAGATCGGGCAGCCCGCGCTCATCGAGACGCTGGTCGGCGCCGGCTACCGCATCCCGTCGGCGGCCCAGGACGGCGTCGCGTGACGGCCCGGCCGAAACGCGTGCCCGCCCGCCGCGGGTTCCGGCCGACCCTGCGCCTGCGGCTCACCCTGCTCAACGGGGTGCTGCTGGTGGGCGCGGGCGTCCTGCTGATGCTGGTCGCCTGGCTGGTCGTGAACGCCGTGCTGCACCCCGCCGACGAACTGGCCCCGGGCACCATGGTCCGGCTCGCCGACGGGCAGCAGCTGGACGCCCGGCAGTGGCAGGAGTCGGTGCTGTCCGCCGCGCAGACCGAGCTGACCGTCAAAGGCCTGGTCGCCGTGCTCGCGATCAGCGTGGTCGGCGTCCTCGGGGCGTACGCCGTCGTCGGCCGCGCCCTGCGCCCGCTGCACCACGTCACCGCCACCGCCCGCAAGCTCGGCGGGGAGACCCTCGACCAGCGCATCCGCTACACCGGCGCGGACGACGAGGTGGCCGAGCTCGCCGACACCTTCGACGCGATGCTGGACCGGCTCGGCGCGGCGTTCACCGCGCAGCAGCGCTTCGTCGCCAACGCCTCGCACGAGCTGCGCACCCCGCTGGCGGTGATGCGCACCGAGATCGACGTGACGCTGTCCGACCCGGCGGTGGACACCGCCGAGCTCAAGCGCATGGCGACTGTCGTACGCGACGCGTCCGAGCGGGCCAACGCCCTGGTGGACGCGCTGCTCATGCTGGCCCGCAGCGAGGGCCGCACCGGCCTGCGCAACGAGCCGGTGGACCTCGGCACAGGCGTGCTGGGCGCGCTGTCCGCCATGGACCACGAGGTGCGCCGGATCAAGCTCGCCGTCGACACCCGGCTCGACCCGGCTCCGGTCATCGGCGATCCGAGCCTGCTGGACCGGCTGGCCGGCAACCTCATCGAGAACGCGGTCCGCTACAACCACCTGGGCGGGCAGATCTGGGTGGAGAGCCGGCACGACGGCGAGTATGCCCGGCTCATGGTCGGCAACACCGGGTTCAAGGTGGACCAGGCCGACGTGCCCGGGCTGTTCGAGCCGTTCCGGCGCGGCGGCCGCGAGCGCACCGGCGCGCGGGGTTCCGGCCTGGGCCTGTCCATCGTGCGGGCCGTGTGTGTCGCGCACGGCGGCACGGTCGGCGCGGTGGCGCTGCCCGGTGGAGGTATGGAGGTCACCAT
This sequence comes from Catellatospora sp. NPDC049111, assembly GCF_040648615.1. Lineage (NCBI taxonomy): Bacteria > Bacillati > Actinomycetota > Actinomycetes > Micromonosporales > Micromonosporaceae > Catellatospora > Catellatospora sp. NPDC049111. Next base: position 87,475 of record NZ_JBEZEB010000010.1, on the reverse strand, counting down.
CGCGCTGCCCCTAGCATCGCAGAGATGACCTCTCTGATCCGGCACATCACCGTGGACTGCATCGATCCGTACGCGCTGGCGGGCTTCTGGAGCGAGGTCACCGGCTACCCCCGCGACCCCGACGACAAGCCCGAGGACCCGGCCGCGCTGCTGATGTCACCAGACGACGGCCCGGGCCTGCTGTTCATCGCCGTGCCCGAGGGCAAGGCCGTCAAGAACCGCCTGCACTTCGACCTGCAGCCGACCGACCGCAGCCGCGACGAGGAGATCGAGCGGCTGCTCGCGGTCGGCGCGACGCTGGTCTCCGACCTGCGCAACCCCGACGGCACCGGCTGGGCGGTCATGGCCGACCCCGAGGGCAACGAGTTCTGCGTCGAACGCTCCGCCGCCGAACGCGCCACCGCGGCGGTATGAGCGCTTGAAACGGCGATGATCGCCGTTTCGGGTCAGGAAGTGGGGTACGACCCGAGTTCTTGACCGGAAACGGCGATCATCGTGTCGCGTCAGGCGAAGGTGCGGCCGGTCACGGCGGCGGAGACGCCGGAGCGGTCCAGGTACGGCGTGATGCCGCCCAGGTGGAACGGCCAGCCCGCGCCCAGGATCATGCACAGGTCGATGTCGGCGGCCTCGGCCACCACACCCTCGTCCAGCATCAGCCGGATCTCCTGCGCGAGCGCGGCCAGCGCCTTCTCCCGCACCTGCTCGCCGGTGAGCGGGGCGTCGCCCTGCACGAGCAGCGCCTCCACCTCCGGGTTGAGCCGCTCGTCGACCAGCAGCGGCAGGCCCGACTTGGCGATCGCGGCCAGGTTGGGGCTGGCCGAGAAGCGGTCCGGGAACGCGCCGTGCAGGGTGCCGCCGACGTGCGCGGCCACCGCCGGGCCGACCAGTGCCAGCAGCGCCATCGGCCGCATCGGCAGGCCCAGCGGGTCCAGCGCGCGGTCGGCGGTCTTGAGCGGGGTGCCCGCGTCGACGGCGTTCCAGATCTCGCCCAGGAAGCGGGTCAGGATCCGGTTCACCACGAACGCCGGGGCGTCCTTGACCAGCACGCAGCTCTTCTTCAGCTGCTTGCCGACGGCGAACGCGGTGGCCAGCGTGGCGTCGTCGGTGGCGTCGCCGCGCACGATCTCCAGCAACGGCATCATCGCGACCGGGTTGAAGAAGTGGAAGCCCACCACCCGCTCGGGGTGCGCCAGGTCGGCGGCCATCGCGGTGACCGACAGCGACGAGGTGTTGGTGGCCAGCACCGTCTCCGGCTTGACGATCTGCTCCAGCTCGGCCCAGACCGCCTTCTTGACCGACAGCTCCTCGAACACGGCCTCGATGACGAGGTCGGCGTCGGCGAACACGGACTTGTCGACCGAGCCGCTGACCAGGCCGCGCAGCTTGGCTGCCGTACCCACGGACATGCGGCCCTTGCTCACGGCCTTGTCGATCTCGGCGTGCACGTAGCCCACGCCCTTGTCGACCCGGGCCTGGTCCAGGTCGGTCAAAACGACCGGGACCTCCAGGCGCTTGGCGAACAGCAGCGCCAGCTGCGAGGCCATCAGGCCCGCGCCGACCACGCCGACCTTGGTGACCTTGCGGGCCAGGGACTTGTCCGGGGCACCCGCGGGGCGCTTGGCCCGGCGCTGCACCAGGTCGAAGGCGTACAGGCCACTGCGCAGCTCCGGGGTGACGGCGAGGTCGGCGAGGGCCTGGATCTCGGCCTCGATGCCCTCGGCGGTCACGCCGTTCTTGGCCAGCATCAGCAGGTCGAGCGCCTTCGAGGCGGCCGGGACCGCGCCGTGCAGGCGCTTGTCCAGCTCGCCGCGGGCGAAGCCGACGACCGCGTCCCACATCTCCGAGCGGTCCACCTCGGCCCGGTTCACCGTGACGGTGCCGTTGACGACCCCGGCGGCCCACTCCAGCGAGCGCTCCAGGAAGTCGGCCGGCTCCAGCAGGGCGTCGGCGATGCCCATCTCGAAGGCCTGCTTCGGCTTGAGCATCTTGTTCATCATCAGCGGGTTCTGCACGACGACCTGGGCCGCGGGCACGATGCCGATGAGGTTCGGCAGCACCTGTGAGCCGCCCCAGCCGGGGATGAGGCCCAGCGAGACCTCGGGCAGCGCCAGCGCGGCCGCGCCGGACGAAAGGGTCCGGTAGTGGCAGTGCAGCGCCACCTCCAGGCCGCCGCCCATGGCCGCGCCGTTGACGAACGCGAACGTGGGCACGCTGCTCTCGCGCAGCTTGGCGAAGGTGGCGTGGCCCAGCCGGCCGATCTGCTCGACCTGCTCGCGCGAGGTCATCGCGGAGAAACCGGTGAGGTCCGCGCCGACGCAGAAGATGTACGGCTTGCCGGTGACCGCGATGAACGACGGCTGCGCGGCGTGCGCCTCGTCGATCGCCTGCGACAGCGAGGTCAGGCCGCCGGGGCCGAAGGTGTTGGGCTTGGTGTGGTCCAGGCCGTTGTCCAGCGTGATCAGCGCGGCCGGGCGGTCGAGCCCGGGGACGGCGATCAGCCGCAGCTTCGCGTTGGTGACGATCTCGCTCACTTCGCGCCCTCCCAGTTCGGGTTCTCCCAGATCACGGTGCCGCCCATGCCGATGCCGATGCACATGGCGGTCAGGCCGTAGCGCACCTCGGGGTGCTCGGCGAACTGGCGCGCCAGCTGGGTCATCAGCCGTACGCCGGAGGAGGCCAGCGGGTGGCCCACGGCGATCGCGCCGCCCCACGGGTTGACCCGCGGGTCGTCGTCGGCGATGCCGAAGTGGTCGAGGAACGCCAGCACCTGCACCGCGAACGCCTCGTTCAGCTCGAACAGGCCGATGTCGTCGATGCTCAGCCCGGCCAGGCGCAGCGCGCGCTCGGTGGACGGGATCGGGCCGACGCCCATCACCTCTGGCTCGACGCCGACGAAGCCGTACGAGACCAGCCGCATCGCGATGGGCAGGCCCAGCTCGCGGGCGGTGTCCTCGGCGGCCAGCAGGCAGCTCGTCGCGCCGTCGTTGAGGCCGGCCGCGTTGCCCGCGGTGACCTTGCCGTGCGGGCGGAACGGGGTCTTCAGCCCGGCCAGCTTCTCCAGCGTGGTCTCGCGCGGCGCCTCGTCGGCGGTGGCCAGGCCCCAGCCGGTCGCCGGGTCGCGGGTGGCCACGGTGACCAGGTCGCCCTGCAGCTTGCCCGCGGCGTACGCGGCAGCGGTCTTCTGCTGGCTGGCCAGGCCGAACGCGTCGGCCCGCTGCTTGGTCAGGTGGGGGAGCCGGTCGTGCAGGTTCTCCGCGGTCGCGCCCATGACCAGCGCGGACGGGTCCACGATCTTCTCGGCCAGGAAGCGCGGGTTCGGGTCGACGCCCTCGCCCATCGGGTGGCGGCCCATGTGCTCGACCCCGCCCGCGATCGCGACGTCGTACGCGCCGACCGCGATGCCCGAGGCGACGGTCGTGACGGCGGTCATCGCGCCCGCGCACATGCGGTCGATCGCGTACCCGGGGACCGTCTTGGGCAGGCCTGCCAGCAGGGCGGCGGTGCGGCCGATGGTCAGGCCCTGGTCGCCGATCTGGGTGGTGGCGGCGATGGCCACCTCGTCGACGCGCTCCGGCGGCAGCTGCGGGTTGCGGCGCAGCAGCTCGCGGATGCAGCGCACGACGAGATCGTCGGCGCGGGTGTTCGCGTAGATGCCCCCGTTCGCCTTGCCGAACGGGGTGCGCACGCCGTCGACGAAGACGACGTCGCGGACTTCACGGGGCACGGTCTGCCTCCTTGCAGTTAGGGAGCTGCCCCGGATGCTACTCGCGAGTAACTAGTTCGGTGAAGAGACCTGCTGTGGCTTGACTCACATGCTCGGCGAACGGCGACGACCGCGCGGCCAAGATCGTCGGACTTGCCCGGCACCCGTGCGTATCTTGAGCGCGCATACGCACACCTGCCTGGCAAGTCGAGCGATCATGGCGGCGCGCCCGGCTCAGGCGGTCGCGCCGTCCGGCGTCGCGTCCGGCCCGGACGGTTCCCCGGTGGAACCGTCCGGCTCGGGTTCGGCGGGGACGGCGACCAGCGCCTGAGCCAGCTCCTCGGCCAGCAGGCCGCACTGCCAGGCCCGGGCGCCCAGGTCGCTGAGCACCTTGGTGACCGCGGCCGCGTCGGGATCGCTCGGCGGCTCCCAGGCCAGCCGGCGGACGAACTCCGGGGTGATCAGGTTCTCCGGCGGCAGGTGGTGCTGCTCGGCGGTCTTGGTGACCACCTCGCGGCAGCGGGCCAGCCGCGCGGCGGCCTCGGGGTCCTTGTCGGCCCAGCGGTGCGGCGGGGGCGGCCCCTCGAACACCGGAGTGGTCGGCAGCGCGTCGTCGGGCAGGGCGCGGGCCTCGTCGAGCGCCTCCAGCCAGGTGTTCGCCAGGCGGCGTACCGAGCGGCCGCCGAAGCCCGGCAGCAGCAGCAGCTCGCGCTCGGTCTTGGGGTTCATCTCCGCCGCCGCGACGATGGCGGCGTCGGGCAGCACCCGGCCGGGCGCGGTGTCGCGGCGCACCGCGATGGTGTCCCGGGCGTACCACAGGGCGCGCACCCGCGACTGGGCGCGCGCGCCGCGCACCCGGTGCATGCCGGAGGTGCGCCGCCACGGATCGGTGCGCTGCTTGGGCGGCCGCGCGCCGCCGGCGACCAGCGCGGCGAACTCCTGCGCCGCCCAGCCGGTCTTGCCCTGGCGGTCCAGCTCGGCGGCGAGCGCGTCGCGCAACTCCACGAGCAGTTCCACATCCAGCGCGGCGTAGACCAGCCAGTCGTGGGGCAGTGGACGGGTGGACCAGTCTGCCGCGGAGTGATGCTTCTCCAGGGTGCGTCCCAGTAGCTGTTCGGTCAGCGCGGCCAGGCCGACCCGCTCGAAGTCGGCCAGGCGGGCGGCCAATTCCGTGTCGAACAACCGGCGCGGCCGCAGGCCCACCTCCGCGAGACAGGGCAGGTCCTGGCTCGCCGCGTGCAGCACCCACTCGGTGTCGGCCAGCGCCTCGTCCAAGGCGGACAGATCACCCAGCGGCACCGGGTCGATGAGCGCTGTGCCGGCCCCGCGGCGGCGCAGCTGCACCAGGTATGCCCGCTGGCTGTAACGGAAGCCGGAGGCCCGTTCGGCGTCCACGGCGACCGGGCCGGTGCCCGCGGCGAACCTGGCCACGACCTCGGCGAATTCCGCCGGGGTGACCACCGGATCGGGGGTGCCGTCGGCTGGTTCGGTCAGCAGCGTCGGCCCACCGCCGTTCGGTGTTCCGTCCGGCGCGCCGTCGCCCGAAGGGGTGCGATGGCGGGTCCGACGGCGCAGTGGTGCGTCCTCGTCGGTCATGGTCACACCGTACGGCCAGCCGGTCGGCGATGACGGCAGCACCCCGGGTATGGCGCGTCGGTGACCGGTGGGGCGGATGTGACGGACCTGTGAACGTCGGAGCAAAAGGGCTCCGAACGGGGGTGATGCGATTCGACAGCACCCAGTATGGTGTGCCAGCCCGATCACACCTGATCGGTGCACGGGGAGGAACACATGAGCACGGGCCCGCAGCCCGACACGTCGCCGGGCGCTGTCCCGCAGGGCGTGCCCGCACCGCATGCCGGTGCCCCGATCCCGGCCCAGCACCTGCCACCGCAGCCGGGCGTGCCGCAGCACCCGGTGCCGCCGCAACCCGTGCCGGCCCACCTGATTCCGGCGCAGCCCGGTCCCGCCGGGGTCCCGGGCCCTTACCCGCCGGTTCCGGCGGGTCCGTACCCGCCCGTGCCGGCCGGTCACCTGCCGGGCCCGTTCCCGCCCGCGCCCGCCGCACCGCCGCACCAGCCGTGGCCGCCGCAGGTCCCGCCGCAGCCCGTCCCGATGGCGCACCCGCTGGTCCCGCACCCCGCGTCCGCGGTGCCGACTCCGCCCGCGGCACGCCCGTCGGGTGGCGGCTGGCGTCGCGTGCTGCGTTTCAACACGGTTCTCGCCGTGCTGCTGGCCGTGCTGATCGGCATGGTGGCCTGGCAGAACGTGCGGATCGGGGAGCTGAGCACCGCGCTGGACAGCGCCGACCGGCGCCTCACCGAACTCCAGCAGAAGGACGGCGGCCGCCTGACCGACGCGGAGTCGCGGCTCGGCGCGCTGGAGAAGGAGGTCGGCGGAGCCTTCAACGTGGAGAAGCTCGCCGCGGCCGTGCTGCCCAGCGTCTTCCGCGTGGAGGCGGGCCCCTTCACGGGCACCGCGTTCGCGGTCGGGCCCAAGGCCACCGACGGCGGCACCAACCTGTTCACGAACTTCCACGTGGTCGAGTCGGTCTACAAGGACGGCGGCCGCACCGTGAAAATCACGCGTGACGGACAGCGGTTCGATGCGAAGATCGTGCGCGTCAACAAGCTCCGTGATGTGGCCCAGCTGCACACCACGGCGAAGTTCACCGGACTCACGGTCGCCAAGACGCCCGCCAAGCCCGGTCAGCAGGTCATCGCGGTGGGCGCCCCCCTGGGCCTCACCGACACGGTCACCAGCGGCGTCATCAGCGCGATCCGGGAGTCCGGATACGAGGAGGGCCCGATGGTGCAGTTCGACGCCGCCATCAACCCCGGCAACTCCGGCGGCCCGGTGATCAACGGCCAGCAGGAAGTGGTCGGCATCACCGTCGCCGGATACCTCAACGCCGAAGGCCTCGGGCTCGCGATCCCGATCGCCGACGCCTGCAAGCTCTTCACCGTCTGCTGACCGGAACCCCTTCGGTTCAGCGCGCACCACCATTCACGGAGGAAACAGATATGACCCACCCCGCGTCCCCGGCCGACGAGGCTCCCACGACGGCGGTGCCGGCGCAGGCGCCCGTTCTCCCGGAGACCGCGCCTGCCACGCAGCCCGTGGCGGCCGCGCCCGCCCCGGCCTACCCCGCCGCTCCGGTGGCCGACGCCACCGTCGCGCAGCCGGCCGCTTACCCGGCGACCGCGCCGCAGCCGGTCGCCGGCTACCCGGCCGCGACCCCGCAGCCGGCCGCCGCGTACCCGGCCACCGCGCCGCAGCCGGTCGCCGCGGGTTACCCGGCCACCGCACCGCAGCCGGTCGCCGCGGGTTACCCGGCCACCGCGCCGCAGCCGGTCGCCGCCGGTTACCCGGCCGCCGCGCAGCCCGCCGGCTACCCGGCCGGTTACGCCCCGATCCCGGCGCAGCCCGAGGGCTACCCGGTGTCGGCCGTGCCGGTGTCGGCGTACCCGACCTCGGGCTACGGCTACCCGGCCGCCGCCCCGGCTCCGGTCAAGAAGTCCAAGGCGCCCCTGGTGCTGGGCATCGCCACCGGCCTGCTCGTGCTGGCCACCGGCGTGATGACCACGCTGTTCGTGCTCAAGTCGGGCGAGCTCGCCGACACCAAGACCACGCTGAGCCAGCAGGTCGCGGAGCGTGACAAGACCATCAAGTCCAAGGACAGCGAGATCTCCTCGGGCAAGTCCCAGTTGGAGACCACCAAGGACGAGCTGGAGAAGTCCAAGCAGGATCTCCAGGGCGTGCAGAACGAGAACAAGGCGATGGTTGTCTGCCTCGACAAGCTCGACGCGTTCTTCAGCGCGCCGTCCGAGGCGCGGGCGAAGGCCCTGGACAAGGCCTGCAAGGCCTACCTCTGACGCGCAGGCGCGGGTGGGCCGGTCCGCGCCCGGCGCGTGACCTGGTGAACCGCTGACAAGGGCGGCCGGTGATCCGGCCGCCCTTGTTCGTCAGCGCTGTTCGGTGCGGCGCAGCGGCAGCGCGGACACGCCGACCGGCGGCAGGCCCGCGGTCGAGGCGAGCAGCGCGCACCAGGCCGCCACGTGGCCCTCCAGGTTCAGGTCCAGCGGGGTCCAGGAGGCGCGCAGCTCCAGGTCCGTGGTGGGCGGGCCGTCGGCGGCCAGCGCGCCGAAGCGGCTGGAGATGGTCTGGGTCACCGTGCCGCCGATCGCGGCGTATCCGGAGCTGTGCGCGTCGAGCGCGTCCACCAGCCAGCTCCAGCCCACCTGGGGCAGCAGCGGGTCGGTGGCCAGCTCCGGCTCCAGTTCCGCGGTGACGTACGTGACGAGCCGGGTGTCGCCCTCCCACGCCTCGTGCCCCGCCGGGTCGTGCAGCAGGATGAGCCGCCCGGTGGTGACCTCCTCGCCACGGCGCAGCACGGTCGCGCCGAGGGCGAAGGCGTGCGGGGCGAGCCGGCTCGGGGCCGGCACCTCCTCCAGCGCTATCTCGCTCCGGGGGTGGGCGGCACGCAGCGCGGTGACGGCGCGCGTGAACGTCTCGGGGAGTGCCGTCGTGAGCGCCATAGCCGTACCCTAGGGGGCCGCGGGACCGTTGTGGTGGTTCGGCGCGCCGATACGGCTCACATCCGCGCCACCCGTTCGGAGATCGTTATCTGACCGGTGGCACGATGGCCGTGATGAGCAGCGTTACTGACACCAGTCCCGCGGGCCGCACGGCCGGCTCCGCATTCGTCCGGGCGTGTCGCGGGCAGTCCGTGCCGCATACGCCGGTGTGGTTCATGCGGCAGGCGGGGCGCTCGCTGCCGGAGTACCGCGCGCTGCGGGCCGGGGTCCGCATGCTGGAGTCCTGTCGGCAGCCCGACCTGGTCACCGAGATCACCCTGCAGCCGGTACGCCGCCACGGCGTGGACGCCGCCATCTTCTTCAGCGACATCATGGTGCCGCTGGACGCGGCCGGGGTCGAGCTGGACATCGTGGCCGGCACCGGCCCGGTCGTCGCCGAGCCGGTCCGCACGCTCGCCGACCTGGACCGGGTGCGCCCGCTGGACCCGGCCGCCGTGTCCTACGTGGACGCCGCGGTCCGGATGCTCACCGCGGAGCTGCTCGACAAGCCGCTGATCGGCTTCGCCGGGGCGCCGTTCACGCTCGCCAGCTACCTGGTCGAGGGCGGCCCGTCGCGCAACCACACCCAGACCAAGGCCCTGATGTACGGCGACCCGCAGCTCTGGCACGCGCTGCTGGACCGGCTCGCCGACATCACGCTGACCTTCCTCAAGGTGCAGATCGGCGCGGGCGTCAGCGCCGTGCAGCTGTTCGACTCCTGGGTCGGTGCGCTGTCCGAAGCGGACTACCGCCAGTATGTGCAGCCGCACTCGCGCAAGGTGCTGGAGGGCCTGGCCGACGCCGGGCTGCCCCGCATCCACTTCGGCGTCGGCACCGGCCTGCTGCTGCCCGCGATGGCGCAGGCGGGCGCGGACGTGGTCGGCGTCGACTGGCGCACCCCGCTCGACCAGGCCGCCAAGCAGGTGCCGGGGCATCCGGTGCAGGGCAATCTCGACCCGGCGGTGCTGTTCGCGCCGTGGGAGGTCGTCGAGCGCGAGGTGCGCCGGGTGCTCGCCGAGGGCCGCGCGGCCCCCGGGCACGTCTTCAACCTCGGCCACGGCGTGCTCCCCGAGACCGACCCCACCGTGCTCACCCGCGTCGTGGAGCTGGTGCACACGCTCAGCGCCCGATGAGCGAGCCCACCGAGCGAATCATGACGCCGTTGCATGCTCGTGGCGAGCGGAGCGAGGAGCGGGCATGAGTGAGCCCACCGAGCGAATCATGACGCCGTTGCATGCTCGTGGCGAGCGGAGCGAGGAGCGGGCATGAGTGAGCGTGGCGAGCGAATCATGACGCCGTTGCATGCTCGTGGCGAGCGGAGCGAGGAGCGGGCATGAGTGAGCGTGGCGAGCGAATCATGACGCCGTTCCATGCTCGTGACGAGCGGAGCGAGGAGCGAGCATGACCAGGCACACCGTCGTCGTCGGGGGAGGCGTCGCCGGGCTGGCGGCCGCGCTGCGGCTGTCCGGGGCGGGCCACCGGGTGACCGTGGTGGAGCAGTCGGCTCGGCTGGGCGGGCGGATCAGCACCCGGCCGGACGGCGTCGACACCGGTGCGGAGCAGTTCCTGATGCGCGACCCGGCCGGTGGGCCGAGTGGCGCGAAGCGGCTCGTCGACGAACTGGGGCTGGGGGACCGGCTGGTCCACCCGGCGATCGCGGGGGCGGGGCTGTGGCTGGACGGGCGGCTGCGGCCACTGCCCGGTGGCACGGTGATGGGTGTGCCGGGCCCGCAGGCCGCGCTCGACGGCATCGCCGCCCTCGACGACCACGACACGGACCGCGGTGTCCCCGTGCTAGCCGCCGGCGTGGACCGGTCGGTCGGCGCGCTGGTGCGCGAGCGGCTCGGCGGCGAGGTGGTCACGCACCTGGTCGACCCGCTGCTCGGCGGCGTGTACGCGGGCAGCGCCGACGGCCTGTCGCTGGCGGCCACGGTGCCCGCGCTGCACCGGCTGCTCGGCACGGAGCACACGCTGCGCGGCGCGGTAGGGCTGACCGCGGCCGCGAGCCGGGCGCACCAGCCGGGCAGCCCTGTCTTCGGCACCCTGCGCGGCGGCCTGGGCGGCCTCGTCGACGCCGCCGCCGCGGAACTGGCCCGCCGTGGCGTCGAGGTGCTGACCGGCGTGCCGGTACGGATGCTGGTCCGGCGCGGCGACGGCTGGACGCTGTCGGTCGGTGCGGCCGCCCCCGACGCCCCGGACAGCGTGCGCGCGCGGCAGCTCGACTGCGACGCGGTCGTGCTGGCCGTTCCGGCGCGTCCCGCGTCGCGGCTGCTGCGCGACGTGTCGCCGGACGCGGCGGCGCTGGTCGGCGTGCTCGACTACGCCAGCGTCGGGCTGGTGACGCTGGAGCTGGCGGGCGTCGAGCTGCCCGCGCTGACCGGCTTCCTGGTCCCCGCCGACCAGGGTTTGACCATCAAGGCGGCCACCTTCTTCAGCACCAAGTGGGCGCACCACGCCCGCCCGGACGGCCGGGTCCTGCTGCGCGCCAGCGTCGGCCGGTACGGCGAGCAGGCGGTGCTGCAGCGCCCGGACGCGGAGCTGGTGCGGGCGGTGCTCGCCGATCTGGGCACGGTGCTCGGCACGACGCTGCCGGCGCCCGTCGCGGCGGAGGTGACCCGCTGGGGCGGCGGGCTGCCGCAGTACGCCCCGGGGCATGTCGACCGGGTCGGGCAGGCCCGGACGCTGCTGGCCGACCTGCCGCTGGCCCTGGCCGGCGCGGCCTTCGACGGGGTCGGCATCCCCGCCTGCGTCACCTCCGCGGAGCAGGCCGCCGACCGGATTCTGGAAGGATGACTGGCATGACCGAACAGACCAACGCGGCCCGGCTGCGGGAGCTCAACGACACCATCCGGTACACCATGTGGTCGGTGTTCCGGGTCAAGGGGCCGCTGCCCTCGATCCGGTCGGAGGTGTCCGGTGAGGTCGACGCGCTGTTCGCGCAGCTCGCCGACAAGGACGTCACGGTGCGCGGCGTCTACGACGTGGCGGGCCTGCGCGCCGACGCGGACGTGATGATCTGGTGGCACTCCGGCTCCTCCGACGCGCTGCAGGACGCGTACGGCCTGTTCCGGCGTACGGCGCTGGGCAAGTGCCTGACCCCGGTCTGGTCGCAGGCGGCGCTGCACCGCCCGGCCGAGTTCAACAAGAGCCACATCCCGGCGTTCCTGGCCGGTGAGGAGGCGCGGCGGTACGTCTGCGTCTACCCGTTCGTGCGCTCGTACGAGTGGTACCTGCTGCCGGACGAGGAGCGTCGCGAGATGCTGGCCGAGCACGGCAAGATGGCGCGCGGCTACCCGGACGTGCGGGCCAACACGGTCGCCTCGTTCGCGCTGGGCGACTACGAGTGGATGCTGGCGTTCGAGGCCGACGAGCTGCACCGGATCGTGGACCTGATGCGCGACCTGCGCGCCTCCACGGCCCGCCGGCACGTGCGCGAGGAGGTCCCGTTCTACACGGGCCGCCGCCGCTCCATGGAGGAGCTCGTCGCCGCCCTGCCGTAGGGGAGCGCTCCCGGCGGTCACGCGGTGCTGACGTCCTACGAACAGGGCCGCGAGAAGTTTTGCAAACTGTAGGGCAACCCGTGCAACTGATTTGCACGATCGTGCCCTACACTTGCGTACCATGACGCGCAGACTCGCCGAAGTGGCGAAGTACGTGGGAGTGAGCACGGCCACCGTGAGCAGGGTGCTCAACGGTCGCCCCGGCATCTCCGAGGCCACCCGTACGGCCGTGCTCACCGCGCTGGACGTGCTCGGCTACGAGCGCCCCACCAAGCTGCGCGGCGAACGGGCCAGGCTCGTCGGCCTGGTCCTGCCCGAACTGCAGAACCCGATCTTCCCGGCGTTCGCCGAGGTCGTGGCCGGCGCGCTGGCCAAGCGCGGGTTCACCCCCGTGCTGTGCACCCGCACCGCCGACGGCGTCGCCGAGTCCGACTACGTGGACATGCTGCTGGAGCAGCAGGTGTCCGGCGTGATCTTCGCGGGCGGCAACTACGCCCAGGCCGACGCCGACCACGAGCACTACCGCCGGCTGCTCGACCGCGGGCTGCCCGCGATACTGGTCAACGCGGGCATCGACGACCTGGGCTTCCCCCGGGTGTCGGCCGACGACGCGGTGGCCACCGAGCAGGCGTACAACCACCTGGTGTCGCTGGGTCACGACCGGATCGGCCTCATCCTGGGCCCGCCCGACCACATGCCTTCCTCCCGCAAGCGCCAGGCGTTCCCCGGGGCCGACGACATGGTCGAGCGCACCATCTTCTCGATGGAGGGCGGCCACGCCGCCGCGGCGCGGCTGATCTCGCGCGGCGTCACCGGCCTGATCTGCGCCTCCGACGTGCTGGCGCTCGGCGCGGTGCGCGGCGCGCGCCGCTTGGGCCTGTCCGTGCCCGGTGACGTGTCGCTGGTCGGATACGACGACTCGGCGGTGATGACCTGCACCGACCCGCCGCTGACCACGGTGCGCCAGCCGATCGAGGCGATGGGCCAGGCCGCGGTGGCGCTGCTGGTCAGCGAGATCGCCGGCAACGTCGTCCCCGCCGACGAACTGCTCTTCGAGACCGAGCTCGTGGTACGCGGCTCCACCGCCGCCGTCCCCGCCAGCGCCCGCCTGGTCCCCGCCCAGTCCCGCTCCACCGACTGACCTCTCTTTCCCCGAACGGCTCCACGCACCCGTGCAAACGGCGTGCATGGAGCCGTTCGCATTTCCGTCCCGCGGCGGCGCCCGCCCGCGACCGGCACCGCCGCCTGCTCAAGATCGCCCGACTTGCCAGGCAGGTGGGCGAATGTGCGGTCAAGATACGCACAGGTGCCAGGCAAGTCGGGCGATCTTGACGGGCCTGGCCGGGGCGGAGGGTGCCGGGTGGCGGTCCGGTCCTGGGCGGCGAAACGTTGCATAAACGTGACCGCGGTCGGCCGTGGTCGATGTCCCGCACCCGCCCGCGGCTGACGCGGGACGTCCCGCTGCGCCGATCGGCCGAGCCGCTGCGAGTTTTGCAGTCTTGAGCTGCACGTTTCCGATCTACTGGCGATCATCACGCACAACGCACCGCAAAGACATGACCATGTGTAAACCGGATTGCGAAACGGTATCGACACATGTCCTGTGAACCACGCCACAGGCATCCCTTGCAGCGCAGACGTTGGCTCGCGCGCGACAGCGTTACGTCAAAAAATTGCGTAACTATCTCGACACCTTGCGGACATGAGTCGCCAACGCTACAGTGACTTCACCTAAGCCTGACCTTGGAAAATGCGAGGCAGGTCACACGGAAGTCAGCGCAACAACAAGACGCCGCCGCGGCGATCCGTCCTCGCGGCTCCGTAGATCAAGAACTGTTTCCCGAAGGGATGGACAGATGTCCGTACCGCACTTCCGGAAGGTCGCGGCGATCGCACTCGCGACCGGCCTGGGACTGGGCCTCGCGGCCTGCTCCACCAAGAGCGACGACTCCACGGATGCTGCCGGCAAGACCATCATCACGGTCGACTGCCAGCCGGTCGGCGCGCAGAAGAACCTGCTGCAGGCGTGGAACGACGACGTCAAGGCGTTCGAGGCGGCCAACCCCAGCATCAAGATCAAGAGTGTTTCGGTCGGCACCCAGTGCGCCAACCCGCCGGACTTCACCGCCCGCCTGCAGGGCGGCTCGATGACCGACGTGTTCTACGGCTACATGACCGACGTGCAGCAGGTCATCGACTCCGGCCAGGCGATGGACATCACCGCCTTCGCCACCAAGGAGAACCTCCCGACCTGGGACGACGTGCTCGGCGACGCCAAGACCACGTTCACCAAGGACGGCAAGGTCTGGGGCATCCCGACCAAGAACTACTCGATGGGCCTGGTCTACAACAAGACCCTGTTCGCCAAGGCCGGTCTGGACCCGAAGAGCCCGCCGAAGACCTGGGCCGAGGTGCGCGAGGCCGCCAAGAAGATCTCGGCGCTCGGTGACGGCATCGCCGGCTTCGGCGAGTACAGCTCCGGCAACACCGGTGGCTGGCACTTCACCGCCGAGCTGTACTCGCAGGGCGGCGCCCTGGTGACGGCCGACGGCAAGAAGGCCGACTTCAACAACGACATGGGCAAGAAGGTTCTGCAGAACCTCAAGGACATGCGCTACGGCGACAACAGCATGGGCGCCCGCCAGCTGCTCGGCTGGGGCGACCTGCTGACCATCGCGGGCGCCGGCAAGGTCGGCATGTTCGTCGGCGCGCCGGACGCGACCACCGCGATCGTCACCCAGTTCCAGGGCAAGTACGAGGACTGGGCGATGGGCCCGATGCCGGGCCAGGACGGCCCCGCCAAGGGCACCCTCGGTGGCGGTGAGGGCTACTTCTTCAAGAAGGGCCTGACCGACGACCAGGTCAAGGCCGGTCTGAAGTGGCTCGCCTTCGAGAAGCTCACCCCGGGCAAGGGCCAGTTCGACTACGCCCGCGCCAAGGCTCAGGGCGAGCAGGTCGGTCTGCCGCAGCCGCAGCTGTTCACCCCGGCCAGCGCGTCGCAGAAGTCCGAGTTCGACCTGCGCAAGGCGAACGGCAACATCGCGCCGGACGACTTCGCCGCCTTCGAGAACAACCCGGTGACGATCAAGTTCGAGCCGGCCAACGCGCAGGGCATCTACGCGATCCTCGACGGTGCCATGTCGGCGATCCTGACGAACCCGAACGCGAGCGTCGACGCCGAGCTCAAGAAGGCCGAGGACAAGGTCAACCAGCTCCTCGCTCAGGCCGCCAAGTGATGCAGGGACGGGGAGCCGGGCACCATCGCCGGCTCCCCGTCCTCGCGCGGACCTGACCCCGCACCTTCCCTCAGGAGTGATGACATGGCGATCGCCACCGTTCCGGGCGCCGGCATCGACGTCGGCAGCCAAGCGCCAGCACCCGTCGATCCGCGACGCGCCCGGCGCAACCGCCGCATCAAGGACAACCTCACCGGCTACGCGTTCCTGATCGGCGCGGTCATCTGCTTCGCGTTCTTCTCCTGGTACCCGATGATCCGCGGCGTGGTGATGAGCTTCCAGCGCACCCGCGCCGGCGAGACCACCTGGGTCGGCTGGGACAACTACGAGCGGATCATCAACGACCCGAGCTTCTGGACGGCCTGGCAGAACACCCTGTACTTCACGGTGCTCGCCCTGATCGCCGGCTACGCGGTCCCCTTCTTCCTGGCGGTGCTGCTCAACGAGTTCCGGCACGCCAAGGGCTACCTGCGCATCCTGATCTACCTGCCGGTGATGCTGCCCCCGGCCTCGGCGCTGTTCCTGTTCAAGTACCTCGCCTACGACCCCAGCGACGCGGGCCTGTTCAACTCGATCCTGAAGGCGGTCGGGCTGCCGACCTCGCAGTGGATGCAGTCGACGGACATGACGATGCCCGCCATGGTGCTCGCCTCGACCTGGATGAACATGGGCGGCGCGGTGCTGATCTACCTGGCGGCGCTGCAGAACATCCCGGGCGAGCTGTACGAGGCCGCCGAGCTCGACGGCGCCGGCCTGTGGCGGCGCATCACCAACGTGACCATCCCGCAGACCAGGCTGATCCTGTCGCTGATGGCGATGCTCCAGGTCGTGGCGACCATGCAGCTGTTCATCGAGCCGCTGATCCTGGCCAACGGCGCGGGCTCGGAGGACTCGGCCACGTCGGTCGTGTACCTCATCTACCAGCACGGCTTCTTCCAGAACGACCTCAACGGCGCGGCGGCGCTCGGCGTGATCATGCTCGTGGCGCTGATCGGCTTCTCCGCCGTGTACGCCCGGCTGAACGCGAAACAGGACTAGGGGAACGAGTCATGGCGCAGCAATCCGAGACCCGGTCACTGATCTCCTTCGCGCAGCTCCAGCGGGGCCGCGGCAAGACGATCTACTGGACCCTGCTCATCACCGTGGTCATTCTGTTCACGCTCTGCTTCATCGGGCCGCTGTACTGGATGGTCACCGGCGCGCTGAAGTCCAGCCCCGAGCTGGCGCAGACGCCGCCGACGCTGTGGCCGTCGGATCCGCAGCCGGGCAACTACGCCGAGGCGTGGAACCGGCTGGACCTGGCCAAGCTGCTGTTCAACACCTTCTACTACGCGATCGGCGCGCTGGTGTTCCAGCTCGTGCTGGACACGGCGGCGGCGTACGCGCTGTCGAAGCTGCGGCCGAAGCTGGGCAACCTGATCCTCGGCCTGATGCTGGCGACGCTCATGATCCCGGCGATGGTGCTGATCATCCCGCAGTACGTGACGGTGATCGACATGCCGATCCCGTTCACGGAGCTCAGCCTGATCGACTCGCCGTTCGCGATCTGGCTGCCCGCGGTGGCGAACGCGTTCAACATCTTCCTGCTGAAGCGGTTCTTCGACTCCATCCCCGAGGACCTGATGTCGGCGGCGCGGATGGACGGCGCGGGCTCGATGCGTACCCTCTGGTCGATCGTGCTGCCGATCTCCCGGCCGATCCTCGGCGTGGTCTCGATCTTCGCGGTGACCGCGGTGTGGAAGGACTTCCTCTGGCCGAAGCTGGTCATGCCCTCGCCGGAGACCCGCACCATCAGCGTCGGCATCTACGCCTTCTCCGGCGGCACGCCGCAGAACGTGGTCGTCGCCGCGGCCGTCATCGCCGCGATCCCGACCATCGTGTTCTTCCTGATCTTCCAGCGCAGCATCATGTCCGGCCTGACCGCCGGCGGTCTCAAGGAGTAGCCGGCCGCGGGTCCGCCTCTGCGGGCCCGCCCGCCGTGCCCGCACGCCCAGTCCAGTTCGTGTTCCGTAACAGGAAGCAGGTATCTCGTGGTTGACATCGGAGCCCCCGCGCCGCAGGGGGTGCGCTCGGCGACCGACGCCTGGTGGCGCGATGCCGCCATCTACCAGGTGTACGTCCGCAGCTTCGCCGACGGCAACGGCGACGGCGTCGGCGACCTGGCCGGCGTCCGGGCGCATCTGCAGTACCTGAGGGACCTGGGCATCGACGCCATCTGGTTCAACCCCTTCTACGTCTCGCCCCAGGCCGACGGCGGATACGACGTCAGCGACTACCGCAACATCGACCCGATCTTCGGCGACCTGGCCGAGTGCGAGGAGATGATCCGCGAGGCCCACGCGCTGGGCATCCGCGTCATCGTCGACGTGGTCCCCAACCACTGCTCGGACCAGCACCCCTGGTTCCAGGCGGCACTGGCGGCGGGTCCCGGCTCACCGGAGCGCGAGCTGTTCTGGTTCCGCCCCGGCAAGGGCGAGCACGGCGAGCTGCCGCCGACCGACTGGACCTCGAACTTCGGCGGCGGCACCTGGACCCGGGTCGCCGACGGCGAGTGGTACCTGCACCTGTTCGACGGCGCGCAGCCCGACTGGAACTGGGACCACCCGGCGGTGCGCGAGGAGCACGAGAACGTGCTGCGCTTCTGGTTCGACCTCGGCGCCGACGGCATCCGCATCGACTCCGCCGGTCTGCTGATCAAGGACCCGAACCTGCCCGAGGTCGGCACCACCGAGCGCCACCCGTTCGAGGACCTCGACGAGGTGCACGACGTGTACCGCGCCTGGCGGCGCATCGCCGACGAGTACGGCGGCCGCGCGCTGATCGGCGAGGTGTGGATGCCCGACGTGCAGCGGTTCACCAACTACCTGCGCCCGGACGAGATGCACACCGCGTTCAACATGAACTTCCTGTGCTCGGCCTGGGACGCGACGCTGCTGCGCGACGTCATCGACGACACGCTGCGCTCGCACGCCCCGGTCGACGCCCCGGCGACCTGGGTGCTGTCCAACCACGACGTGACCCGCCACGTCAGCCGGTACGGCCGCGCCGACACCTCGTTCAGCTTCAAGGGGCGCACCCACGACACCCCGGTCGACCTGGAGCTGGGCACCCGCCGCGCCCGTGCGGCGGTCATGCTGGCGCTGGCCCTGCCCGGCTCGGCGTACCTGTACCAGGGCGAGGAGCTGGGCCTGTGGGAGGTCGAGGACATCCCGGCCGAGCTGAAGCAGGACCCGATGTGGCACCGCACCGCGGGCGCCGACCCGGGCCGCGACGGCTGCCGGGTGCCGCTGCCCTGGTCGGGTGCCGAGGCCCCGTTCGGGTTCAGCCCCGACGGCGCGGCGAACAAGCCGTGGCTGCCCCAGCCGGCGGCATGGAAGGCGTACACCGCCGAGGCGCAGACCGGTGACCCGGGCTCGATGCTGGAGTTGTACCGCCGCTGCCTGAGCCTGCGCCACAGCGAGCCCGCGCTCGGCGACGGCCCGATGTCCTGGCTGGACGGCGACTCCCGGGTGCTGTCGTTCCGCCGACCCGCCGCGGACGGCCTCGACCTGGTCTGCGTGGTCAACCTCTCCGACGCGGCTGTCGACGTGCCCGCGTACTCGCAGGTCCTCGTCGCCAGTGGACCGCTCGACGGCAACCGCCTGCCCGCGGACACCGCGGTCTGGATCCGCCCCGCCTGACCCCCTCGGATGCGGGTGGAAGGAGCCCGCAGCTCAGCATCGCCCACGGCCGTGGCGGCGCGTCTGTCCCGAATCGCGCCGCCGCACTCCGCTCCGGTCACCCCGTCCCCACCGGAAGGCAGCAACAGGCAATGAACGAGCACAGCACCCCTCCCGCACCGACGGGCCGCGTACCGGCGCCCCGCCGCCGCACCGGGCTGGCCGCCGCGGCCGCCAGCTCGCTGCTGGCCGGCGTGGCGCTGGTCGCGGTCACCTCGTTCGGCACCGCCGGCCCCGACCTGGCCCCGGTCGCCTCGATCTCCCCGTTCTCGATCGCCGGGCGCGGCGCGACCGTCGCGTTCAAGGAGTTCGAGGCCGAGGACCAGCCGACCAACGGCACGGTCCTGGCGCACACCCGCTACTACGGCCAGCTCGCCTCGGAGGCGTCCGGCCGGCAGGCCGTCACCCTCGACGCCGTCGGCGAGTACGTCGAGTTCACCCTCACCGCCCCCGCCGACTCGATCAACTTCCGGTACAGCCTGCCGGACAACGCCGCGGGCACCGGCCGCGACGCCACCATCGACCTGCGGGTCAACGGGAACTTCCTGAAGAGCGTCCCGGTGACCTCCAAGTACGGCTGGTACTACGGCGGCTACCCGTTCAACAACAACCCGGGCGACACCAACCCGCACCACTTCTACGACGAGCAGCGCAGCCTGCTCGGCAGCACGTACCCGATCGGCACGAAGATCCGGCTGCAGGTGAACTCGACCGCGCAGTCGCCGAGCTTCACCATCGACCTGGCCGACTTCGAGCTGGTCGGCGGCCCGAAGTCCAAGCCCGCCAACGCGATCGACGTGGTGGCCGACTTCGGCGCGGACCCGACCGGCGGCACGGCCGACAACACGGCCAAGTTCCAGGCCGCGGTGGACGCGGGCAAGGCGCAGGGCCGGGTCGTCTGGATCCCCGCGGGCACGTACACCGTCTGGGACCACATCGTGGTCGACGGGGTGACCCTGCAGGGCGCGGGCATGTGGCACTCGGTGCTCACCGGCCGCCACCCGACCCAGCGCAACCGCGCGGTCGGCGTCTACGGCAAGTACGTCGCCGGCGGCGGCTACACCGGCGCGGTGCGCTCGCACGAGGCCGGCGGCCCGAGCCGCAACGTCACCCTCAAGGACTTCGCCATCATCGGCGACATCCGCGAGCGGGTCGACGACGACCAGGTCAACGCCATGGGCGGGGCCATGACCAACTCGGTGGTCGACAGCGTGTGGATGCAGCACACGAAGGTCGGGGCCTGGATGGACGGCCCGATGGACAACTTCACCATTCGCAACAGCGTGATCCTGGACCAGACCGCCGACGGCGTGAACTTCCACACCGGCGTCACCAACTCCACCGTCACCAACACGTTCGTGCGCAACACCGGTGACGACGCCCTGGCCATGTGGCCCGACCGCATCCCGAACGTCAACAACACGTTCTCGTTCAACACGATCGGCGTGACGATCCTGGCCAACCACCTGGTGTCGTACGGCGGCCGGGACATCAAGATCACCGACAACGTGGTGGCGGACAGCATCACCAACGGCGGCGGCATCCACATCGGCAACCGCTACCCGGGCGTCAACTCCGGGTCCGGCACCGCCGTGGCGGGCACCTTCACCATCGCCCGCAACACCCTGATCCGCACCGGAAACTCCGACTACAACTGGAACTTCGGCGTCGGCGCGATCTGGTTCTCCGGCCTCAACGAGCCGATCAGCGGCGCGACCATCAACATCACCGACACCGACATCCTGGACAGCTCCTATGCGGCGCTGCACTGGATCGAGGGCGGCGCGACCGGCATCCACTTCAAGAACGTACGCATCATCGGCGCGGGCACGTACGCGCTGCAGGTGCAGTCGCAGGGCCAGGCCACGTTCGAGAACGTGACCGCGTCCGGCATCGCGCAGAGCAACCCCATCCACAACTGCGTGGGCCCGTCGTTCCAGATCACCCAGGTGGGCACCAACTCCGGCTGGTACGCCAACCCGCCCGCCTGCACCGGCATCTGGCCGACCCCGGTCTGGACCGGCGGCACCACCCCGCCGAGCAACAGCCCGCCGCCGCCCAGCTCGCCTCCGCCGCCCTCGGCGCAGCTGAGCCTGAGCACGTCGAACCTGGTCTTCGGCACGCAGAACGTGGGCACCACCAGCGCCGCGCAGACGGTCACGGTGAGCAACCCGGGTTCGGTCGCGGTCAGCCTGAGCGGCGTCGCCGTCAGCGGTGACTTCGCCCGGACCACGAACTGCGGCTCGTCGCTGGCCCCCGGCGCGAGCTGCACCGCCTCGGTGACGTTCACGCCGACCGCGACCGGCGCCCGCAACGGTCAGCTGTCCGTGGGCAGCAACGCCCAGGGCAACCCGCACGTGGTGAACCTGACCGGCTCGGGCTTCAACCCCAACGGCAACCTCGCCGCGGGCCGCCCGACGACGCAGACCAGCCAGACCCAGTCGTACGGGTCGGGCAACGCGGTCGACGGCGACGTGAACACGTACTGGGAGAGCGCCAACAACGCCTTCCCGCAGTCGATCACCGTTGACCTGGGCACGAGCGCGACCGTCAACCAGGTGGTGCTGAAGCTGCCGCCGTCGTGGGGCACCCGCACGGAGACCCTGCAGGTGCTGGGCTCGACGGACGGCTCGACCTTCAGCAGCCTGGCGGCTTCGGCCGGCTACACGTTCAACCCGGCCACCGGCAACAGCGCGGCGATCAACTTCACCGCCGCATCGCGCCGGTACGTCCGGGTGACGGTCACCGGCAACACCGGCTGGCCCGCGGCGCAGTTCAGCGAGTTCGAGGTGTACGGCAACGGCACCCCGCCCCCGCAGACCCCGGCCATCGGCCTGTCCGCCTCCAGCCTGTCGTTCGCGAACCAGACCGTCGGCACCACCAGCGGCGCGCAGTCGGTGACGGTGACCAACACCGGCACGGCCTCGGCGACGCTAGGCTCGGTGACCGTGACCGGCGACTACGCCCGTACCACCACCTGCGGTTCCTCGCTGGCGGCGGGCGCGTCCTGCACGATCTCGGTGACGTTCACGCCGACCGCGTCCGGGGCCCGCTCCGGCACGGTCAGCTTCACCAGCAACGCCACCGGCAGCCCGCACACGGTCAACCTGTCCGGCAACGGCGTCGTCGCCAACACCAACCTGGCGCTGAACCGCCCGGTGACCGAGAGCGGCCACGCCGACGTGTACGGCGCGGGCAACGCGGTCGACGGCAACGCCAACTCGTACTGGGAGTCGCTGAACAACGCCTGGCCGCAGACCATCACGGTGGACCTCGGCGCGACGACCTCGGTCTCCCGCGTGGTGCTCAAGCTCCCGCCCGCGGCGGCCTGGGCCACCCGCACCCAGACCCTGTCGGTCCTCGGCAGCACCAACGGCTCCTCCTACAGCACCGTGGTGGGCTCGGCCGGCTACGTCTTCAACCCGTCCTCGGCCAACACCGTCACCATCACCTTCCCGGCGACCAGCCAGCGCTACCTGCGCCTGAGCTTCACCGGCAACACGGGCTGGCCGGCCGGCCAGCTCTCGGAATACGAGGTCTACGCCTCGTAACCACCCTGAACCCCGGTGGAGAGGGTGAGCGGCCCTCTCCACCGGTTTGATGAAAGGAAGGGCACCTTCACATCGCTCCGCGATGTAGAAGGTGCCCTTCTTAACGCCGCCAGGACAGTCGCCCCAGGCCGTTGCGTGATCCGGTTTACCGGTTCGCCCGGCAACCGGCACGCGGCCGACCGGTTACAGTGACCGGCGTGACGCGCAGACTCGCCGAAGTGGCGAAGTACGTGGGGGTGAGCGAGGCGACGGTGAGCCGCGTGCTCAACGGCAAGCCCGGCATCTCCGAAGCGACCCGCACCGCGGTGCTGACCGCCCTGGACGTGCTCGGCTACGAGCGACCCACCAAGCTGCGCGGGGAACGCGCCCGCCTGGTCGGTCTGGTGCTGCCCGAACTCCAGAACCCGATCTTCCCGGCGTTCGCCGAGATCGTGGCCGGGGCGCTGGCGCAGCGGGGCTTCACCCCGGTGCTGTGCACCCGCACCGAGGAGGGCGTGGCCGAGTCGGCGTACGTCGACATCATGATGGAGCAGCAGGTCTCCGGCGTGATCTTCGCGGGCGGCCTGTACGCCCAGGCCGACGCCGAGCACGAGCACTACCACCGGCTGCGCCAGCGCGGCCTGCCCGTGGTGCTGGTCAACGCCGCGATAGACGGGCTCGGCTTCCCGGTCGTGGCCGCCGACGACGCCGTCGCGGTGGACCAGGCGTACGGCCACCTGTCCTCGCTCGGTCACACGAAGATCGGGCTGCTGCTCGGGCCGGTCGACCACGTGCCGTCGGCGCGCAAGCTCGCCGCGTTCCGCAAGCGCACCGGGCAGAAGAACCCGCCGGTCGCGCGCACCATCTACTCCATGGAGGCGGCGCAGGCCGCGGCGGTACGCCTGATCAAGGAGGGCGTGACCGGGCTGGTCTGCGCCTCCGACGTGTTCGCGCTGGGCGCGGTGCGCGCGGTGCGCCGGATGGGGCTGCGCGTGCCGGAGGACATCAGCGTGGTCGGATACGACGACTCGCTCTTCATGGCGTGCACAGACCCGCCGCTGACCACGGTGCGCCAGCCCATCGGTGCGATGGGCACGGCCGCGGTGGCCATGCTGGTGTCGCAGGTGGACGGCGGCGAGGTCGCCCCGGACGAGTACCTGTTCGACCCCGAGCTGGTCGTGCGCGGTTCGACCGCGGTGGTCGCCGCCTCCGCCTGACCGGACTCAGCCGCGGCGCATGGGCACGTGCGGGATGCCGTCCTCCAGGAACTCGGGGCCGCTGGCGGCGAAGCCGTACTTGGCGTAGAACTTCGCCAGGTGCGACTGCGCGTCCAGCACCGCGGGGCGGTCGCCGACCGCCGCCAGCGCGGCCGTGAGCAGCTGCCCGGCCAGGCCGTCGCCGCGTGCCTCAGGGGCGGTCACCACGCGGCCGATGCGGCACACCGGGCCGCCCGGCTCGGCGTCTTCGAGCATGCGCAGGTAGGCCACCGGCTTGCGGTCCACCTCGTACCAGAGGTGCCGAGTGCCGGGCTCGCCGTCGCGGCCGTCCAGCTCCGGGTAGGGGCAGGACTGCTCCACGACGAACACGTCGACCCGCAGCTTCAGCAGGGCGTAGAGGGTCGCGGCGTCCAGGTCCTGGAAGCTCGCGGTACGGAAGATCATTGGCTCTGCCGAGATCACCTCTGGATCGTAGTCGGTGAGACGGCTCACGCTCACTTCCGCTCTCGTCGCATCGTGAGCGAGTATTTAGACCGACTGGTCAGTTCAAATACTTTGGGGGCGGCGTGGAGCCGGCACTGCTGCGGGCCGAGGGGCTCGGAATGCGTACCCGCCGGGGGTGGGTCTTCCGCGATCTCGACCTGGAGGTCCACGCCGGTGAGCTGGTCACGCTGACCGGCCCCGCGGGCGGCGGGCGGACCAGCGCGCTGCTCGCGCTCGGCGGCCGGTTCCGCACCACGCACGGGGTGCTGACCCCTGGGCGTACGGCGTTCGGCCTGGTCCCCGGCGTCAACGAGCCCGAACCCGCGCTCACCGTCGCCGAGCACGTCGGGGAGCGGCTGCGCCTGCTCGGCAAGGTCCGGCCCTGGCATCGCCGCAGCCGGCACGCGCTGCTCGCCGCCGAGCCCGGCGACCTGGTCCGCGATCTGTCCCCGCTCGACCGGCACCGCCTGATGATCAAGCTCGCTCTGCTGGAGGACCCCGACGTGCTGCTCATCGACGACATCGACGTGGGTCTGACCCCGTCCGAGACGCAGACGCTGCTCAGCGAACTGGACGCGACCGGCCGCGCCGCCGTCGCCGTCTGCCGCGACACCGCGGCCGTGACCGGCGCTCCCGCCTCGGCTGAGGCCTTGACCGTCACGGTCGCTCCGCGAGGCACCCTCACCAGCACTGCTGCTCCGCAGATGTGGGGAAGGGCACCTTCTACATCGCGGAGCGATGTGAAGGTGCCCTTCCTTTCGCAGGTGGGGGTGGGGCGGTGAGTCTGGGCAGGCTGGAGTTGCGGCGGTTCCGGCGGCACCGGATGACGCGGGCCGCGCTGGTGGTGCTGACGCTGGTGCCGCTGCTGTACGGGGCGCTGTACCTATGGGCGTTCTGGGATCCGTACGGCAACATGCACCGGATCCCGGTGGCGCTGGTGGTGGAGGACCGGATCGCCAGTGATCCGGACGGCGGGCCGGTGCACGCCGGGCGGGATCTGGCCGAGGAGCTGGAGCAGCGGCAGGTCTTCGGGTGGCAGCGGGTGGACGCGGCGCGGGCGGCGGACGGGCTGCGCGACGGGACCTACCAGCTGATGCTGCGCATCCCGGCGGACTTCTCGGCGGCGCTGGTCACCGGGCCCGATCCGGCGGCGACGGCGCGGGCCGGGCAGCTCACCGTGGTCAGCGACGACGGGGTCAACTACATCTCCGGGATGCTGGCCCGCAGCGCGTTCACCGAGATCCGGGCCGCCGCGGCCGAGTCGGCGGCGGCGAAGTACTTCGACGGCATGCTGATCGGCTTCAGCGACGTGAAGTCGGCGCTCGGCGACGCCGTCGACGGCGCGGGTGACCTGGCCGGCGGTGCGGGCGACGCGCGAGACGGCGCGGACGCGCTGGCCGACGGCGCGCACAGTGCACAGACCGGGGCGGGCACGCTCGCCGCCGGGCTGGCACAGGCCGAGTCCGGCTCGCGCGAGCTGGCCGGGGGACTGGCCACCCTGGAGGCGGGCTCGGCGCAGCTCGCCGACGGGGCGGCACGGGCCGCCGCGGGCGGGGCGAAACTCGCCTCCACCGTGGACGGGGTCGCCGATCGGGTCGAACCGGTGCTGCGCGAGCACGCGGACACCATCGAGCGGGGCGCGAACGCCGTCGCGGCGGCGGCCGACGCGCTCGCGGCACACCTGGACGCGCTGCCGGAACTCGCCGACCAGGCGGCACGGCGTACCGCGGAGGTCGTCACGGCGCTGGACGCGCTCGCCCAGGCGCACCCGGAACTCGCCGACGACCCGGCGTTCACCGCCGCCCGGCGGGCCGCGACGGCCGCGGCCGACACCGCGCGGGACCTGGCGCACCGGCTCGACAGCGCCGGACTGCCGCAGGTCAAGGCACAACTGACCGAGGTCGCGAAGGCCGCCCGTGCTGTGGCGCAGGCCGCCCCGCACCTGGCCGACGACGTCGCCGCGGCCCGGCGCAGCGTCGACGAGCTGGCCACGGGCCTGGCCACGCTGTCCACCGGCGCGGACCGACTGCACGGCGGCATCGCCGACGCGGCCGGCGGCGCGAAGTCGCTGCACGGCGGCCTGTACCGGCTGTCCACCGGGGCGCGGCAGCTCGACGGGGGACTGGTCCGGCTCTCCGGCGGCGCGGGCGAGCTGGCCGACGGCCTCGCCCGGCTCGACGACGGGGCCCGCAAGCTCGCCGACGGGCTGGCCGACGGCGCGGCGCAGGTGCCCGGCTACGACGCGGACACCCGGGCGCAGCGGGCCGGGGTGCTGGCCGCGCCGGTGACCCTGGAACGCGACGTGTGGCACGCGGCGGCCGCCTACGGGGCCGGGTTCGCGCCGTACTTCGTGGCGCTGGCGCTGTGGGTGGGCGCGATGCTGACGTACATGCTGCTGCGGCCGGTCACCCGGCGGCACCTGATGACCGGCGCGCCGGCCTGGCGGGTCGCGCTGGCAGGCTGGCGGCCCGCGGTCGCGATCGGTTTTGCCCAGACCACCGTGCTGTACGCCGTGCTGCTCCTCGCGCTGGGCCTGGACCCCGCGCACCCCTGGGGCATGTACGGCTACCTGCTGGCCACCATGCTCGCCTTCACCGCCGTGCTGCAGCTGCTCGGCGCGGCCCTGGGCTCGGCCGGCCGCCTGGTCGCACTGATCCTGCTGATGCTCCAGCTCACCGGCTCCGGCGGCACCTATCCCGTGGCCACCAGCCCCGGCTTCTTCCAGGCGATCCACCCGTACCTGCCGATGACCTACGTCGTCGACGGCCTGCGCCGCCTCATCCTCGGCGGCTCCACCGCCACCGTCGTCACCGGCGTCGCCGTCCTGCTCGGCGTCGCCGCGCTCGCCCTGACCCTCACCACCCTGACCGCCGCCCGCGCCCGCCGCCTCACCCCCGACAAACTCCACCCCGCCCTCACCATGTGACCTCCCTGGGACGACCATGATGGGACTGCGGGCCGAGATGACGAGGAGGCACGGCGTGGACGGGCGGAGTGCGCGGCGGGACGCGACTCGGCAGAAGCTGTTCGAGGCGACGATGGCGCTGATCGCGGAGCAGGGGTTCTCCGATACGACGGTGGACCAGATCGCGGAGCGGGCCGGGGTGGCCAAGGGCACCGTCTACTACAACTTCGCCTCCAAGAGTGTGCTCTTCGAGGAGCTGCTGCGGTACGGGGTGGGCCTGCTGACGGCCGACTTCACCGCGGCCGTCGCGGGGCTGCCGCCAGTCGACGCGATGGCCGCCCTGGTCCGCGCCGAGCTGGCCTTCATCCAGCGCTACCGGTCGTTCGCGCAGCTGCTGCTGTCGGAGATGTGGCGCACCCAGCGGGACTGGCAGCAGACGCTGCGCCTGCTGCGCGAGGAGGCGATCACGGTCATCGCCGAGACCGTGCAGGCGGGCGTGGACAGCGGCGACTTCGCCGCGGACCTCGATGTGCGCCTGTCCGCCTCGGCGCTGTTCGGCGTGTGCCTGGTGGTGGCGCTGGACTGGCTGGTGTTCAACCCGGAGCAGCCGATCGAGCAGGTCGAATCGGCGGTGCTGGCCATCGTGCGCAGCCGCGCGGCGGTCAACGCCCAGCCTGGATTCAGCGGGTAGCCCACGGCGGGCGGGCGCCGTTCACGGTCAGCCTGATCACGTACACCGAGGTCGTCGCGGTCATGAAGAGCAGGTTGCGTTTCGGGCCGCCGAAGACCAGGTTGGACACGATCTCGGGGAGCAGGATGCGGCCGAGCCGGGTGCCGTCGGGGTGGTAGCAGTGCACCCCGTCGTGGGCCGCGGCCCAGATCATGCCCCGGTCGTCCACCCGCAGCCCGTCGAACGAGCCCGCGTCGCAGTCGGCCAGCACCTTGCCGCCGGTCAGGCCGCCCTCGGCGGTGACGTCGAAGACCCGGATGTGCTTGCGGCGGGTGTCGGCCAGGTAGAGCCGCTGCTCGTCGGGGGAGAAGGCGAGCCCGTTGGGCCGCTCGGCGTCCAGCACCACCGCCTGCGCCTGCCCACCCGGCACGACGCGGTACACGTGGCACGCGCCGATCTCGCTGTCGCCCCGGTTGCCCTCGTAGTCGCTGGTGATGCCGTAGGGCGGGTCGGTGAACCAGACCGAGCCGTCCGAGTGGACCACCACGTCGTTGGGGCTGTTGAGCCGCTTGCCCTGCCAGTTGTCGGCGAGCACGGTGACGGTGCCGTCGTGCTCGGTGCGGGTGACCCGCCGGTTGCCCTGCTCGCAGCTGACCAGCCGGCCCTGCCCGTCGAGGGTGTGGCCGTTGGTGTGGCCGGCGGGCTGCCGGAAGACGCCGACCGTGCCGGTGGTCTCGTCCCAGCGCAGGATGCGGTCGTTGGGGATGTCGCTGCACAGCAGGTAGCGCCCGGCCGGGTGGTAGACCGGGCCTTCCAGCCAGCGCGCGCCGGTGAACAGCCGCTGCACCCGCTCGTCACCGTTGCACTCGAAGCGCGGGTCGAGGGTCACGAGCTGGGCGGGGATGGTGTCGGTGGCGAACAGAGCACTCACGATGTGCCTCCCATGCTTAACATGATTCGGCGAACAGCTAACATCGCCTGACAAGGTTCTGTCAAAGGCCGTCGGGAGTTGACGTGGACGAGATCGACCGGGCGCTGATCACGCTGCTGCAGGCTGACGCGACGCAGCCGTACGCGGCCCTGGGTCAGGCGGTGGGCCTGTCCGGCGCGGCAGCCCACGACCGGGTCCGCAAGCTGCGGGAACGGGGCGTGATCCGGCGCAGCACGGTCGAGGTCGACCCGCACGCGGCCGGGCGCGGCGTGCTGGCGTTCGTGCTGATCGACGCGAACGCCTGGATGGGCGACGCGGACACCGCCGAGGCCCTGCGCGCGATCCCGCAGATCCAGGAGGCGCACATCACCGCGGGCGCCGCGTCGGTGCTCACGAAGATCCGGACCTCGACGACCGAGGAGCTCCAGGCGGTGCTCAAGCAGATCTTCGCGGTGCCGGGGGTGACCGGCACACAGACCATCGTGGCGCTGGAGACGTTCTTCGAGCGCCCGGTCTCGGTGCGGCCGTACGACCGCTGACTGGCATACTCGCCGGTTATGAGGTTGTCGCGCGGCTGGTCGCTGTTCCTGATCGGGGTCGGCGTGTGGACCTGGCTGATCTGGCCGCGGTTCGCCCTCGCCATCTGGGACGACCCGCGGGCCTGGTCGACCGGCGTGTCCGGCGACGGCTCGCCGACCAGCTTCCTCTGGGTGCACGCGCTGCTGATCGGGGCGTCACTGGCCATCGGCACCACCGTCGGCGTGCTCGGGATCAAGGCAGTGCTGGCGGCCCGCCGCGAGCGCTGATCATCCCGGCAGGTGGCAGACCGCCTCGACGTTGTTGCCGTCGCGGTCGCGCACGAACGCGCCGAAGTAGTTCTCGTGGTACTCGGGCCACACCCGCGGCTCGTGCAGCACCTCGGCCCCGGTCCCCACGGCTGCCGCGAAGAACGCGGTGACCGCCGCGCGGTCGGCGGCGACGAAGGCGATGTGCGCCTCGCGCGCCGCGCCGTCGGTCGTGACCGGGCCGAGCCAGAACACCGGCCGGTCGACGCCGTAGCCGATGACGTCGCCGAACTCCAGCAGACGCCGGCCGCCGAGCGGCTCCAGCACGGTGTCGTAGAAGTACGCGGCCGCCTCGACGTCGGCGACCTGGATCGACAGGTGATCGAGCATGCCTGCCAATCTAGCGGCGTACGCCGACCGGCGGGCTCAGGCGGACGGAGCCGCCGTCACCCGATCCGGCCCAGGAACGCGGCGATCAGCGGGGCCATCTCGGGCAGGCACTCCTCCAGCGCGAAGTGCCCGGTCGGGAACAGGTGCAGCTCCGCCGCGGGCAGGTCACGCAGGTAGGCTTCCGCGCCCGGGACGGTG
The DNA here is from genome assembly GCF_040648615.1 of Catellatospora sp. NPDC049111. NCBI lineage: Bacteria > Bacillati > Actinomycetota > Actinomycetes > Micromonosporales > Micromonosporaceae > Catellatospora > Catellatospora sp. NPDC049111. The sequence continues at coordinate 57,631 of NZ_JBEZEB010000010.1, read as the reverse complement.
AAGAACGCGTCGCCGGTGCCCCACAGAACCAGGGCCGGCGGCCGATGTTCGCGCAGCCACCGCTGCCAGTCCGGGTACAGCGCGACGTTGGTGTGGTAGTCGAGCAGCAGGTCGATCTGGGCGTCGCGGCGGCCGGGCAGGTCCAGGTAGTGCTGGTCGAGCGTCCAGCCGTCGGGGGCGATCAGTTCGGCGTCGCCCGTGCCGCCCTCGTACTGGCCCCGGGTCACCGGGAGCACCAGGATCTCGGCGACCGCCTCCCGTGCGCCGGGCGCGCCGGGCCGGTGTGCGACCAGGCCCCGGGCCAGGTCGGACAGGCCTTCGTCGTACGCGTTGGCGTTCTGCACGATCAGGCCCGCGATCCACTCCGGATGCCGGGCGGCCAGGCGCATGCCGACCGGCCCGCCGTAGTCGAAGACGTACATCGTGAACCGGCGTAGGCCGAGCCGCTCCACGAAGCCCTCGACCACGTCGGCCAGCCGCTCGAAGGTGTACGTGAAGCCCGCAGGGGCCTCGGTCTGCCCGAATCCCGGCAGGTCCGGCGCGACGACGTGGAAGCGCCCGCCGAGCGCGTCGATCAGCCGCCGGAACTGCGCCGACGAGCTGGGAAACCCGTGCAGGAGCAGCAGCGTCGGCGCGCCAAGGTCGCCGGCCTCGCGGTAGAACACCCGTACGCCGCCGACGTCGGCGAACCGGTGCCTGACTTCGGGAATGTCCACCACGTGCCTCCGTGCGATCGCCTTCCCCGGCCCCATCATCCGTCGCGCCCCGGCGTCCCGGCCGCCAAACGGCGACCTTGGCACCGGGAGCGGCGTCCCGCAGACGAAGATCGCCGTTTCCGGGCGGAACCTGCGATGTGGCCCGAGGTTCCGTCCGGAAACGGCGATCTTGGCAGCGTGACCGGGGTCAGGCGGTGGTGCGGCGGGCGGTGACGGCCTGGGCCAGGGTGGCCAGGGCGTGTTCGGTGGTCTCCCAGCTCATGCAGGCGTCGGTGACGCTCTGGCCGTAGGTCAGCGGCTGCCCGGAGTCGAGGTCCTGGCGGCCCGCGACGATGAAGCTCTCCAGCATCACGCCCGCGATGCCGGCCTGGCCGCCCGCGATCTGCGCCGCGATCTCGTCGGAGACGACGGCCTGCCGCTCGTGGCTCTTGCCGCTGTTGCCGTGGCTGGCGTCGATGACCAGGCGGTGCTTCATGCCGGCCTTCTCGGTCATGGCCAGCGTCGCGGCCACCGACTCGGGGCCGTAGTTCGGGCCGCTGCGGCCGCCGCGCAGGATCACGTGGCAGTCCTCGTTGCCGGTGGTGGTGACGATCGCGGCCCGGCCGTCGTGGTCCACCCCGAAGAAGACGTGGCTGTTGCGGCCGACCTCGCAGGCGTCGATCGCGCCCTGCACGCCGCCGTCGGTGGTGTTCTTGAAACCGACCGGCATGGACAGGCCGGAGGCCAGCTGGCGGTGCACCTGGCTCTCGATGGTCCGGGCCCCGATCGCGCCCCAGGTCACCGCGTCGGCGATGTACTGCGGGCTGGTCGGGTCGAGGAACTCGCAGCCCACCGGCATGCCCAGGTCGAGGATGTCGAGCAGCAGCGCCCGCGCGGTGCGCAGCCCGCGGTGCACGTCGTACGTGCCGTCCAGCCCCGGGTCGTTGATCAGGCCCTTCCAGCCGATCGTGGTGCGCGGCTTCTCGAAGTAGACCCGCATCACCACACACAGCTCGCGGGAGTGCTTCTTCGCGGCATCGGCCAGCCGGCGGGCGTAGTCCATGGCCGCCTCGGTGTCGTGCACCGAACACGGGCCGACCACCACCAGCAGCCGGTCGTCGCGACCCGTGAGCACCTCCCGCACCTCCTGGCGGGACCGTTCCACCAGCGCCGCGCGATGATCACCAAGCGGCAGCTGGGTGAGCAGTTCGCGCGGTGGCTGCAGCGGCTCGAAGGACAGGACGTGGACGTCGTTGGTCTGGGTCATCGGAGCGTCTCCCGGTTCCGTGGGGGGACGGGCCCCGCACCTCGGAAAGTCCCAGGCCAGCCCGTCCATGACATGGCAAAGGGCGAAGACGAGACGTCTTCGCCCTGCTGGCTCTGGGTGGAATCGCGGTCAGCGCAATGAACCGCCGGCTCCACCCAGAGCCAGCGTAAAGCGCCAATACATGCGAACCACGCCGACAGCCTACCCCATGTGACGGCATCGATCCAGACCGCTGTTCCCGGGAACCGGACACCGAGGCGGAAACCGTCAGGCCGATCGGGCAGGCTGAGCGTGGCTGTGGTGATGGACTCATGGCAGCCGCCGCGTCGATACGTTTACTGTGGGCGCTCGGAAGCGACACGACGAGGGAGGCGGCCAGGTGCCCGCAGCGCAAGACCTGCCCGCCGAACCCATGCACGCCACCCGCACGCTGTCCGACAACGTCTACCGGTGGCTGCGCGACCAGATCGTGCTCGGCAAGATCGGCCCCAACGAGCCGCTGGTCGAAGCCGTGATCGCGGAGAAGCTCCAGGTCAGCCGCACGCCCATCCGGGAGAGCCTGCAGCGCCTGGCCGCCGACGGGCTGATCGTCTCGCACCGCCGCCGCTGGATCGTGCGCCAGCACGGCCGCGACGAGATCGTGGCCATCTACGAGGTCCGCATGGCGCTGGAGTCGTTCGCGGCCCGCTTCGCCTGCCAGCGCGCCGGCGACGCGGAGCTGGCCGCCATCGCGGCACACTGCGACACCTGGTCCGCCGACGGCCCGGCCGACGAGTTCGTGCTCTTCAACGACCGCTTCCACCACCTGATCGTCGAGGCCGCGCACAACCCCCGGCTCGCCCGCGTCATCGAGCAGAACCACCTCTACTACTTCAACGAGCAGATCGCCGGGCACTACCGCCCCGACGAGATCGTCGCCTCCCAGTCCGAGCACCAGGAACTGGTCGAGGCGCTGCGCAAACGCGACGCCGACCGGGCCGCCGAGCTGTCCCGCCGCCACGCCGAGGAAGCCCTCGCGCTGATCCTGGCCCGCCTGTTCTGATCCGCGGCCGCCGGGCGCGACACCGTGCCCGGCGATAGTCTGCGAGGGTGCCCTACACCGGAGACGTGAGCCGCGGCGCGGCCGCCGACGTACGCGAACTCGACGACCTCGTCATCAGCAAGGTGTCCGTCGGACCGCACGACAACAACGCCTACCTGCTGCGCTGCCGGGCCACCGGCGAGCAGCTGCTGATCGACGCTGCCAACGACGCGGACACCCTGCTGGCCCTGGCCGGTGACGCGGGCCTGGCCACCGTGGTCACCACGCACCGCCACGGCGACCACTGGCAGGCGCTCGCCGAGGTCGTGGCGGCCACCGGCGCGACGCCGATCGCGCACCCGGACGACGCCGACGAGCTGCCGGTCAAGGCGCAGACCGTCGCGGAGGGACAGACCGTGCGCGTCGGGCAGGCCGAGCTGGAGGTCATCCACCTCGTCGGGCACACCCCGGGGTCGATCGCACTGCTCTACCGCGACCCGCACGGTCACCCGCACCTGTTCACCGGCGACTCGCTGTTCCCCGGCGGGGTCGGCAACACCTGGGGAGACCCGCAGGCGTTCGCCTCGCTGCTGCACGACGTCGAGACGAAGCTGTTCGACCGGCTCCCGGACGACACCTGGTTCTACCCCGGCCACGGCAAGGACAGCACCCTCGGCCGCGAACGCCCCTCGCTGCCGGAATGGCACACCCGCGGCTGGTGACCGCCCGGTTATGTGATCCAGGCGATGCCGGAGCGCCCCCACCGCGGTCGCGAAAGGTGGCAGGCTGTCGCAGTTCGTGTACGGATCAGGAGTGCGACACATGCGGCGTCTTCTCGTCTCGGCCGTGCTCGGTGCGGCCCTGCTTGCCACCACCGCCTGCGGCGGCAACCCGACCAGGCCCGGAGCGATGCCCTCCCCGGGTGCGGTCGCGGGTTCGGGTTCGCCCGCCCCTGGCGCGGCCGTGCCGTCGGCGTCTGCCGGGTCGAGCGCCGCCCCGGGCGGGCCGAAAAGCCCGGTTCCGGGCGCTGCCGCCGGACTCTCCGCGGCCGACCAGGCGATCTGCACCGGTCGCCGGGAGGCCTATCAGCAGGTCGTCACGTTGACGCAGCGTTACGTCGGGCTCGTCGAGGGCCGGATCGCCGGGGGCGACCCGGCAAAGCGCCAGGTTCTCGCGGACCTGCAGAAGGCGCTCGCGGACTACCGCGACCACCTGGCCCGGCGAGTGGCGAGCGCGGTGGACCAGCGGCTGGCCGGGGCGATGCGCGCCGACGTGAGCTACGTCAGCAAGCGGCTCACCGACCTCAGAGCGGCGGGTGCCGACTACGACGGCAAGGTGTTCACGGTGGTGGACGCGATCGTCAAGGGCGCGAGCAAGGACCAGCGGGTCCCCGCGGTGTGCGCGGGCTGATCGCGGCGCTCAGCGGCCCAGGGCGTCGTGGCGGCCCTGCAGGAAGGCCCGCTGGGCTTCGTTCTCGGTGCCGGTGATCGCGGCCCGGTAGGCCCGCGCGGCCTCGGTGTCGCGGCCCAAGCGGTGCAGCAGGTCCGCGCGGACGGCGTGGTACACGTGGTAGCCGTCCAGGTCCAGCGTGTCCAGCAGGGCCAGGGCGGGGCCGGGACCGTCCACTTCGGCCACGGCGACCGCCCGGTGCAGCGCCACCACGGGGGTGGGGGTCAGCGCGAGCAGGCGGTCGTACAGGGCGAGCACGCGCGGCCAGTCGGTGGACGCGGCGTCGGGGGCCGTGGCGTGCACCGCGTTGATCGCGGCCTGGAGCTGGTACGGGCCGAGCTGCCGCCGCCGCAGGCACCGGTGGACCAGCGCCAGCCCTTCCTCCACGAGCTCGCGATCCCAGCGGGTGCGGTCCTGATCGGGCAGGGGCACGAGCTGCCGGGTCGCCGTGGTGCGCGCGGGGCGGCGCGACTCGGTGAGCAGCATGAGGGCCAGCAGGCCCAGCGCCTCCGGCTCGTCGGGCATCAGCTCGGCGAGCAGCCGCCCCAGGCGGATCGCCTCCCGGCACAGGTCGGCGCGCACCAGCGTGTCTCCGGAACTGGCCGTGTAGCCCTCGTTGAAGACGAGGTAGACCACGGCGAGCACGGAGCGCAGGCGCGCGGGCAGGTCGGCGTCGCGCGGCACGCGATACGGGATGCCGGCGCCCTTGATCTTGTTCTTGGCGCGGACCAGCCGCTGCGCCATCGTCGCCTCGGGCACCAGGAACGCGTGCGCGATCTCGGCGGTGCTCAGGCCGCCGAGCAGCCGCAGGGTCAGCGCGACCTGGGCGGTGACCGCGAGCGCCGGGTGGCAGCAGGTGAAGATCAGGCGGAGCCGGTCGTCGGGCACGGGCCCCTCCTCGGCGGGTGGGTCCGGGATGGCCAGCAGCACGGCCTGCGCCTGCCGGTCGTCCCTGAACGCCTCGCGGCGTAGCCGGTCCACGGCGCGGTTGCGGGCGGTGGTGATGATCCAGCCGGCCGGGCTGGGCGGCAGGCCGCGCTCGGGCCAGCGTCGCACCGCTTCGGCGAACGCGTCCTGGACCGACTCCTCGGCGAGGTCGATGTCGCCGAACGCGCGCACCAGCACCGCCACCGCGCGGCCGTACTCGGCGCGGAAGACCGCGGCGACGTCGACCGGCTCAGGCACCGGCGTGCAGCGGGCGCACCTCGATCGGCAGCGTGACCGCGCGGGCCGCCTTGGCCGCCCAGTGCAGCGCCGCGTCGAGGTCCGGCGCCTCGATGATCCAGAAGCCGCCGACGTGCTCCTTGCCCTCCAGGTAGGGGCCGTCGGTGAGCAGGACGTCGTCGCCCTTGGCGCGGACCACGGTGGCGGTCTCCGGCGGCAGCAGGCCGTTGCGGAAGACGGTCACCCCCGCGGCGTCGAGTTCGGCGTTCAGCGCGGCCAGCGCCCGCATGACCGGGTCCAGCACCTCGGGCGGCGGTGGTCCGCCGTCGGGCTGGTAGATGCTGAGCAGGTACTGCTTCATGGCGGCGCTCCTCGTCCCGGCGGCCGATGACGTGGCGGCCGCTCACTGTCCATACGAACAGCATCCGCCGGAATCGACACCGCCCGGCGCGCGGCGTGTGAAGCGGGCGTGACCTGCTCGGACGGCGAGCGCACGTGTGGCGTGGTGCACGTATAGACGAACACCCCTTCCCCCAGGTGGGGGCGCGGAGGTAACGTGAGCGCTCCCCGCCCCCTCCGGAGAGTCACATGCTCGTCACTGAACCCGCTGTCGCTGATCGCCTGCTGCTGGTCAGCGTGCTGACCATCGGCGACTACGTGATGGAGCTGTCCGAGACGGTGCTGGTCCGCCCGGGGCAGCGCACGTGGGTGCGCGGGAGCACCTACTTCGTGCAGTCGCCGGACGGCCAGACGCGCACGGTCGAGGGCCGCGTCTACCCGTTCTGCCGCCGCTAGGCTGCGCGATCACAGGCGCGGGCCGCCCAGCCGGCTCAGCGTCTGCTCGGGCTCCTCGCCGCCGGCCAGCGACACGTCCTGCACGACCTCGCCGTCGCGCAGCCGGATGAGCCGGTCGCAGGCGGCGGCGACGTGCTGCTCGTGCGTGGCCACCAAGACCGTCATGGCGTGCTCGGCGCGCAGCGCGGCGAGCAGGTCGAGGATCTCGGTGCCGGTGCGCGAGTCGAGGTTGCCGGTGGGCTCGTCGGCCAGCAGCAGGCTGGGCGCGCCGATCAGCGCGCGGGCGATGGCGACGCGCTGCTGCTGCCCGCCGGACAGCTGCGAGGGCAGCGCGTTCTCCCGGCCCGCCAGCCCCACGGCGGCGAGCAGTTCCCGGCCGCGGGCCGCCTTGTCGAACTTCACCCGGTACGGCACCACGGGCGCGATGACGTTGTCGAGCGCGGTGAGCGCGGGCAGCAGGTGGTAGCGCTGGAAGACGAAGCCGACCCGGCGGCGGTACGCGGTGAGCCGGCGGCGCTTCATGGAGGTGATCTCCATGTCGTCGACGGTGACGGTGCCCGCGTCGGGGGCCTCGATCGCGCCGATGGGGTGCAGCAGGGTGGACTTGCCGGACCCGCTGGGGCCGGTGATCGCGGTCATGGTGCCCGGAGCGAACTCCAGAGACACCCCGGCCACAGCGGGTATCCGCACGTCGCCGCCTTGGTAGTGCTTGGCCAGTTCGGCCACGCGCACCGTGGCGCCGGCCCCCGTCGTGCTGTCGGTCATGGCGATCACTGTCGGTGCTACATTGTCACAATGCAAGGTCCGTTCGGGCGGTTGTGACACAGCTGTGATGTCGAGAAGGGAGGGTGGTGAGCCATGCCGATCCAGCATGCGGTGCTGGCCCTGCTGCGCGAGGGGCCCAGCCACGGCTACGAGCTGAAGAGCGCTTTCGAGTCCGCCGTCGGGCCGCAGTGGGGCGCGCTCAACATCGGGCACCTCTACCAGGTGCTCGACCGGCTCTCCCGGGACGGCCTCGTCGACTCCAGCCGGATGGCGCAGGAGGTCAAACCCGACCGCGTGGTGTACCGGATGACCGACGCCGGTGAGCGCGAACTCGACGACTGGATGACCTCGCCCAGCCCGCGTACCGCCGGTTTCCGGGACGACCTGTTCCTGAAGGTGGTGGCCGCGACCCGGACCGGCGACCGCGACACGATGGCGCAGGTGCTCGCCGCGCAGCGCGCCCACCTGCTGCGCGAGCTGCGCAACCTGGAGACGCTGCGCCGCGACCCCGATCGCGAGACCGTGGTGCGCCTGCTGCTGTCGGCCGCCGCCCGGCACGTCACCGCCGACCTGACCTTTCTGGAGGACGCGGAGGCCGAACTGCTCGCCTGACGCGCCGGGCGAACGGCGTGGCTCACTCCTGCGCGAGTAGTGCGGCCAGCCGCAGCCGCCGCACCGACGACGCGGGCAGCAGCGCGGCCAGCCCCGCGAGCGCCGTGCCGCCCAAGGCCGCCGCGACGGTCGCGGCCAGCGCGGCGGGTGGCACCCCGCCGACAAGCCGGTCGACGAACAGCAGCCCGGCGCCGGCGCCGGTGATCGCGCCGGCGGCTCCGACGAGCAGCCCTTCGTACGCGACGAGGCGGGCCAGCGCGCCGTCGCTCCAGCCGCCGGCCTGCAGCGTGGCCAGCTCGGCGGCGCGCTCGCGCACGTTGAGGTACAACACGTCGGCCAGCGCCACCACGGCCAGCACCAGTGTCGAGGCCACCGCGATCGTGTCGACGGCGCGCACCCGCAGCGACATCGCGTCCCCGAGGAGGTTGCCGGTGATCGATCCGTGGAACACCCAGGTGAGGGTCAGCAGGGCGGTGAACGCGCCGACGCCGAGCGCGACCGCGGCGGCGGCCAGCAGTGTGCGGCCCGGCCTGCGCCGGGTGTTGCGCAGCGAGGCGGCGAATACGGTGTGCCCGAGCAGCGAGCGCCGTGCCCGGCGGACCGGGGAGACCAGCGGGGCGAGTGCGGTGCCGGGGTGGGCGCGGGCCGCCTGGATCGCCGGGACGATCGACGCGAGCAGGGCCAGCAGCAACGCCACCGGGATCGCGAGCAGGGCCTGCGGGCGGGTCGTGGCGACGCCTGCCGCCCACCCGAGCGGGAGGGAGAGCGCGGCCGAGGCGAGACCGGCGGCCAGCCCGACGAGGGCGACCTCGCCGGTGACGAGGGCGGCCAGGCGGTGCCGGGGCCAGCCGACGCAGGCGAGTACGGCCAGTTCGCGCCTGCGGTCGCGGACGGCGGCGGTGGTGGCGTTGGCCAGGAACAGCACGCAGACGACGAGGATCAGCCCGAACAGCAGCACGCTCTTGCGGTCGATGGCGTCCATGACGGCCACGGCGACGCCCTTGCGGCTCCACCATTCGGTCAGGCGCAGCTCAGGGCGGCCGAGGGTGCCCGCGGCCAGGTCGACGGCCTGCGGTTGCAGCGACGAACCGACGGTGATGTCGACGTCGAGGCCGGTCGCAAGGCCGATCTCCTCGGCGATGCGCCGGATGCGTTCGCGGGTGAGCTCGTCGAGCGTGCGCACGTTCGCGACCCGTACCCGCACCGCCGAGATCGCGTCGCGGGCCCGCTGCGGACCGAGGACGCTGGGCAGCGCGTCCAGGGTGAGGATGATCTGCGGGCTCGGCGCGAGGTAGCCCTGCGGGTTGCTGGACGGGGCCAGCGGCCGGTCACCGAGCAGCTCCCGGCTGCGGGCGTCGGCCCCGGCCGCCCCCGGTGCCTGATACGTCTCCAGGGGAACCCGGCTGAGCTGTGAGAACTCGGCGAGCCGCTGCGGATCGAAGACCCCCACCGGGTCGATCAGCAGCCGCGCGTCCGCGGCGCCGGCCGGAGTCGCCGCGCGGAACGCCGTGTCGAAGATGAACCCGGACCAGCCGCCCACCCCGAAGCGGAAGTTGTCGGTCCACTGTTCGGGCTGCGGTGTCCAGGCGGCGGGGCGCAGCGTGTCGTCGGGTGAGCGTTCGTACCGCGGTGGCGCGTTGTGTACCAGCACGCCGGTCGCGATGCTGGGTACGCCGTTGACGACGTCGGGCCGCAGCGGCTGGGCGTCGAGCCGGACGGTGCCGAGCCCGGTGACGCGGGCCGAGCCGAGCCGGTGGTGCAGGTCCCCGGCGGTCGTGCCGGGCAGGCTGCGGGCGAGGGTCTCGTCGACCGCGGAGGCCGTGACCGACAGCGTCTCGTCGATCTGCGGCTGCCGGGCGGTCAGCGCGGGCAGCAACCTGCCGTCCCGGCCCGACGAGGCGTCGCCGGGACGCAGGTAGCGGCCCGACACGACGGCCTGGTCGAGGCCGAGCAGCCGCGCCTCCGGCTCCGGGTCGATCGCGGCCATCCCCGCGGTGGTCAGCCACGGCATGCCCACCAGCAGCCGCTCCTGCGCGGGGAAGTCCTGCATGCGCAGGCCGCCCCCGCCGGTGTTGCTGCCCTGGACGAACCGCCCGTCGGGCAGCAGCCGGAAGACGGTGAACCCGGGCGCCTTGTCGTCGGTGATCTGACTGCCGGCGGTGTGCACCATGCCCGCGCCGCACAGCCGGCGCTTCGTGCCATCCTCGGCCACCTCCAGCGGGTACAGGTAACAGTCCTGGTCGTCCTTGAGCACGGTGCCGTCCCGGAAGCGCACGACGCCGGCGTCGGCGGACTCCATGGCGATCAGCGGGCGCTGCGTGAGGTACACGTAGTGGCTGACCCGGGTGGACCGGGACAGGCCCCGGTCGGCGGAGAAGACCGGATCGAGCCGGATCAGCTGCCGGGTCTTCGAGCGGTCCACCAGGTCGGTGATGTCCACCGGAACCCAGTCGGCGACCATCGTGGTGCCCAGGGTGGCGATCGGCGCGGCCACCTCGACGTCGTGGAGCTCCTGGATGGCCCGGTACTGGTCCATGGTGATGCCGCCGTACGTGCCCGCGAGCTGGTTCGGCGCGACGAGCTCGCGTTCCACCTCGGTCGCGGTGCGCGCGCCGCGGGGCCGGACCAGGATGTCGTACGCCCCGCGGAAGTTGGCGTCCACCTCGCTGACGACCTCCAGCCGCGAGGTGCTGATCGTGCCGGTGAGCACGGTGAAGCCGGTGGTGGCCAGCAGGACGGCGGCGAACAGCGCGCCCGCGCGCCACGCTCGGCGGCGTAGCTGCGACCAGATCAGGGTGAACACGCGTTCACTGTCGCGTCATGCATTGTGGCAATGCAAGGCCCGTCCCCGTTCTCGTGATGCAGCTGTGATGTCCGCTGTGGACCGTGGCAGCATGGAGCCCGCATTCACAGGGCGCTACGGGGGGATGACGATGGCACAGGTGATCGCGCACGTGACGATGTCGCTCGACGGCTACATGGCCGGGCCTGACGTGGGCGAGGAGCATCCGATGGGCCGCGGCGGCGAGCGGTTGCACCGGTGGATCTTCGACGATGCGGACGAGGTGGACGCCGCGGCGATGCGGCGGCAGTTCGCGCTGACCGGGGCCGTCCTGCTGGGCCGCCGTACGTTCGATGTGGGGGTGGGCGTCTGGGGCGACACCCCGTACCCGGTTCCCTGCTTCGTGCTGACCCACCGAGCGACGCCGGACCGGACCGAGCGCAGCGGCACGTTCACCTTCGTGACCACCGGGCTTGCCGACGCGCTGGACCAGGCGGCCAAGGCGGCCGGCGACCAAGCGGTGACGCTCATGGGCGCGGACGTCGTGCAGCAGGCGCTGCGGGCCGGCCGGCTCGACGAGATCCACCTGCAGCTCGCGCCGGTTGTGCTCGGCGGCGGGCGGCGGCTGTTCGAGCACCTCGGCACCGACCACATCGAACTCGAGCGGCTCGCGGTCGAGGAGTCGCCCCACGTCACGCATCTGCGGTTCCGAGTCGTGAAATAGCAACACCTGTCACTGGCCCCGTTACCGCGCAGCGGCTACCTTCGGTCGCATGTCTGCCGGTGAGGTCCTGCTGTGGGCGCTGCTCGGCCTGGCCGCGCTGGCCATCCTGGCCTTCGCCGGCATCGTGGCGAAGTTCGTGCTGAAGGCCGCCATGTCGTACGCGCGGCGCAAGCCGCCGCAGGCGGCGGCCTTCTTCGCCATCCCGGGCGCCCTCGCCACCTTCGTCGCCACGTTCTTCGGGGCGGGCCTGCCGCTGGCCATGGCGATCGGGATCACCACCGGTCTGGCCGTATTCCTCCTGGTGGCGATGGAACTGGGTTAGCCAGGACACACCTGCGGGCACCCGGGACACCCGCCGGGCGGCCTCCCGGCGTGTAGTGTGGAGAACAATTGATCACGCACGGCCCACCGGGCCCTGCGTTCCCGCCGGAGAATCCCGCCGCGCCGCCGAGCGTGGCATACGATGCTCTGTCGTCCGGTTCCAGGGCATTCCCGCCGCTGAGCCGGGTCCAGCACCTCCCGTCAGCCGGTTCGTTACCTGTCGACTCTCCCTGGCGTGACCGGGTCGAGAGCCTTCGCGCGGCGTGCCGACAGCGAAAGGCTCCGTTTTGACCACCGTAGTTCCCGGTTCCTCCCAGCACCCCGCCCGTCGCCGCCGTCGCCGCCCGGCGTCCGCCGCCCAGTCCGGCGGCACGAAGGTGACCGGCCGCCCGTCCGACGCCGCCACCGGCGCGGCCACGACGTCGGGTGCCAGAAGGTCCGTCATCGATGCGCCTACCACCAAGACGCCTACCACCAAGACGCCCACGGCCAAGGTGCCCACCGCCAGGGCGGCCGGAGCCCAGTCAGGCATGGGCAGGGCGACCCGACCGGCCGGTGCGCCCGCCAAGGCGCAGGCCGCGCCGCCGGAGGCCACAGGTCCGCTGGCGGCGAGCTTCGCCGAGCTTCCGCTGCACCCCGCGCTGGCCGCCGTGCTCGCCGCGCAGGGCCTCACCGTGCCGTCGCCGATCCAGGCGCGCACCATCGCCGACGGCGTCGCCGGGCGCGACGTGCTCGGTCGGGCCCGCACCGGTTCGGGCAAGACCCTCGCCTTCGGGCTGCCGATGCTGACCCGCCTGGCGGGCCGGCGCGCCCGCTCCCGCCAGCCGCTGGCCCTGGTGCTGGTCCCCACCCGGGAACTCGCCGCCCAGGTCGCCGCGGCGCTGGCCCCGTACGCCACCGCACTGAACCTGCGCACCGTCACCGTCGTCGGCGGCCTGTCCCTGGGCCGCCAGGGCGACCAGCTGCGCAACGGCGCGGAGATCGTCATCGCCACCCCGGGCCGCCTCAACGACCTGCTGGACCGCGGCGACTGCCGGCTCGACCAGGTCGAGATCACGGTGCTCGACGAGGCCGACCAGATGGCCGACATGGGCTTCCTGCCCCAGGTCACCTCGCTGCTGACGGCGACCGTGCCGGGCGGACAGCGCCTGCTGTTCTCGGCGACCCTGGACGGGGACGTCGACCGGCTGGTCCGGCGCTTCCTGAACGACCCCGCCCGGCACTCGGTGGACCCGCCGGCCGGGGCGGTCACCACCATGGAGCACCACCTGCTGCACATCGACGCCGCCGACAAGGACGCCACCACGGCCCACATCGGCGCGCGCGACGGCCGGGTGATCATGTTCGTGAAGACGAAGCACCGCGCCGACCGGGTCGCCCGGCGGCTGCTGGCCAGCGGCGTCACCGCGGCGGCGCTGCACGGCGGCAAGTCGCAGCCGCAGCGCACCCGCATCCTCGACCAGTTCAAGTCGGGCGCGGTCAACGCGCTGATCGCCACCGACCTGGCGGCGCGGGGCATCCACATCGACGACCTCGACCTGGTCGTCAACTACGACCCGCCGAACGACGCCAAGGACTACCTGCACCGCGGCGGCCGCACCGCCCGCGCCGGGCGCACCGGCACGGTCGTCACCCTGGTGGTGGCCGAGGAGCGCCGGGAGACCGCGCGCCTGCTCGCCGCCGCGGGCGTCGACGCTCGCACCACCGCGGTCCGCCCGCACGACCAGGAACTGGCCCGGATCACCGGAGCGCGCACCCCGTCGGGCACCCCGGCCGTGCTGCCGACCCCGGCCCCTGCTCAGGCCGCCGCCGCCTCCGGCACCGACCAGGCCGCCCGCCGCTCCAGCCGGTCGCGCCGCGGCCGCCGCTCCCGCTGACCGTCCCCCGCACCGACAACCCCGTTTTTCATAGACGTTGGCCTATCTCGTCGAATTTTCGTGGCTCGAATTCGATGGGATAGGCCAACGTCGTTGCGGGGCGGGGCGGGGCGGGGCGGGGCGGGGCGGGGCGGGGCGGGGCGCGACGGTGCGTGGTCGCGTTTGGACAGGCCACATGGGGCTGCGGCACAATGACCGCATGACGCTCTGGCAGTACGCACGGCTCGAGTACCGATCGGCAGGCACCCTGGGCGCGGACCGCTTCATGGACTGGGACGCGGTCTTCCACGGGCCCGACGGTGTCGAGCGGTGGGGCACCGACGAGCGCTTCGACGACCTGCGCCACCTGAACCGGGCCGGCGAGTCGGGCTGGCAGGCGTACGACCGGGGTGCCGTGTTCCTGCACACCGAGCCGTACCGCCTGCACGCCGTCACCTACTCGATGCGCCGCCGGGTCGCCTGACCGGTCAGGCGGTGCGGCGGCCCAGGTAGAGCAGGGTCTCCACGGCCAGCGTCACCTTCTCCGGCAGGCGCTGCAGCAGCGCCGTGAACAGCGCCTCGCGGGTCGCCTCCGGCAGGATCCGGTACGTCGGCTGGGTCGACAGGTACGAGACGTAGTCGTCGGCCGACAGCGTGCGCTCCCAGGTGTAGAGGCGCTCGGTGAGGTCGTCGAACTCGGGCAGCGCGGCCAGGTCCGGGCCCGGCCAGTACGCCGACAGGTCGGTGCCGTCCGCCGGCTCCTCGTCGATCATCGCGTGCGGGGCGTATCCCGCGTGCACCTCGCGGACCAGTGCGCGCAGGTCGTCGTCGGCGATCCGATCGAAGTTCCAGAACAGCGCGATCGTGCCGCCGGGCGTGAGCGCCGCCGCGGCCCGCCGCCAGCGCTGCGAGCCGTCGGTCCACTGCCACGCCTGCGCGCAGAACAGCAGGTCGAAGGCGAGGTCGGGCTCGTACTGCTCCCACAGCGCGACCACGATGCGCACCGCCGACTGCCCGGCGAGCCGCTCGGACAGCAGCGCGGCCATCTTCGGGTCCGGCTCGATCGCGGTGATCTGCAGGCCGCGCGCCGCGAACGCGGTGGTCGCCTTGCCGGTGCCCGCGCCGACCTCCAGCGCCTGCACCCCGATCCCGGTGTACGCGAGCACGTCGTCGACGAGCCCTTCCGGGTATCCGGGACGGATCCGGTCGAACTCCTCGGCGATCTCGCCGAACATGAGGCCCTGGGCGCGCGCGTCACTCATTCGCGAGAGCGTAGTGCCATCCCGGCCGCCGCGACACTCGGGGGAAACGATCGCGCCACGTCCGCTGTCCGCTCCGAAATGGAGCGGTCGGCGCGGGCCCGGCGTTGTTACGCTCCCGGCCATGGCACAGGCGACCGACAGGACGATTCCCGACCGCCATGGCGGGGCGCCGGTCACCGGCGAGGGTGAGCGAGCGGCCGCCGAAGGGGAACCGGCCCCGGTTTCGGTGCGGCACTGCAACTCCGCGATGCGGGGCAGCTGCTTCGCGGGCGCACGGGTCACCGTCGAGCTGACCCGGGCGGGCGAACGCAGCCTCACCATCGCCGACGACTTCATCCAGGTCGCCGACGACCTGCGCGACTACCTCGACGACCGGGAATGGGTAGCGGAACTGGTCGAGGGCGCGCGCCGCGGCGCGCGCAACGCCCTGGACGAGTACGACTACCGCGTGGGCCCGCTGCGAGCGGTGCTGGTCAAGCACGCCATCCACCCGGTGGACTCGGGATACCTGGCGGTCAAGGCCGCCGCCCACCGGGCCGTCCGGGAGGCCATCGACCTGCTGGGGCCCGCGATGGTGCGGGACTGGGTGACCTTCACCCCGACCGGCCCCGTGGTACGGCTGACCAGCCCGCCGGACACCGTCTTGCCCGAGGGCTCCGGCGTGGTGACGATCGAGGCCGAGCGGGCCGCCGAGCGAGTCGTGCTGGTGGCCGACGGCTTCGTGGTGGCCGGTGACGCCGAGCAGGTGGACCCGGCGGAGGTCGAGCGGCTCGCCCTCGCGGCCGCGCACGAATCGCTCGACCTCTACGAGAACCGGGTCGGGCCGCTGCGGTTGACCCTGCTCCGCCACCCGTACGGCATCCAGTGGTCGGATCAGTACGGACTTGAGACGGCATTGCGCAAAGCCGTGCGGATGGCGGTCGAGCAGCTGGAGTTCGCCGTCGCGGCGGCCCGCTAGGGCCAGTCGTCGCCCGCGTCCAGGCGGCGCTGCAGCAGCGTCTCCAGCGGCATCGACTCGCCGTCGCGCGCGCCCCGGCCGACGATCAGCGGCGGGTCGGCGGGCGGCACCTCCGCGCCGAGCAGGCGGGCCCGCAGCGACGACGGCACGCCGAGCACGTAGTAGCGGCCGTCCTCGGTGATCGCGAGGGTGCGGTTGCGGTGCACGTACCAGCCGCGCAGGCTGGTGCGGTAGCGGCCGCCGCCGTCGTACGCGAAGGCCGTCAGCGCCGTGGTGCGCAGCCCGCGCGCGGCCGCCTCCCGGGCGAACCGGGTCACCAGCTCCATCGCCTGCGCGGTCTCCGCCGCCCGGCGGCGCTGCTCGGCCAGCGCATGCTGCGCCACCGCATGATCGCGCTGCGCGCGCCAGTCCGACTGCTCCGCCACAGCCCGACCCTAACCCGCCCGTCTCATGCGCCCGCGCCGGATCTCCACCCCGCCCACGTCCGGCCGCCGGTCAGCTCGGCGGGGAGACGCGCAGCCACCAGTCGCCGGTCATGTGCTCCGTCTCCACGGTGATGGTGACCGGCTCGTCGAGCTGGGGGTTCACTCCCAGTTCTGCCAGTTCCTCCGCGCTCAGCTGGGCGCCCCGGCTCATCGACGTGTAGTCCCACCAGGTCTGCGTGCGGATCAGGAGGCCGTTGATCTTGATGCGCATGATGCCGGGTGTCTGCGACCGGCCGGCCAGTTCCAGCGGTCCGCCGCGCCACGGCATCGTGACGGTGTGCGGACCGGCGGCATTGACCAGCACCGAGCGTCCGAGCTGGGCCGCATCGGGGCGGGACAGGGTCTTCAGCTCGTCCGGCCGGGCGGGCAGCGGGTACTCGTCGAACGGCACGGACTCGCCGAGCACGACCGCCATGACGCCGTCGTCCGGGACGGTGCCACCCGGCTCGGCGTACGCGCCGCCCGGCGGGGGGTCCTCCAGCCAGGTGGACGGCTCCTCGACGATCAAGGTGATGGTGGCCGGTGTGCCGATCGAGACTCCGCGGCTGCCCAGTGACGCGGCGGTGAGCCGGACGCTGGACCCGAACGTGATCACGCCATTGGTGCTGCAGCCGGTCCCGTAGACCTTGTCGCCGTTGATCAGGACGGAGACCTGCAGGTGCAGTGTTTCGTCGTCGTGCGCGCAGGCGATCCGGACCTCGCCGTCGAGTTTCGTGGGGGTCCACACGAACGTCGCCGGGGCCTTGCCGAAGCTCGACTGGCCTCTCAGGACGATGTGCTGGCCCTGGTCGTACTCCGGGAAGTCGGCCACGTCGTACGGCATCATCAGCGGGGCCACCAGGTATCCGGCGGCGGCGGAGGCGAGCGCCAGGAACGCGGCGGCGATCCGGTTGCGGCGGCGCTGCGTGATGCGTCCGCGCACGGCGGCCAGGCGCTCGTTGCCCGCGGGCACGTCGTCGTCGGCCGGCAGCGGCAGGGCACGCAGCCCCGGGTCCAGGCGCAGGCTGGCCAGCGCGCGGGAGGTGTGCGTCTTCACCGAGCCCGGGGAGATGCCCAGGGTCTGCGCGATGTCGGCTTCGCTGAGGTCCTCGAAGTAGCGCAGCACCAGCACGAGCTTCTGCTGCCGGGGCAGCTTCGACAGGGCCCGCCAGACCTCGTCGCGGTCGTCGACGGCCGTTTGCGGTGACGGTGCGGCGTGCTCTGGCAGCGTCTCGGTGGGGCGCTCGCCGTGCCAGCGGCGTCGCCACCAGGAGTTGTACGTGTTGGCGAGCACCCGCCGCACGTACGGTTCCGGGTCGCCGTGGATGCGCCGCCACGCCGACCAAGACCTGGTCAGCGCGGTCTGCAGCAGGTCCTCGGCCAGCGCGTGATCGCCGGTGAGCAGGTACGCGATACGCAGCAGGTGCCGCGATCGCATGGTGACGAACTCGTCGAACTCCGCCGTGCCGGCCATCCCCGTGCGCCTCCTGATCGTCCCGGTCGGCTACTCGTACCGGGTGGGCCGGCGCGCCGGTTGACACGATGGCGCAGTGACTCTGCCCGAGGTCAGCCTGCGGGCATCACCGCCAGCCACCAGTCCCCGGTCATGTGCTCGGGCTCGACGGTGATCGTCAGCTGGTCCGGGTACTGGGCGCTCAGCCCGCGCACCTTCGCGTCGTCCCCGGCGGGCGCGAACTCCGACTGCCACGTCTGTTGCTCGTAGTCCCACCAGGTCTTCACGTCGACGAGCACGCCGTTGATCCGCAGCCGGAGCACGCCCGGCGTCTGCGAGCGGGCCATGATGCGCACCCCGCCGCTGCGCCAGTCCAGCGTGGCGGTGCGCGGCCCGTCGGCGGCGAGCAGCACGCTGGTGCCGGTCGCGTAGGCAGGCCGCTCCAGCGGGGCCATCGCCGCCGGGCGCTCGGGCAGGTCGACCTGGTCGAATCCGACGGCTTCCCCGACGAGCAGCGCGAGCACACCGTCCTCGGGGGCCGGTGACGCCGGTTCCGGGACCGAGCCCGAGGTTCCCGGGTAGACGTACGACACGTCCAGGTCGAACCTGACGGTGACCGGCTTGCCCACCTCGACGCCCGCGGCGCGCAGGGTGTCGGCGGCCGGGGTGAGGCGGCTCTCGAAGGACAGCCCATCGGTCTCGCAGCCCACGGCGCCGAGTTCGCGGCCGCCGACCCATACCTTGATCTCCAGTGGCAGCTCGTATCCCGAGTGCGTGCACGCCGGGAAGAAAGCCAGATCGAGAGTGGACGGGGTGAAGGTCAGCTCGCCGGTTCCCTCGGGGAACCCGGCCTGCGCGCGTTCGGTGATGCGGTAACCCTGGTGGAAGTCGGGCACGCCGGCCAGCCCGTCCGTTTCCCCGCCGGGTGCGACGACGTACCCGGCAAGGCCGGCCAGGATCACGGCGAGCGCCGCCGCGGCCGAGGCCAGGCGGCCGCGGCGCTGCTGCACGATACGACGGCGTACGCCCGCCAGCCGCTCGTTGCCGGCCGGGGCGTCCTCGGTGATCGTGGGCAGGGCCTGCAGGTCGGGGTCGAGCCGCAGCCGGGCCAGGCCCTTGGCGGCGTAGCTCTTCACCGAGCCCGGGGAGATGTCGAGCGCCTTGGCGATCTCGGCCTCGGTGAGGTCCTCGAAGTAGCGCAGCACCAGCACGACCCGCTGCTGCCGGGACAGTCGGCCGAGCGCCCGCCACACCTCGTCGCGCTCGTCGACGGCCGCCTGCGGCGCGGGCATCGCCTGCTCGGGCAGCGACTCGGCGGGCCGCTCGCCGTTCCACCGGCGGCGCCACCAGGAGCGGTACGTGTTGAGCAGGACCTGCCGCACGTACGGTTCCGGGTCGCCGTGGATGCGCCGCCAGGCCGCCCACGACTTGACCAGCGCGGTCTGCAGCAGGTCCTCGGCCAGGGCGTGATCGCCGGTGAGCAGGTACGCGATGCGCAGCAGGTGCCGCGACCGCGCCATGACGAACTCGTCGAACTCCGCCGTGCCGGCCATGCTCCGCAAGCCTCCTGATCGCCGCCGTCAGCAACACGTACCGGTTGGACGGCGGCGTCGGTGGGGTGGTGTCGCGAGAAAACTTCGCCCGTAGGTTACGTGCCGGGCGGGGCCACGGTCAGCCACCAGTCGCCCGTCATGTGCTCGGGCTCCACGGTGATGACCACGGTCTGGCCGGTGACCAGCCCGAGCCTTCGCGCGTCGGCGCTGTCGGCGTCCAGGAGGCCCGCCCGGTTGCCCTGTTCGTAGTCCCACCACTCGAAGTTCTCGACCGGGATGCCGTTGACGGACACGAGCAGACTGCCGGGGGTCTGCGCGCGGGCCCGGAACGTCAGCGAGCCGCGCCACACCCCGGAGATGACCTGGGCCTCGGGGCCGTCGAGCCGGACCCGCCCCGGCGCCGTGTCGGGACCTTCCAGGGGGTCGAGTCTCGCCGGGCGCGGGGGCAGCGGGTACTGCTCGAACGGCACGCGCTCGGCGACCGCCACCGCCATCACCCCGTCGTCGGGGGCCCGCTGGTCGGACGGGGTCGCCGCACCCACGACGGTCAGCGTGATCCGGGCGGGCTGCCCGGCGCGCACGTTCCAGGCCGCCGCGGTCCTCGCGGTCATGGCGCGCGCGACGGCGAACTCCAGGCGGGTGCCGCAGGCGATCGTCGTGACATAGGCGTCGTTGACGCTCAGCTCCACTTCGGCCGGCAGCGTGCCGGTGGCGCAGTCCCCGAACAGGGTCAGGTCGGTGGTCCCGGGCGTCCACATCAGCTCCGCCGAGCGCTGCGCGAACGACGCCTGCATCCGGGCCACGATGCGGTGGCCCCGGTACAGCTCGGGCAGGTCCGCGACGTCGCCGCGGTCCAGGCCGGGCGCGAGGGCGTACCCGGAGATCGCGGCGACGACGATCAGGCAGGCCGCGGCCGCCGCGGATAGCCGGCTGCGGCGGCGCTGGGTGATCCGGCGGTGCACGGCGACCAGCCGCTCGTTGCCGGCGGGCGCGTCCTCGTCGGCCTGCGGCAGCGCGCGCAGCGTCGGGTCCAGTCGCAGGGTGGCCAGCCCTCGGGAGGCGTACGCCTTCACCGCGCCAGGCGAGATGTCCATGGTCCGCGCGATCTCCGCCTCGGTGAGGTCCTCGAAGTAGCGCAGCACCAGCACCACCCGCTGCTGGCGGGGCAGCCGGTCCAGCGCCCGCCACAGCTGGTCGCGCTCGTCGACGGCGCTGTGCGGCGATGGCCCGGCGTGCTCGGGCAGCGTTTCGGTGGGCCGCTCGCCGTGCCAGCGCCGCCGCCACCACGAGTTGTACGTGTTGACCAGCACGCGGCGCACGTACGGCTCCGGGTCGCCCTGGATGCGCCGCCACGCCGTCCACGACTTGGCCAGCGCGGTCTGCAGCAGGTCCTCGGCGAGGATGTGATCGCCCGAGAGCAGGTAGGCGATGCGCAGCAGGTGGCGCGAGCGCATCGTCACGAACTCGTCGAACGTCGCCGTGTCGGCCATGCTCCCGATGCCTCCCTGTCCGCGGTGTCGAGATCCTGTACGACCTGGGCCGCCGCCGGGGTTGCGCGCGGCCCGCGAGATTTCCGCGTTCGGGGTCAGCTCGGCTGCTGCGGGTAGATCGCCACGTACCAGTCGCCGGTCAGGCGTTCGGGTTCGACCGTGATGGTGAGCTGCGAGCCGGGCCGCGGCGCGAAGCGCAAGCCGCTGTCGTAACGCATCGCGGGGTCGAGCGAGATGCCCGTGCCGCCTACGAGTGTCATGAACGGTGTGCCGAAGTCCAGCGTGGACACCAGCACGCCGTCGACGAGGATGCGCAGACGGCCTGGTGCCTGCGTGTTCGCCCACACGGTGAGCGGGCCGGTCCAGGTGAGCGTGGCGGTGCGCGCGCCCCCGGACTCCAGCATGGCGACCGTGGCCGGGTCGACACCGCTGTGCAGGGTGCGGTCCAGCGGCGCGCTCGACGGGGTCGCGCCGGGCCACGGCAGCTCCGCGTATGCGGCGGGCTCGCCGACCGCCACCGCGACGGTGCCCTCGGGCAGTGGCTCGTCGCCGTGCTGGCCGAAGGTGAGGTCCAGCGTCACGGTCGCCGGGCGGCCCGCGACCAGGTCCAGGGCCACCGGGTCCAGCACGGTGAAGAAGCCGTCGAAGCCCATCCGCCCCTCGCCGTTGCAGAGGTCCAGGCCCATGCCCGCTGTTCGTCCGTTCACCCGGACACTGATGATCAGTGTGTTGAGCTCTCCCAGGTGGCGGCAGGAGAGGAACAACGCCTCCAGGCGGCCGCTGGGCGTCCAGGTGAGCGCGGGGTCGAGGCGCGGCGTGTAGTCGTGCTGGGCCGACGCGGTCAGGCGGTAGTAGTCGACGTCGTTGAACGCCGCCCGGCTCTGCGCGTACCGCGGCATCTCGATCGGGAACGCGGGTTCCGGCAGCGCCCGCGTGCGCAGGTGCGGCAGCAGCGCGTACGCGGCGATCAGCGCCAGCGCGATCAGGCAGGCCGTCGCCACACCGGCGATGCCGCGGCGGCGGCCCCGCGTGATGCGGGCGCGCACCGCGGACAGCCGCTCGTTGCCGGTCGGCGCGTCCTCGACGGGCTGCGGCAGCTCCCGCAGGCTCGGGTCCAGCCGCAGCTTGGCCAGCCCCTTGGACGCGTGGGTCTTCACCGAGCCCGCGGATATGCCCAGGGTCCGGGCGATCTCGGCCTCGCTGAGGTCCTCGAAGTAGCGCAGCACCAGCACGACCTTCTGCTGCCGGGGGAGCCTGGCCAGGGCGCGGCGCAGCTGGTCGCGGTCGTCGACGGCGGTGTGCGGCGAGGGAGTGGGGTGCTCGGGCAGCGTCTCGGTGGGGCGCTCGCCGTGCCAGCGGCGTCGCCACCAGGAGTTGTACGTGTTGGCGAGCACCCGCCGCACGTACGGCTCGGGGTCGCCGTGGATGCGCCGCCACGCCGCCCAGGACTTGGCCAGCGCGGTCTGCAGCAGGTCCTCGGCCAGCGCGTGATCGCCGGTGAGCAGGTACGCCACCCGCAGCAGGTGCCGCGACCGCGTCACCACGAACTCGTCGAACGTCGCCGTCTCGGCCATCCCCGTCGCCTCCTGATCGTCCCGGTCAGCAACAGGTACCGTCTGACCGGCGGGTCAGGTTGAACCGCTGGTCGAGCAGATCCCGGGATGGGTGAGGATAGCGGCGTGGAGATGTGGAACAACCCCTCGTGCTCGAAGTGCGCCGCCGCCCGGGAGGCGTTCGAGCTCAACCAGGTGCCGGTGACGCTGCGGCCGTACCTGGACGCCCCGCCGACCGTCGCCGAGCTCGCCGACGTGCTCGACCGGTTGGGCGCGCAGCCGTGGGACGTCTGCCGGCTGGGCGAGCCGGCCGCCGCCGAGCTGAGCCTGGCCGGCTGGAGCCGGGGCGAGGCCGACCGGCCGCGCTGGATCGCCGCGATGGTCGCGTATCCGCAGCTCATCCAACGCCCGATCCTGCTGCTCGACGACGGCACCGCGATCGTGGGGCGCACCCCCGAAGCCCTGGCACAGGCCCTGGCCACGCCGACCGCCGAGGTCCCGGCGCCGGCACCCGCCGACACTGCGGCACAGCCGGTCTCCACGCCGATCAGCGACTGACATGGCACAGGCGATCGTCCCGGCGGAGGCCGCCGGGACCGGGCCGACGCGTGCCCGGACCAGGGGTCTCGACCTGCTCGCGTTCGCGCTGCTCGGCACGGGGCTGCTCGCGGTGGCGACCGGGCTGGTGCCGCCCGCCGGCGCGCTGGCGACCGGCGGCCGCATCCTGCCCATCCTGATCTTCCTGGGCACCGTGATCGTGCTGGCGGAACTCGCCGCACGGGCCGAGCTGTTCGACGTGATCGCCACCCGGCTGACCGGCTGGGCCCGCGGTCGCAACGTTGCGCTGTTCGCGCTCTGCTTCGCCTTCGCCGCGGCGACCACCGCCCTGCTCAACCTCGACACGACAGCGGTGCTGCTCACCCCGGTGATGCTGGCGACCGCGGCGCGGGCCGGGGTGCCGCCGCTGCCGCCGGCGATGACGACGATCTGGCTGGCCAACGGGGCGAGCCTGCTGCTGCCGGTGTCGAACCTGACGAACCTGCTGGCCGCGGACCGGATCGGGCTTTCGGTGGGCGGGTTCGCCGGGGTGATGGTCCTGCCGCAGCTCGCCGTGCTCGGCGCGGTCGGCGCCTGCCTGTGGATCTTCTACTGGCGCGGCAACCCGGCCCGCTACACCCCGCCCGCGCCGGTGCGGGCGCGCGACCGGCGGCTGCTGCTGGCCGCGGCGGCCGCTTGCACGGCCTTCCTCGCGGGCGTGCTGTGGGGCGAGCGGCTGGAGCTGGTGTCGGCGGTATGCGCACTCGGCCTGGTCGTCGCGTACGCCCGCTGGGACCGGGCCGCGCTCGGCTGGAACCTGCTGCCGTGGCGGCTGCTCGTGCTGGTCACCGGCCTGTTCCTGACCGTCGAGGCGGTCGGCCGGCTCGGCCTGGCCGACCTGATGGCGGCCATGATCGGGGCGGATCCCGGCGCGCTGGGCGTGGTGCGGGCCGCGGTCACCAGCGGGCTGCTCGCCAACGCGGTCAACAACCTGCCCGCGTACGTGGCGGGCGAGGCCGTGGTCGCCGCCGGGCACCGCGACCAGCTGCTCGGCCTGCTGCTCGGGGCGAACGTCGCGCCACTGGTCACGGCGTGGGCGTCGCTGGCGACGCTGCTGTGGGCGCAGCGCTGCCAGGCCGCCGGGGTGCGCATCCGCTGGGGCAGGTTCGCGCTGACGGGGGCGGTCACCGGGGCCGCGGCGCTGGCCGCCGGGACCGCCACCCTGCTGCTGACCCGGTGACTCAGGCCAGCAGGCGGTTCAGCTCGCCATAGCTGACTGCCCCGGCGAGCGTGTCGTAGGTGCCCTTCGCCAGCAGCTCCTCGGTCGCCCGGCACATCACCGCGTACGCCGCCTCGGCCACCGACGAGCCCAGGCTCACCCGGGCGACGCCGAGTGCGGCCAGCTCGGCGACGGTGGGGGAGCCCGGCCCGGCCAGGATGTTCAGCGGCGCGTCCACCCCGGCGACCAGCTCGGCGATCACGGCGGAGTCGGCCGTGCCGGGCACGAAGACGCCGTCCGCGCCCGCGGCGACGTACGCCCGCGCCCGGGTGAGCGCGTCCGCGACGTCGCCGCCGCGCAGGAAGGTGTCGACCCGCGCGTTGATGAACAGTCCCGCGCCGGCGGCGTCGCGAGCGGCGGCGATCCGCCGGGCGGCCTCGTCCACCGGCAGCAGCGGGGCGGGGCCGACCCGGTCGCTGTCCTCCAGGTTGACCCCGGCCGCACCGGCCGCGACCACGAGCCGGATCGTCTCGGCGACCCCGGCCGCGTCATCGGCGAACCCGCCCTCGATGTCGGCGGTCACCGGCACGGACACCGCGCCGACGACCCGGGCCACCAGCGCGACCGCGCGGTCGCGGTCCAGCACGCCGCCGTCGGCCGCGCCCAGGCTCCAGGCAACCCCGGCGCTGGTCGTCGCGACCGCGGCCGAGCCCGCCTGCTCGGCGAGCCGGGCCGTGGCCACATCCCACGCGTTGGCGAGCAGGAGCGGGGCGCCGGGCTGGTGCAGGGCGCGGAAGGCGTCGTACTTGGTGATCGTCATGGGCACAGTCCACCACGGCCCCCCGACGGCGGCTGGCGGGAAAACGACATCAGCGCGCACCGCGATCGCGATGTCGTTTTCTCGCGAGTCACCTGGTCCGTGCCCTGGTTACGGTGGGGGCATGCACGAGGACTTCGAGAGCTGCGTCCGGGCGGTGCACTCCCGCGACGCCCGCTTCGACGGCTGGTTCTTCACCGCGGTGACCAGTACCCGCATCTACTGCCGCCCGAGTTGCCCGGTGCCGCCGCCGCAGGTGCGGCACATGACCTTCCTGCCCAGCGCGGCCGCCGCCCAGCAGGCCGGATTCCGGGCCTGCAAACGCTGCCGCCCGGACGCTAGCCCCGGCTCGCCGCAGTGGAACGCCCGCGCCGACCTGGTCGGCCGCGCCGTCCGGCTCATCGCCGACGGGGTCGTCGACCGGGAGGGCGTGCCCGGCCTGGCCGGCCGGCTCGGCTACAGCACCCGGCAGGTGCAGCGGCACGTGCAGGCCGAACTCGGCGCGGGGCCGCTCGCGGTGGCCCGCGCGCAGCGCGCCCAGGCGGCCCGCACCCTGATCGAGACCAGCGCCCTGCCGATGGGCGACATCGCGTTCGCGGCCGGTTTCGGCAGCATCCGCACCTTCAACGACACGGTTCGTGAGGTGTTCGGCCTGACCCCCGGCGAGCTGCGGGAACGGGTCAGCAACGGGGCGCGGGCACAGGTCGTGCCGGGCACCGTCACGGTCCGCCTTCCCTACCGGGCGCCGCTGGCCGCTGACCAGCTGTTCGCACAGCTCGCCGCGGACGTGCTGCCCGGCGTCGAGCAGTGGCGCGACCGCACCCTGCGGCGCACCCTGCGGCTGCCGCACGGCATCGGCATCGTCGAGCTGCGCCCGGCCGCCGGACACGTCGAATGCCGGCTGGCCCTGGCCGATGTGCGCGACCTCGGCAGCGCCGTCCATCGGTGCCGGTGGCTGCTCGACCTCGACGCCGACCCGGTCGCCGTGGACGCCGCGCTCGCCGCCGACCCGCTGCTCGCCCCGCTGGTCGCGGCCGTGCCGGGGCGGCGGGTGCCGCGCGCCGTGGACGGGGTCGAGCTGGCGGTGCGCGCGGTGCTGGGCCCGGCCGCGGCCGCGCGGCTGGCGATGGCGTACGGCGACCCGGTCACCGACCCCGACGGCGCGCTCACCCGGGTGTTCCCCGACCTGTCCGTCCTGGCCGGGGCCGACCCGGCGGTGCTCGACGTGGCGGCCCCGGTCGCGCAGGCGTTCGCCGCGCTCGTCGGCGCGGTGGCTTCGGGCAGGCTGGACCTCGGGGTCGGCGCGGACTGGGCGCAGGCCCGGCAGCGGCTGCGGGACCTGCCCGGACTGGACGAGTCCACCGTGGAGCACATCGCCATGCGCGCGCTCGGCGACCCCGACGCCTGGCCCGGCTACGGGCGGCACGGCGAGCCCGCCGAGCGGTGGCGGCCCTGGCGGGCGTACGCCTTCGGACACCTCGCCTGGTGACGGTTCGGCACCTTGCCGGGTGGCAGGGCTCGCGTTACGGTGCGCCGATGAGAGCAACGTCGATCAGCCGCGGCACCGCCGGGATGCTCAGCGCCGCACTGCTGGCCCTGGTGCTGGCCTACCTCTACGGGGCCGTCGCCTACCTCGTCACCGACGCGGCCTACTTCCCCGAGCAGTCCCCGCCCGGCTGGTCCTGGCCGGCGGTCCTGGTGACCATGTTCGGGTTCGTGCCCGCCGCGGTCATCCTGCTGTTCGCGTGGCGCGCGTGGCGGTCACCGCAGGTCCAGGCCGACGTGTTCAGCCGCCGGCTGCTCGCCGTCGCCGGGGTGGCGGCCGCCCTGATGCTGCTCGTGATGGCCACCCCGCCCGGCTGGGAGCTGTTCGACTGGTACGTCAGCTGACCGGCTGCTGCTCCGGCTCCGAGCGGCGCACCGTGCGCTGCTCGGCCCACTGCGACGTCTCAGCGGCGACCAGGCTCTCCACGTTCTCGACGAGCAGGGTGTCCGCGCGCTCGCCGTCGTAGGGGACCGCGCCCGCGCTCCACACCACGGCCTCGCGCTGCATCGCGACCAGCGTGGCGCTGGCCCGCACCCAGCTCTCGCCAGGCCGGATCAGCTGCCGCAGCCCCGCCAGCACGGCGACCGCCGCGCCGAGCACCGCGGTGACCGCGGTCGACGCGCCGAGCGCGGCCGCGGCGGGGATGCTCGCGGCGACCACGACGGTCACGCCCTCCAGGGTGTAGTTCGTGATCCGCTGGCGGGTCACCTGCTTTGCGTACCACAGCAGCCGCTCCTGCACGCTCATCGGCAGCTGCGCGCCACCGGGTGAGGTGAGCCGCTGCCACCAGATGCTCTGCGCCGTGCCGTCCGCCATCGCGTCCTCCCGAAAGTCCCGATGATGGTGGCACGCAACGGGTTCCGGGACCAGACGCGATGGAACTTCCTGACACACCCGACGGTCACAGG
Organism: Catellatospora sp. NPDC049111; assembly: GCF_040648615.1. NCBI lineage: Bacteria > Bacillati > Actinomycetota > Actinomycetes > Micromonosporales > Micromonosporaceae > Catellatospora > Catellatospora sp. NPDC049111. The sequence goes on along the minus strand of NZ_JBEZEB010000010.1, from coordinate 30,420 downwards.
GGCGGCCCGACCGACTGCACCTCGGCGAACCAGTCCCCGGCCAGACGGTCCGGCACGACGGTGATGGTGACCTTGGCGCCGCGGGCTATGCCGGGGTCCGGTTCACCGTATGCCGGGTGGTACAGGCCCGCGTCGTCCTGTTCGTAGTCCCAGAAGTCCAGCGTGCCCACCACCCTGCCGTCGACGTGGATGTGCAGCCGTCCCGGTGTCTGGGCGCGCGCGTCGACCGCGAGCGGCCCGAGCCAGACCAGCTCGACGCTCTCGGCGCCGGGCCGCAGCAGCACGGTGTTGGTCCGCTGCTCGTAGAGCGGCTCCAGGGCGGGCAGTTCGGCCGGCGGGGCGGGTAGCGGGTAGCCGTCGAAGGGCACGGGCTGACCGATGCCGACCACGAGCGTGCCCGACTGCGGCATCGGCGCAGTCCGGCAGTCCATTTCGACCATCTGTCCGCGCCTGGTCTGCCGATTGAGGCAGACGCCGCTGACCCGTGCCTCGACGACCGCCGCCCAGCCGGCCTCGGCCCTCAGGTCGAACCAGTCCACCCGCAGATCCACCCGCCGGGCGTCGTCACACGTGGCGGTGCGGTACTGCTCGCCGTTCACGATCACCGAGACCTGCACCGAGGAGCTCGGCAGGTCGTGGAAGCACTCGACGAAGATGTCCAGGTCCTGGCCGGACTCCGGAGCCCAGGTCACGGTCACACCCCCGTCCCGGGTCAACCCGCCCGCCGTCGCGGCGAGCACCCGGCGGCCGTCGAGGAAACGCGGCCCGGGCTGCTGCGAGGTCGCCGGGTCGGGCAGGGAGTGGCGGCGCAGGTGCGGCGCGACGGCGTACCCGGCGATGGCGGCCAGGACCACGACACACGCCGCAGCGACCACCGCGATCCGGTTGCGGCGGCGCTGCGCGATCCGGCCGTGCACGGCGGCCAGCCGCTCGTTGCCGGCCGGGGCGTCCTCGGCCTCGGGGTGCGGCAGTTCCCGCAGGCTGGGGTCCAGGCGCAGCCGGGCCAGGCCCTTGGCCGCATGGCTCTTCACCGCGCCGGGGGAGATGTGCAGGAGCTGCGCGATGTCGGCCTCGCTGAGATCCTCGAAGTAGCGCAGCACCAGCACCGTGCGCTGCTGGCGGGACAGCCGCGACAGCGCCCGCCACACCTGGTCGCGCTCGTCGACGGCCGCCTGCGGGGTGGCCACGGCGCGCTCGGGCAGCAGGTCGGTGGGGCGCTCGCCGTTCCAGCGCCGCCGCCACCAGGAGTTGTACGTGTTCAGCAGCACCTGCCGCACGTACGGCTCCGGGTTGCCGTCCAGCCTCCGCCACGCCGACCACGAGCGGGCCAGCGCGGTCTGCAGCAGGTCCTCGGCCAGCCCGTGGTCTCCGGTGAGCAGGTGCGCGACGCGCAGCAGGTGCCGCGATCGCGCCGTCACGAACTCGTCGAACTCCGCCGTCTCGGCCATCCCCGCTCCCGTCGCCGTCGTCAGGAACCTCTACCGGGTGGACCGGGGAACCGGTTGCCCCTGTCGCCGATCAGCCGGAACCGGGAGCACGACGACGCCCCGGGTCGCTGTCCCGGGGCGTCGTTTCCGATACGGGTGGGGCGTGGTGTTACTTCGGGGTCTCTTCGAGGTCGAGGCAGATGCTGTTGATGCAGTAGCGGGCGTCCTTGGCGGTGAAGCCCTCACCGTCGAACCGGTGCCCCAGGTGCGAGTCGCAATTGGCGCAGCGCACCTCGACCCGCACCATGCCCAGCGACCGGTCCTCGATGTAGCGGATGGTCCCCGGAATGGCCTCGTCGAACGACGGCCATCCGCAGTGGCTGTCGAACTTGGTCACACTGTCGAACAGTGCGACGCCACACGCCCGGCAGCGGTAGGTCCCCGGGGTCTTGGTCTCCACGTACTTGCCGCTCCACGGGGCCTCGGTGCCCGCCTGGCGAAGCACCCGGAACTCCTCGGGGTTGAGGCGCACGCGCCACTCGTCCTCGCTCAACCGGCTCACGTTCTGCTCCATGCCTCGACCGTACGCGGTAGCGTCGGGCCATGCCCAAGGCCCCAGCGCTCGAGTACGAGGTCGGTAACCGTTCCGTAAGACTCAGCAGCCCGGACAAGATCTATTTCCCGGACCGCGGCTTCACGAAGCAGGACGTCTTCGAGTACTACCTCGCCGTGTCCGAGCCCATGCTGCGGTACATGCGCGACCGGCCCACCATGCTGCAGCGCTTCCCGGACGGGCTCGACGGGGAGATGTTCTTCCAGAAGCGGGTGCCGACCCGGGGTGTCCCGGACTGGATCACCACCGCGGAGATCAAGTTCCCGAGTGGGCGCAAGGCCGACGAGTTGTGCCCGAAGGAGCCCGCCGCCCTGCTCTGGGCCGCGCAGATGGGCACCATCGTGTACCACCCCTGGCCGGTCCGCGCGCCCGCCACCGAGAACCCCGACGAGCTGCGCATCGACCTCGACCCGCAGCCCGGCACCGACTTCGCCGACGCGGTGAAGGTCGCCGGGCTGGCCCGTACGGTGCTCGACGACGCGGGCCTGGTCGGCCACCCGAAGACCTCCGGTGGGCGGGGTATCCACATCTACGTGCGGATCAAGCCGGACTGGTCGTTCGTCGAGGCGCGCCGGGCGGCGATCGCGTTCGCCCGCGAGCTGGAGCGGCGCGACCCGAAGCTGATCACCACGGCGTGGTGGAAGGAGGAGCGTGGCGAGCAGGTCTTCATCGACTACAACCAGATGGCCCGCGACCGCACCATCGCCGCGCCGTACTCGCTGCGCGCCAACCCCCGGGCGACCGTCAGCACCCCGGTCACCTGGGACGAGCTGACCCAGGTCGAGCCGAACGACTTCGACCTGCGCACCGTGCCGGCCCGGCTGGCCGAGGTCGGCGACCTCTACGCGGGCATGGACGACGTGCGGCACGATCTCGGCACGCTGCTGGAGTGGTGGGACCGCGACGAGCGCGACCGCAAGCTCGGCGAGATGCCGTACCCGCCGGATTATCCGAAGATGCCGGGCGAGCCGATGCGGGTGCAGCCCAGCCGGGCCAAGGACCCCGTCGACCAGGCCGACGGCTGACCGGCCGCGAGCCGCCGCGGCCCGGCCCGGCCCGGCCCGGCCATGATCGCTCGACTTGCCAGGCACATGGGCGAAAGCGTGTTCAAGATACGCACAGGTGCCGGGCAAGTCCGACGATCATGAGCGCGGTGCGGCCTCAGGCGGGCAGGCCGAGTTCGGCCGCGCGTTTTCCGGCCTGGAACCGCGAGTCGGCCTCCAGCTTGATCATCAGGTCGGCCACCCGGCGGCGGTACGTGCGCAGCGAGACGCCGAGCCGCCGGGCCGCCGACTCGTCGGTCGCGCCCGAAGCGAGCGCCTGGAGGATCATGCGGCCGTCGGCGTCGAGGTGCGGGATGTCGTCGCGCAGGTAGGCGTCCAGCTCGACGGCGCTGTCCCAGACGGCCCGGAACAGCGAGTGGACGCCGTCGACCAGGGTCCGCGCGGTCGTCACCGTGTACTCGCGGCCCGCGGGGGTCGCCCGGCCGGCCAGGATCATCACCCGCTGGTCGATGACGATGGTCTCGTGCGGCAGCGGCGAGCCGCTGATCCGGACGTGGGTGCCGTGGCGCTGCACCTCACGCAGGTGCGCCCGCGCCTGCTCGTCGGCGAGCGCCACCGGGCTGAGCAGCTTGCGGCAGGTGAAACCGGTCGACGCCGCGGCGTGCACGCGGTCGCGGATCGCGCACATGGCCTCCGGCTGCGACCAGGTCCGCAGGTCCCGGGCCGCGCACACGAACTCGGTCCGGGCGGACTCGAACAGGTGGCCGGCTCGCGCGATCAGCTCCGCGTCCCCCTGGACCGAGACCACCTGTTCGCTGCGCATCCTGCCAGTGTGGCAGCAAGTGGCCAGGACCCTGCCGAGGGCCGGGGCGTCGGCCACCATGGCCGTCATGACGATCAAGAACTTCTCCCTCGGCGGTGACCTGCCCGTCAGGCGGCTCGGCTTCGGTGCGATGCGCCTGGCGATGGGCACCTTCGACGGTCCGCCACGTCCCGCCGAGACCGGCATCGCGGTGCTCCGGCGAGCCGTCGAGCTGGGTGTGAACCACATCGACACGGCCGGGTTCTACGGCCGAGGCGAGGTGCGGGCGAACGACCTGATCCGCACCGCGCTGAGCCCTTACCGGGACGACCTGGTGATCGCGACGAAGGTCGGGCCGCTGCCGGGGCCGACCGGCGCGCCGAGCGAGCAGGCGACTCCCGATCAGCTGCGCGGCCTCGTCGAGGCGGATCTGCGTACGCTCGGGCTGGACCGGCTCGACCTGGTCTACCTGCGGGTCGGCGGGATGGCTGGGCCGGGCGGGGAGTCGATCGCCGAGCGGTTCGCGGTGCTGGCCGAGCTTCGCGCGCAGGGCCTGATCCGGCACCTGGGGGTGAGCAACGTCGACGGCGCACAGCTCGCCGAGGCTCGGGCGATCGCGCCCGTCGCGGCGGTGCAGAACCGGCACAGCGGTGACGACGGCCTGCTGGCAGAGTGCGAGCAGGCGGGTATCGCGTACGTGCCCTACTTCCCGCTCGGTGGCGGCGCCCGCCCCCTCGACGCGGACCGGCTGGACGTCGTCGCTTCCCGCCTGGGCGCGACATCGGCACAGGTCGCGATCGCCGCGCTGCTGACGGCCTCACCGTCGGTGCTGGCGATCCCGGGCACCGGTTCCCTCGATCACCTGGCGGAGAACCTCGCGGCGGACCGCCTCGACCTCACCGACCAGGACCTTGCCGACCTGCGGGGCTGACCGGCTGCGTCCGTGGACAGCCCTTCGTCGTCATCGCGGAGAACAGCCGTGCACACGCCGAGGCCCCGCCATCGATGACTCGTGGCGGGGCCCCTGTCGTGCTCTACGGATTCACTGCGGCGGGCACACCGTGCCCGGCGGCGGCACCACCAGGTTGATCAGGAAGTCGTTGACGTGCTTGTTGATGCAGCGCGTCTCCGGGTAGGCGGTGTGGCCCTCGCCGTCCCAGGTGAGCACGACGCCCACCCCGAGCATGTCGGCGAGCTTCTGGGTCTGCTCGTACGGCGTCGCCGGGTCGCCCTTGGTGCCCACCACCAGGATCGGCGGCGCCCCTTCGGCCTTGCCGGTCGGGTACGGCTCGCGCTTGGCGGGCCAGACCGAGCAGGTCATCATGCCCACCGCCAGCGGCGCGCCGAACAGTGGGTACTTCTGCCGCCACTCCGACTGCAGCCGCCGGATCTCCTCCACGCTCGCCGGTTTGGCGTCGTCGGCGCAGTTGACCGCGGCGTTCGCGTCGAACAGGTTGGTGTACTCGCCGTTGGCGTCGCGGTCGGCGTACGAGTCGGCCAGCGCGAAGATCGCCTCGGATTTGCCGTCCTGCAGGTCGGCCAGGGCCTGGCCCAGGTCGGGCCAGCGGGCCTGGGTGTACAGCGACGACACCACGCCCCAGAAGATCCAGCCGGCGGTGGCCTTGCGGCCGTCGGGATTGCCGACCGGGTTGGTGTCGGCCTCCTGCATGAGTTTCTCCACGACCGCGCGGGCGTCGCCGTCGATCGGGCACTGGTTCTTGTTCTTCGCGCACCAGGCGGCGAAGTTGTCGAACGCGCGCTCGAAGCCCATCGCCTGGCTCTCCGAGGACTGGATCGACGTCTGCAGCGGGTCGACCGCGCCGTCGAGCACCATGGCCCTGATGTTCTTCGGGAACAGCTGCGCGTACACCGCGCCGAGCAGGGTGCCGTAGGAGTAGCCGAGGTAGTTCATCTTGCCCTCGCCCAGCGACAGGCGGATCGCCTCCATGTCCCGGGCCGCCTGCACGGTGGCGAACAGCCCGAGCCGGTCGCCGTACTTGGCCTTGCAGCCGTCGGCCATCTTCTTGGTCAGCGCGAGCGCCTCGTCGAACTCCTCCTGCGTCACCGGATCGGGCTCGCTGGCGAAGGTGGCGTCCAGGTCGGCGTCGGTGTAGCAGTCGACCGGGGTGGACCGGCCGACGCCGCGCGGGTCGAAACCGACGATGTCGAAGCGCCGGGTGATCTCCGCGGGCAGGCCCAGGGTCAGGTACGCCGCGAGGTCGACGCCGGACGCGCCGGGGCCGCCGGGGTTGACCATCAGCGCGCCGATGCGGTCGCGCTGGTCGGTGGCCCGCGCCCGCATGACCTCGATGTCGAAGGTCTGGCCGTCGTCGGGCTTGTTCCAGTCCTGCGGCACCTTCACCGTCTTGCATTCGAAGGTGTACCCGGACGGGGCCTTGCCCAGCAGGTCCGCGGCGATCTCCGGACACAGCCGCCAGCCCGGTTCGGGGCTGACGGCGGCGGCCTCCGGGCGGCTGCCGAAGTCGGGCAGCGGCAGTATGCAGCCGCTGGTCGTCAGTGCCGATGTCAGCAGCGCGACGGCGGTGCCCGCCACCCTCTTATTGAGCCTGAGTCGCACGAGCGTGTTCACTCCCCCCGGAACGGATCCGCCCGAGCCTACGGGGTACGCAGTACCTCGTCGACGTTGAGGCTGATAGGACGGTCGAGTTGGTCATAGGTGCAGGACCGGGGGTCGCGGTCCGGCCGCCAGCGCTTGAACTGGGCGGTGTGCCGGAAGCGGTCGCCCTCCATCGCGTCGTAGCCGACCTCGACCACGAGTTCGGGGCGTAGCGGTTCGAAGCCAAGATCCTTCCCCCCACTCCATCGGCTGGGCGCACCCGGCACGCGCTGACCCTCCGTCGCCGTCCCCCACGTGTGCTCGCCGGGGTTGCGGTAGGGAGCCAGTTCGTCCAGCAGCTCGGCCCGGCGTGCCGCGGTGAACGCCGAACTCGCGCCGACGTGGTGCAGGACGCCGTGCTCGTCGTACAGGCCGAGCAGCAGTGATCCGACCACCGGCCCGGAGGTGTGGTACCGGAAGCCGGCCACCACCACGTCCGCGGTACGCGAATGCTTGATCTTGAACATGAGCCGCTTGCCGGGGGAGTAGGGCATGTCGGCGGGCTTGGCGATGAGCCCGTCCAGCCCCGCGCCTTCGAACTCGGTGAACCACGTGCGGGCGGTGTCCGCGTCGGTGGTGACCGGGGTCAGGTGCACGGGCGGCTCGACGTGGGCAAGGGCCTGTGCGAGCAGGGCGCGGCGCTGGGCGTACGGCTGGTCCATCAGCGACCGGTCGTCCAGCGCCAGCAGGTCGAACGCGATGACGTCGGCGGGGGTCTCCACGGACAGCTTGTTCACCCGGGAGGCCGCCGGGTGGATGCGCTGGTTGAGCATGTCGAAGTCGAGGCGGGGGATGCGGTCGGCGTCGCGGCGGATGCAGACCAGCTCGCAGTCGATCACCGAGCGGGCCGGGAATTGCTTCAGCGCCAGATTCACGACCTCGGGAAAGTATCGCGTCAGCGTCTTACCGCCCCGGCTGGCCAGCTCGACCTCGTCACCGTCACGGAAGACAATGCAGCGATACCCGTCCCATTTGGGCTCGAACGTCATACCCGGCTCATCGGGAATCTTCGACACCGGCTTGGCCAGCATCGGCTCCACAGGGGGGTTAACCGGCAAATCCATACCCCCAGTCAACCAGCAAACCGCCCACCCCGCGCCGAACCTCCTGGTTGATCATGAATCTATGGCAGGGCTCGGCGGCGTGTCGTGTCCACAACTTCATGATCACGCAACGCGCGGGCGTTCAGTCAGTCCGCCCGTCCGGCGTGGCCGGGTTGAGGCTCGCCTGCTCCTGCTCGAACCGGAACTCGCGGATGAAGCAGTCCCGGGGCTGGCCCACCGCGAACAGCACACAGTCCGCGACCGAGCGCGCGGTGAGCAGCGCGTCCGCGGTGCGCGGCCCGTCCTGCACGAAGTCCGGCGGATACAGCGAGATCACCCGGATGCCCTCGGGGCGCAGCCGGTACGACAGAATGTCGGCCAGCCCGGCCTGCGCGTGTTTCGCGGCGTAGAAGGCGGGATGGGCGGTCGAGCGGCGGTGGCCGGGCTCGCCGCAGCCGGAGACCAGGTTGACGATGTCGGGTCGGGACGAGGCACGCAGCAGCGGCAGTAGGTGCTTGACGAGCAGGGTGGTGCCGGTCGCCGCGCCGCCGATCACCGACTCGATGGCGTCGTCAGGGGCGTCTTCCAGGTCAGGGCCTTTCGCGTACGCCGCAGCGTTGTTGACGAGCACGTCGAGGTGCCCGGTCCGGGCGGCGAGGGAGGCGGCGAACCCGCGTACCGCATCGGGGTCGGCGAGGTCGCATCCGTATGCCTCGGCGCTGCCGGGCCCCTCGCCGTTGATCAGGTCGACGGTCGCCTCGGCGGCGATTTCGTCCCGTGCGGACACGTACACGTGTGCGCCCCGCGCCGCGAACTCGCGGGCGAGCAGCCGCCCGGTGTCCCGCCCCGCGCCCGTGACCGCCACCCGCAGCCCTTCGAAGGTCATCATGCCGAAATCTCACCACCTCCACCGCGCTTGAGGTCAACCGCGCACCCCCCGGTCGGTGATCACGGCGGCAGGGTAGGGACACGCCGTCGAACACGTCCCTAAGTTCATGATCAACGCGACGGAGGTGGGTGAGGGCTGCAACAAACCTGCACATCAGAAGGGTTGCGGGGAGGGAAAGCGCTTTCCTATGCTCGCGGGACGAACGTCGAGTTGCATCGATGTTTCGATCTCTTGACGTCCCGATCTCGCGGAAGGAAGGCGCATGAAGGTACGTTCCCGGCTCGCCACCGCCGCGGTGGCTGCCACGGTGGCGGCGGCGTTGCTGTACGCGGGCACCGCCAACGCGGCCACCCTGTTCAACGACGACTTCAACGACGGCGACTCCGCCGGCTGGACCACGTCCGGCGGGACCTGGTCCGTCGTCGCCGACGGCACGCCCGTGCTGCGGCAGGCGGGCACGAGTTCCGACGCCCGCGCCCGAGCCGGTTCGACGGCCTGGGCGAACTACACGGTCACGGCGCGCGTGAAGCTGACCGCGGTCAACGGCGCGAACCGGTTCGCCGCGCTGCTGGCCCGTGCCCAGTCCAACACCAGCTACTACTACCTGGCGCTGCGCACCAACCACACCGTCGAGCTGAAGAAGCTGGTCGGCGGCTCGTCGACGACCCTGGCGAGCGCCGCGGTCACCGTCACCACCGGGTCCTGGTACACGCTGAGCCTCACGGTCAGCGGGACCAGCCTGCAGGGCAGCGTGAACGGCGGGGCGTCGGTGTCCGCGACGGACGCGCAGTTCGCCACCGGACAGATCGGCGTGGCCACCTACAACGCGGCCGCGAACTTCGACGACGTGCTCGTCGCCGACGCGGGCGGGCCGTCGCCGAGCCCGAGCGCTTCCGGCAGCCCGAGCGCGAGCCCGCGGCCCAGTAGCAGCCCCAGTGCGAGCCCGAGTCCGAGCGCCAGTCCCAGCCCGAGCGGGCCGCCGCCGAACCCGCCGGGGCCGGGGCAGCCGGACGGGTTCGCCACCGTCGCCGGATACGGCCAGGCCACCACCACGGGCGGGGCCGGCGGCCCGACCGTCACCGTGGACACGACCGAGGAGTTCCTCGACTACATCGCACGCACCGGGCCGTACACGATCCAGGTGTCCGGCACGATCACGCTGCCGACCGGCACCACCGACGGCATGCACAACGTGACCTCGGACAAGACGATCGTCGGCCTCGGCTCGACCGCGCGCCTGGTCGGCGGCGGGCTGAACATCGGCCTGCCGATCAGCGACGCGGTGACCTCCCCGCCCGCGAACGCCGTGCACAACGTCATCATCCGGAACCTGTCGATCAGCGGCGCGTCCGACGACCTGATCAACGTCCAGATGTTCTCGCACCACATCTGGATCGACCACAACGACCTGTCCGACGGCGGCGACGGCGCGCTCGACATCAAGCGCGGCTCCGACCTGCTCACGGTGTCCTGGAACAGGTTCCACGACCACGACAAGACGACCCTGGTCGGCCACGACGACGCCAACGGCGCGCAGGACACCGGCCGGCTGCGGGTCACCTACCACCACAACTTCTTCGACCGCTCCGACCAGCGCAACCCGCGCGTGCGCTTCTCGCCGCTGGTGCACGTCTACAACAACTACTACTTCGACAACAGCTACGGCATCGCGTCGACCAACGAGTCCGGCCTGTTCGTGGAAGGCAACTACTTCTACAGCGTCAACAACCCGGGCCGGGTCGAGTTCAGCGGGCCGCTGGGCCGCATGGTCGAGCGCAACAACATCCTCGTCGAGTGCAACCACCCCATCGAGGTGCGCGGCACCGTCACCGACCCGGCGACCTTCTACCCGTACACCGTGGACGATCCGGCGACCGTGCCGGCGATCGTCCCGGCGGGTGCGGGCGTCGGAAAGATCTGAGGGGGTACGCCATGAGTGAGAGCGCAGCTCCTCGGGGGCTGAGGGCGGCGCGCCGGGCCTGGGTCGCCACGGCCGTGCTCGCCGCGACAGTGGCGGTCAGCGCCGTCGCGGTCAGCCGGGCCGACGCGGCCGTCCTGTTCGGCGACGACTTCGCCGACGGCAACGCGAGCGGCTGGTCGACCTCGGGCGGCAGCTGGTCGGTGTCGGGGCAGGCCTACCGCCAGTCGAGCACCGGCGCGGACGCGAAGGCCCAGGCGGGTTCGACGTCGTGGACCGACTACACGGTGCAGGCCAGGGTGCAGCCGACGGCGTTCGGCAACAGCACCCGGGCGGCCGGGGTCGTCGCCCGCGCCCAGAACATGACCAGCTTCTACGCCCTGGTGCTGACCGGCGGCGGCACGGCGCAACTGCGCCGCGTCTCCGGCGGCGGCGTGACGACGCTGGCCAGCGCGCCGGTGCCGGTCGCCACGGGCAGCTGGTACACGCTCGCACTGCGGGTCAGCGGCTCGTCGCTGTCGGGCGCGGTCAATGGCACGACGCTGGTCAGCGCGACGGACGGCACCTTCGCGGGCGGCCGGGTCGGGCTGACGGCGTCGTACGCGAGCGCGTACTTCGACGACGTGACCGTGGACAGCGGCACCGGCCCGCAGCCGAGCGCCAGCGCCAGCGCCAGTCCCGGGCCGTCGCCCTCGGCGAGCCCGAGCGCGTCGCCGTCGGCGAGCGCGTCGCCGAGTCCGAGCAGCAGCCCGAGTCCGAGCGCGTCGCCGTCGCGGCCGCCGAGCCCGTCGCCCAGCACCAGCCCGGGGCCGGTGCCGCCGAACCAGGCCGACGGCTTCGCGAGCGTGCACGCGCTCGGCCAGAACGGCACCTACGGCGGCGTGGGCGGGCCGACAGTCGTGGTCGACACGACCGCGGAGCTGCTGGCCGCCATCGACACCATCGGGCCGATGGTCATCCAGGTGCAGGGCACGATCACGATCGACAGCAAGCGGGGAGTGCGTCCGAACAAGACGATCGTCGGGCTCGGCTCCAACGCGACGATCAACGGGGGCGGGTTCGACTTCTACCGGTCGTACAACGTGATCGTCAGGAATCTGACCTTCACCAGCGCCGAGGACGACGCGGTCAACGTGGGCCAGAACTCGCACCACGTCTGGATCGACCACAACCGCTTCGTCGCGCCGGTCGACGGCTCCATCGACATCGTGCGCGGCGCGGAGTACGTCACCGTGTCCTGGAACCACTTCGACCACACCGACAAGTCGATGCTGATCGGCCACTCCGACGGCAGCGCGAGCGAGGACGTCGGCCACCTCAAGGTGACCATCCACCACAACTTCTTCGACCACAGCCGCCAGCGCCACCCCCGGGTGCGCTGGGGCGACCCGGTGCACGTCTACAACAACTACTTCCTGGGCAACGAGCTGTACGGCGTCGCGTCCACCCAGGACGGCGGGGTGCTCCTGGAGGGCAACTACTTCCAGGACGTGCCGTTCCCGTGCTTCTCCGCGAGCGGGTACGCCGACAGCGGCCCCGGCCGCCTCGTCCAGCGCAACAACATCTTCACCGGCTCCGGCCCCTGCGAGGTCTCCGGCACCGTGGCCGACCCGGGCGCCTACTACGCCTACACCGTCGCCAACCCGTCCACCGTCCCGGCAGCGGTCATCGCCGGCGCGGGCCCCAGCTGACTGGTCGAGGCAACCCAACGCGTCGATCATGAACTTATGGCAGTGTTCGACGGCGTGTCAGTGCCATAACTTCATGATCGATAGGGGTACGGCGGGCACGTCCAGCCAGGTGCGAGCCATGGTGAGGGCGTGCCCGCCGTACCGGACCACGGGCGCGGCGTCATGGGGCGCGCGAAGACGCGACGCTCGGCCAGTCGGCGAAGTGGGCGATCAACTGAGCGCCGTGAACGCGCCGATCACACGGATGAGAGCGGCCGCATTCCCAACAGCAGCCGGTGTAGTCCCGCCGGTGCAAGGCCAGTAGGTGCGCGCCGTACGCGGCCTGCGCCTCGGCGTACCGCTCGAAATCCCGCTCCGGGATCGCTTTGCCCATGAGCTGATGTAACGCCGGCGCGCAGGGGCGTCGCGACGGCGTCGGCATTCCATTGTCGGGGAATTTAGTGGACTATGTAGATGTCCCTGAACGCCCCTGGGAGTGACCCACCATGGCGAACGAACGCCTCCGTACCGTCATGCGATCGGCCGGAATCACGACCCGGCGGCTGGCCGCGGAAATCGGCGTAGATCCGAAGACCGTCGAGCGCTGGGTGACGCGCGACACGGTTCCCCATCGGACGACCGCCTTCAGCGCCGCTCGTCTGCTCGGCAGCCCTCCGGCCTACCTCTGGCCCGTGCTGGACAGCGGAGCCACGACAGCCGAGAACGAGCTGATCTGCTTCTACCCCCACCGGCACCTCGTGCCTCGCTCACTGTGGTTCGACCTGCTCAAGAGCGCACAGCGCGAGGTCGTGGTGATGGCGTACGCGAGTCTCTTCCTGCCGGAGGACAACCCCGAGTCGGTGCGGCTGCTGGCGGAGAAGGCTGCTTCCGGCGTGCGTGTCCGGATGGCGCTGGGTGACCCGGACTCGCCCGAGGTGGCTCGGCGGGGTGCTGAAGAGCAGCTGGACGAGGCGCTGGCGGGCCGGGTCCGGATGGCAATCGCCTACTACCGCCCCTTGCTGGAGGTCGACTCACTCGATTTCCGGCTGCACCGTACGACGCTGTACAACTCCGTGTTCGTCTACGACGACGAGATGCTGGTCAACTTGCACGCGTACGGCGTGTACGGGTACCTGGCACCGATTCTTCATCTGCGCAGAGCCGGTGAAGGTGGCCTTTTCGACATGTACGCCGAGTCGTTGGAACGGGTCTGGGGGCACGCCTACCCCTGTCCCAGATGACGCCGCTGCCGCACAGTTCGGGGTCATGCCGCAGACAGCACGGCTCGTACCACCGCCGCAGTATCACTGAGGTTCGGCAAGACGGTCCGCGCGCCGACTGCACGCAATTCGGCCTCCCCGAACCTGCCGGTGCAGACACCGACGACCCTGGCCCCACCCAACTGAGCGGCCTCTACGTCGCGGGGAGTGTCACCGACCAGGACCGTGTTATCCCGAGTGAAGACGGTGCCGTACTTCGCGGCCGCTTTGCGCCGTGCCGCAGCGACCAGCTCAGTTCGGACCTCGCTGTCCTCGCCATAACCACCGACCTCGAAGTCCAGACCGGCCTGCAGGGCGAAGGCGGAGAGCTTGGTCTGGGCATTGCGGGCGATGTTGCCGGTGAGCACCGACTGAAGCACGTCTGGTTCCTCTCCCAGCGCCGTGATGGCTGCGCTCGCCCCCGGCATGGCGTGCCCGCGCTCGCGCAGGCGAGGCACGAGCGCATCGAGGGCGGCGGCCATGGCGGCGGGAAGACGGTCGCTCATCGCTGGGACGAAGGCGAGACCATGCCCTTCGAACAGGGCACGCATGATCGCGAGATCGGTTCTGCCGTCGGTGACGACCGGCTGTATGGGAGGCGCGCCGGTCAGGATCTCGAAGCCGCGCGCGTATGCCTCCTTGCTCACCCCGCCGTTGTCGATAAGGGTGCCGTCTACGTCCCAGAGGACGAACAGGCGTCTGGGTTCTGCGCGGCTCATGCCCAGCACCGTACGTACCTGCTGCGGGAGCTGCCAGCCGGGAGCCGACGGCGAGTCTGGGCACGGTGGTGACCGCTGCAGCCGAGTTCTCGGTCGGGGTACGCCGATCGTCGGATCGGCTCGCCCTCTTTGCGTTCGACCATGCTTGAACGCTCGTGACGCGCCCACCTGTCGGAGGCGCGCAGGTGGCGAAGGGTCGTTGGGCTCTGGGCCCTCCGGCGGCGAGCGCATCGAATCAGGCAAGCCGCCCAGTGGCCGGGCTATTACTACCGGTTGCCGCGAGATGGCGACCGTCCACTACGGTCGGCCTGGTCGCCGGGTATCGGTGAGCACGGTATGTACTCAGACTGTCACGATGAAGATCTCCCCCAAGCTCACGCCACTCGCCGTCGCACTTTGTGTTGTGATCTTCGGCTTCTGTGCGATGTGCGGCGCCGTCAACTCGATGATCAGCGGGGACGACGATCCACCTTCGGCTGCGCAGGACGCGCGGCCGGCTGCGGCTGTGGCTTCGGCCGTGCTCGGTTCTTCCACACCGGCAGCGGCCCTGACTTCGACGCCCGTCCCCAGCAAGACCGCGCCGTCGCCCAAACCGGTGTACTACGCGAACTGTGACGCCGTACGCAAGGCAGGCAAGGCTCCGCTGCGTAAAGGCCAGCCCGGCTACCGGACGGCGCTGGACCGCGACCGGGACGGCGTGGCCTGCGAGCAGACCGAGGGCTCGACCGGTGGCCAGCCCGAGACGCAGCCGAAGCCTGCCTCGGGCAACGACCCGCGCTACAGCACCTGCAAGGCGGCGAAAGCGGCTGGCTTCGGCCCGTACCGACGCGGCATCGATCCGGAGTACTCCTGGTACCGCGACGGCGACGGCGACGGCGTCGTCTGCGAGTAGCCGCCCCGGCCGGCGTTGATCATGAACCTATGGCAGCGACACGCCGTCGAACACTGCCGTAAGTTCATGATCAACGCGGTTGGGGGTCAGCAGGAGCCGAGGTTGGTGGTGCGGGTGACGCGGAGGGTGGTGAGGGGGGTGACGGGCGGGTTGTCGACGGCGTACGGCGTGCCGTCGTGTTTCTTGAACTCGACGACGGCCTGCACGGACATCGGCACGAAGACGAGGTTGAAGTCCTTGCCGGCGTCGGCGGGCGCGCCGATCACCACCCGGTCGGCCCGCCACGCGTCGCCGTCGAAGGTGATGATCTTCTCCCAGTAGTACTTGCTGTCGCCGGGGACCTGGATGAACAGCCCGACCTCCCGGCCGGGCGGCTTGGTGCCGTATCCGGTGAGGTCCGCGCACTGCGGCACCTGTGTGGCGCTGGTCAGCTGGAAGGCGACCGGCGACGGGGAGGTCGAGGGCGAGGCGGCCGGTGGCGGGGACGAGCCGGTGACCGTGGGGGAGTCGTCGGGCAGCAGCCGGTCCAGCAGCGCGGGGGTCACGCCGATGAGGGCGGCCAGCACGACGCCGAGGAAGGTCCACTGGGCGGCGCCCCAGGGGCGGCGGGTCCGGGTGTTCTCCGGTGCAGACATCCTTTGTGGATACCGCACGCGGGCAAGGCGCGCCATCGCCCGCGTGCGGGAGACCGGATCAGCGCAGTGTCGCCTCGGCCAGGATCGTCGGGGAGCCGCCGTCCCATGAGCCGGTGAGCGTGAGCCCGCCGCCGGCGGCGGAGCCGAGCACGCGGTGCACGGTCAGGTCGACGGTGGCGGTGGTGATGCGGGTGGGGTCGCCGTCGGTGTTCTGCTCGATCGGGCCGACCGTCGGGACGGCCGTGCCCGGGGCGCCGCTGCCGCGCAGCGTCATCGCCGGGGCGCGCTTCTCCTGCCGGCCGTCGGCGTCGACGAACTCCTCGGCCTCGCCGCCGCCGGTGAGGATGGCGGTGGCCAGGGCCTGGAGGTACACCGGGTCGCCGGTGGCGTCGTACACCCAGCGCTTGCCGAGCACGGAGTGCTCGGTGGTGCCGACGAGCCACGGCTCGCCGCCGGGCAGCGGCGCGCCCCGGTAGGTGAGCGGGACGTGCAGCACCAGGCCGTCGCCGGCCTGGACCAGGATCGTCTCGACGCCGACCTCGCCGTCGGGGTCGTCGAAGCGGCATGCGGCCACCCGTCGCACGCCCGGCTGCGCCGGTCCCTGGTACCAGGGACGGGTGGGCAGCCAGGAGTCGATCAGTTCGAGCTTGGTCGGCGTGATGTCCGCGCGGTACAGAAGTGCCATGTCCGGCATCGTAGACGCCCGGCCGGTACGGTCGGCGGGGCCGTTTCGGGCGCGACCAGGCCGGACCAGGGGGACACGCGATCCGGCCGGGATCGGCGAAGCGGGCACCGGGCGTACTCCCGGCTTGTAGGTTCGATGGGTGGCCACCCTGCTGACGGTGAGCGTAGGCCTGCCCAAGGACGTCGACTGGCGCGGGCGCACGGTGCACACCGGGGTGTGGAAACAGCCTGTGGACGGCCCGGTGATGCTGCGGCGGCTCAACCTGGACGGCGACGGCCAGGGCGATCTCGGCGGGCACGGCGGCGAGCAGCGCGCGGTGCTGGTCTACCAGCGGGACTCCTACCGCTACTGGGCGAAGGTGCTGGGCCGTGACGACCTCCTGCCCGGCCAGTTCGGCGAGAACTTCACCGTGGACGGGCTGCCCGACGACGAGGTGTGCGTCGGCGACCGCTACCGCGTCGGCGGAGCCGTCGTGGAGGTGACCCAGCCGCGGGTGACCTGCTACCGCGTCGGGATGCGGCTGAACGAGCCGCAGATGGCGGCGCTGATGGTCGCCCACCACCGGCCCGGCTTCTACCTGCGGGTGATCACCGAAGGGCTGGTGCAGGCGGGCGACGAGATCGTGAAGCTGTCGACCGGGCCCGAGGCGATGACCGTGGCGGAGCTCGACGCCCTGCTGTACCTGCCGGGCCACTCCCGCGCCGACGCGGCGCGGGCGCTGCGCATCCCGGCGCTCAGTCCGGGCTGGCAGGCCTCCATGCGGGGTCTGCTCGACCAGGCCGACGGGCAGGAGGGCAACGCCGGGCTGGAGACGGCCGCCGCGCCGCCCGCGTGGGCCGGGTTCCGGCCGCTGACCGTCACCGCGCTGGACGAGGAGACGCGGGACGTGTTCTCGCTGCACCTGGCTGCCGCCGACGGGTCACCGCTGCCCGCCGCGCTGCCGGGCCAGTTCCTGACGCTGCGGCTGCCCGGCCCCGGCGGGCCGCTGGTGCGCAGCTACTCGTTGTCGGGCACCCCCGGCGACGCGGTGTACCGGATCAGCGTGAAGCAGGAGCCGCACGGCGCGGCGGGGACGTACCTGCGCGCCAACGCCCGCCCCGGGCTGGTCGTCGAGGTCGCGGCGCCCCGCGGCACGTTCACGCTGGACTCCGGCGACGGGCCGGTGCTGCTGCTGTCGGCGGGCATCGGGGCCACGCCGGTGCTGGCGATGCTGCACGCCCTGGTCGCGTCGCAGCCGGACCGCGCGGTGTGGTGGGTGCACGGGGCGCGCGACGGCAGCGAGCACGTCTTCGCCGCGGAGAGCCGGGAACTGCTCGCCGGGCTGCCGCACGCGCACGTGCACATCTGCTACAGCCGGCCCGCCGCGCAGGACCGGCCGGACCGCGACTTCACCAGCGTCGGGCGGATCACCGCAGACGTGCTGCGCGGGCTCGGCCTGCCGCCGGACACGTCGGCCTACCTGTGTGGGCCGACGGAGTTCATGCAGGACGTCACCGCCGAACTCGGCGCGCTGGGGCTGGACGCGGGCCGAGTGCACAGCGAGCTGTTCGGCGCGCAGGCGGGCCTGACCCCGGGCATCGCCGCCGCGCAGGCCCAGCCGCCGCACGCGCCGGAGGGCACGCCGGGAACGGGGCCGGCGGTGTCCTTCGTGCGCAGCGGGCTGACCGTGCCGTGGAGCCCCGCCTATGCCAGCCTGCTCGAATTCGCCGAGGCCTGCGACGTGCCGGTGCGCTGGTCGTGCCGGACGGGGGTGTGCCACACCTGCGTGAGCGGACTGCTGTCGGGGCAGGTGGCGTACTCGCCCGAGCCCGTCGAGGAGCCCGGCGACGGCAACCTGCTGATCTGCTGCTCGGAGCCGACCTCGGAACTGGCCCTCGACCTGTGACG
Organism: Catellatospora sp. NPDC049111; assembly: GCF_040648615.1. NCBI lineage: Bacteria > Bacillati > Actinomycetota > Actinomycetes > Micromonosporales > Micromonosporaceae > Catellatospora > Catellatospora sp. NPDC049111. Next base: position 12,360 of record NZ_JBEZEB010000010.1, on the reverse strand, counting down.
CGGCGGCCCTCGCGCCCTTTTGAAGTGCCGGAGCCGTGCGGGTCAGAACGACTTGAAGCTGCGGATCGGCATGCGGGGGCCGTACTTGGGCGCGCCGATGCCGGAGGCCTCGATGAGGTGGCAGACCCGGCCGCGCTGCCCCGCGAACGGGGCGAGCAGTTCCAGCATCCGGGCGTCGGTGCCCCGGGGCTCCCCGGCCAGCGCGTAGCAGACGAAGTTCGGCAGGTGGAAGTCGCCGACGCTGACCGCGTCGGGGTCGCCGAAGACGACGGCCGCCGTCTCGGCCGCCGTCCACGGGCCGATGCCCCGGATGGTCAGCAGGTGCGCGGTGAGGGCGGCGCTGTCGGGGCGGCGTTCCAGCCGGCCGGCTTGGGCGGCGACCCGCCGCAGCGTGTCGGCCCGGCGCTGCTCCAGGCCCAGCGGATGGAACTCGTAGTACGGCGTGGCGGCGACGACCTCCGGGTCGGGCGGCAGCCACAGGTTCTCCACCGGGCCGGGGGCCTTCGTGCCGAGCTTGCGCACGATCGCCGAGTAGGCGCGGTACGCCTCGGTGCCGGTGACCTTCTGCTCGCACACCGCCCGCAGCAGCCGGGGGAACGCCAGGCGCGTCGCGGGCAGGCGCAGGCCGGCGTGCTCGCGGGCGAGCCGGGCGACGAGCGGGTGCGCCTTCGACAACGCGGCGAACCCGGTGACGTCGTCACGCAGCCCGGCGATGGCGTCGGCCCGCTCGGCCAGCCAGCCGGCGCCCTCGCCGTACGCCTCGACGTGCAGGAACCGGCCGGCGGCGCGCAGCGCCAGGCTGCCCGGACCCGCGGGGGTCCGGGCAGCCAGCCAGTAGACGCCGTCGACCCAGCGTGAGCACGGATCGTGCCGCCCGAGGCTGAGCTGGGCGAGCGTGCCGGCGATGTCGTATCGCTCAGGCAGCTCGTGTCGCTCGGTCACGGCATCGAATCTGCCACGCTCAGGCGGCCAGCCACAGTGCGGGGGTGGTGGCGGGCTCCCAGCCGGTCAGCGAGGTGTGTGCCTGCCGGCAGGTGTAAACGACACCCTGGTAGGTCACCTTGGCGCCGGTGGTGTAGGCGACGTTGGGCGCCCAGGCCGGGTAGGAACCGGTCGGGCTGGCGCTCGGCGAGGCCGACGGGGACGCGCTGGGCGACCTGCTCGGCGACGGCGACGTGCTGGGAGACGCGCTGGGCGAGGCGCTGGGGGACGTGCTCGGCGAGGCGGACGGCGACGGGACGGTGCCGCCGATCACCACGTCGGCGCACGAGTAGAACGCCTCCGGGCTGTCCGAGCGCTGCCAGATCATGTAGATCAGGTGGCGGCCGGGGTGCCCGGCCGGGATCGTGCCGGACAGGTTGTAGTAGCCGTCGGTCACCGCCGGGTTGGTGACGGTCAAAAACGGGCTGGCCTCCAGGTCGCCCCAGCGCAGCGGGGTGGTTGGCTGGTAGCCGGGCCGGGTGACGTAAAGCTGCCAGGTGCCCAGGTGCGGGGCGGTGGCGCGGACCCGGAAGTTGTACGCCCCGGACGCGGGCAGCGTGGTGGTCGGCCAGTCGCCGCGACCGAGGTCGAGCCCGGCGTACTTACTGCGGTTGGCGCTGCACAGCTTGCCGTCGGGGATGATGCTGCGGTGCTGCCCGGCGGCGTTGGCGATGTTCACCTCGTTCCAGTCGTACAGCGGCTGGGTGCCGCCGAGCGCGACGACGGCCTTGCAGGCGTCGGTGTCGGGCGACTCGGGGCCTTCCAAGTAACACGTGTAGACCCGGCTGGCGGGCGTGACCATGGTCCCGTGGCTGGCGGCGGGCGTGATCAGGGTGACCACGGCGAGGGTCGGGACGAGGACCAGGACCGTCGTGGCGAGGGCAGCGCGGGTTGCGGCGCGCATGCGTTCCACCTCTCTGTGGAAGTGTTCCAATAAGGAAACTTTACTAAGAGATGAATTTACGCCTCACGTACACGGCGATCAATGGCTGTTTCCGTACCGTTGCCGTGGTTCAGGCGGTGGTGCGCTGGGCGGCCAGGGCGAGCGAGCGGTGCAGGAGCTTGCCGTCGCCGAGCAGGTGGCGCAGCTTCTTCTCCAGGCCCGCGATGGGCACCAGGTTCTGCGGGGCGCGCGGGTCCTTGTACGGCAGCGAGGCGAAACGGGGGATCGTCGCCGTGGACAGCTCGGCCAGCGCGACGGCCTGGTGCTCGGGCACCTCGGCCGAACACTCCACCCGCACGATGCCCGCCCACGGGGAGCTGCCGCCGTGCGGCAGGCGCAGATACCAGGTGAGCCGCTCGTACACGCCGGTGATCCGGAAGACCGGGGTGCGCTGCGCGGGCTGGAGCGCGGCCACCACGCTGATCAGGCGGTCGGGCAGGTACTGCTTCTGCTGGGTCTTGATGTAGCCCAGGGTGCGCGGCAGCGCGTCGCGGCTGCGCAGCGGCCCGTCCACGATCAGCAGGTCGCCGTCGGAGCGCAGCTGCCGGGACACCTCGATCTCCAGCTCGGTGAGGGCCCCCTGCAGGCGGTTCGACAGGTCCTTCTCGTCCGCGTTCAGGACGGTCTCGGCGCGGTAGCGGGCTGCCTGCCCCGCGTCGACGTCGGAGGGCTGCTCGGCTGCGGTGAACAGGGTGCGTTCCACCTTCACGCCGGTCACGCTGGCTCCGGTCGAGCGCTCGCAGCGCACCACCCCTGCCGCATAAGAGCTGGCCAGGCCGGGGCGGGTCACCCCGTCGTGGTCCTCGATCCACAGCCGGGCGTCGGTGCGGCGCACGCCGTCGACGAGCAGGACCACGTCGGGTGCGCGTACGCCCGGCGGGGTCTCCAGGGGTCGCCAGTCCGCCGCCGGCAGCTCGATCTCGGGGTCGAGCTTGGCGCTGCTGGCCTCGGCGGGCCCGCGCTCCGCGCCGTCGAGACTGGCGCCGAAGCCGGGATCCCAGGCGTCCACATGGAACTTCATGAGATCTGTCTACCAGCTCTCGTCTATCCGACCCGCTCCACGCGGGCCGTACGGGCGTCCTTGCTGATCTCGAACCGGACCGGGATGCGTTCGGCCAGCGCCTGCACGTGCGTCACCACGCCGACCATGCGATCCCCGGTGGCCGCCAGGTTCTCCAGTGTCGCGGCCACCGTGTCCAGGGTGGACGCGTCCAATGTGCCGAAACCCTCGTCGAGCATGATGGACTCCAGGCTGGCCGTCGGCGACAGGCCGCCGAGCTGGTCCGCCAGCGCCAGCGCGAGCGCCAGCGAGGCCTGGAACGTCTCGCCGCCCGACAGCGTGCGCACCGTGCGGCGCAGCCCGGCGTCGTGGTGGTCGACCACGAAGAACTCGCGGTCCTCGTGGATCAGGTCGTACTGCCCGCCGGACAGCTCGCGCAGGATCGCCGACGCCCCGTCCACGAGCGCGTCCAGCGCCTCCTGCAGCAGCCAGGCCTCGAAGTTGTTGGCCCGCAGGTGGTTGGCCAGCGCCGTGGCCACCTGCCGGTCGGTCTCGACCACGGCCCGCTGCGCCCGTAGCGCCTCGGCCTGGGCGCGCCGTTCCAGCAGCGTGTCCCGGGCGGCGGCCATGCGCTCCACGGTCACCGCGGCGGCCCGCTGGTGCTCCCCGGCGCCCGGCCGGGGTAGCTGCGCCGCGGCGAACAGCTCGTCCAGGCGGTGCACCAGCGCGGCCGCGTGCTCGCGGGCCTGGGCCAGCCGGCCCCGCTCGCCGTCGCGCGCGGTCAACGCGGCGGCGGCCTGCTCCCGGGCCCAGCCGTCCAGGACGCGCCAGGCGGCGGCGAGATCGTCGCGGTCGGCGGCGGGCGGGACCAGCGCGGTCACCGTGTCCCGAGCCGCGTCGAACGAGCGCCAGCCCGCCGACAGCCGGTCCTGGGCCTGCTGGGCGAAGCCGGCGGACTGCCGCTGCGCCTCCCGCGCGGCCCGCAGCGCCGAGGTCGCCATGGCCAGCTCGCGGCGCAGCGCCTCGGCGGCGGTCAACTGCTCGCGCAGCTTCGGCACCGGGGCCGCTCCGTGCAGCACCCGGGCGACCTCGGCGGCCCGCACCGCCAGCTGCTCGCGCTGCGCGGACGCCTTCGCGTGCCGCACGCTCGCCTCGTTGACCTTGCGATCGAGCTGCTCCCGGCCGGCACGGGCGGTGGTCACGGCCTGCTCGGCCTGCTCGACGACCTTCTTCGCGGCGGTCATCGCGGGCTGGTCGGGCATGGCGGGCACGGTCGCCACGTGCTGGGTGCAGACCGGGCAGGCGTGCCCCGCCTTCAGGTCCCGGCGCAGCCAGGCGGCCCGGTCGGAGGTCTGCGCGGCCTGCAGCGCCTGCTGCGCCTCGGCGAGCGCCCGCTCGGCCTGCGCCTGGCGGGCCACCGCGGTCTGCTGCGCGCCGAGCGCGGAATCGTGCAACTGCTGCGCCTGCGACGCGGCGGCGTCGAGTTCGGACAGCTGGGTGGCCAGGCGCGAGTTCTCGGCATGCGCCTCCAGCAGGCCGCGCAGCACCGTCGGATCGGCGGCGGCCTCCAGCTGGGCGCGCACCTTCTCCTCGGACTCCTCGGCGGCGCCGACCGCGATCGCGGCGTCCTGCGCGGCGGCCGCGGCGTCACGGGCGGTCTGCGCCAGCGTGGTCACCCCGGCGGGCGCGGCGACCGCGGTGAGCAGGCGCAGCCGCTGCTCGGCGGCGGTCGCCTCGGCACTGACCTGCTCGACCCGGCGCTGCGCCTCGACCAGCTCCGGCAGCGCGGCGTCGACGTCGGCGGCCAGCACGCGAGCCTGCTCCACGCGAACCTCGGCGGCCTCGATCGCCTCGTCGGAAGCGGCGGCGGTCAGCTCCTTCAGCACCGGCTCGGTCGCGGCCAGCTTGCCGTTGGCCTCGGTGACCAGCACACCGGCCTTCTCCCGGATCTTGTCGTAGACGTCCAGGCCGAGCAGGCGGACCAGGATCTCCTGCCGCTCCGCGGGCCGGGCGTGCAGGAACGCGGCGAATTCGCCCTGCGGCAGCACCACACACTTGATGAACTGGTCGTACGGCAGCCCGACCACGTCCGCGACCGCGTGGTCCAGCTCGCCCGGCGTGCCCGCGAGGGCCTCACCCAGCTCGTCGAGCAGGTCTTCACCGTCCAGGCTGGACGCGTCGAAGCCCGGGGTGAGCGCCTGCAGCCCCGCGGCCCGGGTCGCGGTCCTCCCCTTGCCGTCGCGGCGCACCACCCGCGTCGCCGCGTACCGCGTGCCGCCGGCCTCGAAGATGAGCCGCACCGCGGCCTCGGTGGCCGACGGCGCCAGCGCGTGCGCGACGCTGCGGCCGCCGCCCCAGCGCGGGGCGGTGCCGTAGAGGGCGAAGCAGATCGCGTCGAGCAGCGTGGACTTTCCCGAGCCGGTCGGGCCGACCAGCGCGAAGAAGTCGCAGTCGGTCAGGTCGACGGTGGTCGGCTCGCGGAAAACGGTGAATCCGCGCAGATCCAGCCGCAGCGGCCTCATGCCATGACCTCCCTCGTGATGACACCGCACCGCGAACCCGGCGCGCCGGCGGCCCTGCCGCGTCCGGTGGCGTCGGCCCGTGGCTCGCTCATCCGGCGACCTCCGTGTAGAGGCGGTCGAACAGGTTCTTGGTCGCGGTGTCCTCGTGGCCGCGATGGGTCAGGTAGTCCGAGAACAGCTCCGGGGCGCTGCGTCCCGAGCGCTGCGGCCGGGCGGAGCGGGTCGCCGCGTCGGGCAGCATCGACGGGTCGACCCGGATCTCCAACGCCCGCGGGTACAGCTCCTGCACCTGCTCGCGCAGCCCGGCCCGGGGCGGCTCGGCGACGTAGACCCGCAGCCAGGCGTCGTCCTCGGCCTGCGTCTCGGCCTGCGCGGCCAGCTCCTCCAGCGTGCCGCGCAGGGTGCGCAGCGGCGTGACACTGGGTAGCTCCACGGTGCGGGCCTGCGCCGACGTCTGCGCGGTCACCTCGACCATGGTCACGCTGGGACGGTTCTCCTGCTCGCCGAAGTCCACCGCGATGGGGGAGCCGCTGTAGCGGACCGGGCAAGCGCCCGGCAGCAGCTGCGCCCGGTGGAGGTGGCCCAGCGCCACGTAGTGCGCGTTGCTCGGGAACACCGAGGAGGGGACGGCGTAGCCGAGGATGCAGTGCGCGTCGCGCTCGCCGCCGCCCATGGTCCCGCCGACGACGGTCAGGTGCGCCGTGAGCAGGTTGACGGTGTTCGGTTCGCCGAACGCCTGCTCGGCCAGCCGCGACATCAGCCGCGCCAGGTGATCGGCGTACGTCGCCTGTGCCTGCGCCTCGGTCAGGTCGAACATCTCCAGCGCGCGCACCGCGTACCGCTGGGACAGGAACGGCAGCGCGACGCAGCGCCATGCCTCGCCGCCCTTGGTCGTGCCGGAGACGATGTGGTCGGCCGGGTTCTCGCTGATCCGGCCGCGCAGGCTGATGCCCGCCGCGTCGGCCCAGGAGCGCAGCGCGTCCAGCGCCGCGCCGTTGTCGTGGTTGCCGGCGATCGCGACGACCTCGGCCCCGGTGGCGCGCAGCGCGCTCAGCGCCCTGGTCACGATCTTCGTGGCCTCCGGCGACGGCGCGGCCACGTCGAACAGGTCGCCCGCGACGATGACGAGGTCGGGCTGCTCGGCCTTCGCGATCTGGACCACCGCGTGCAGCGCCGCGATCTGCTCCCCGGTGCGGGAGCGGCCCTTGAGCACCTTGCCGACGTGCCAGTCGGAGGTGTGCAGAATCCGCATCGTCAGTCCTCGCCTCAGAAGGGGATCTCGTCGTCGGCCAAACCGTTGCGCGCGCCCGAGCCGACCACCGCGAACGGGTCGGTGGCGCTGACCATGCTGGCCAGCGTCGCCCGCGGCGCGGGACCGGCCTCGCCGGGCCGGGTCGCCCAGGCCGGGAACGGGAACTCCACCGCCAGCGGCACCGGGATCTCCGGCTGGCCGACGAACATGGTGCCCGGCTTGGCCAGCAGCACCCGCTGGCGCTGCGCGGGCGGCAGGAAGCCGTACTCCGGGCGGCCGGCCTCGGCCGGGTCGAGCCGGCCGACGACGCGGATCGCCGAGTTCGCCACGATGCGCCGCTCCACCTCCGAGGCGGTCTGCTGCGCGCCGATCAGCACCACGCCCAGCGAGCGGCCGCGCTCGGCGATGTCGAGCAGCACGTCCTTGATCGGGCTGGAGCCGTCGCGGGGCGCGTACTTGTTCAGCTCGTCGAGCACCACGAACAGCAGCGGCTTGGCCGTGCCCGCCTTCTCCTTGCGCTCGAACTCGGTCTTCAGCGTCACGCCGACCACGAAACGCTGCGCCCGGTCCGGCAAGTTGTGCAGGTCGACGACGGTGACCTGCGAGCTCTCCGCGGTGGAGATGCTGTGCGCGCGGCGCTCGGGCAGGTCGCCGCGGATCAGCCGGCCCAGGTCGCGCTTGCTGTTGATCAGCCGTCGGGCGAACGCGTTGACCGTGGCAACGCCGATGGAGCTGCCCGCCCACTGGCCCCGGGTGTCCTCGTCGTTGAGCTGCTCGACCAGGTGGTCGACGAACTGCTCGTAGCTGTTGATCCGGAAGCCGTCGAGGGTGATGCCGCCGTCGCTGGGCACCGCGTGCTTGGCCAGGTGGGCGGTGACCGAGTGCACCACCATCGTGTACTGCTGCCGCTCGTCGTCGGCGTCGGCGAACACGTACGGCAGCAGCCGGTCGGCGCAGAACTGCGCCAGCGTCCAGTAGAACGGGTCCACGCCGGTGAGCCGGCTGGCCACGTCGGGGCTGCCCGTCGGGTCCCCCGCCCGCGCCGGGGCGAACACGCTGACCTGCGGGAAGGGCGCGGCCTCCAGGCCGAGCTTGTGGTACTGCGCGCGGGTGCGCTCGTCCAGTCGGGTGTTCTGGTGGTCGAGGAACAGCAGGTCCTCGCCCTTGACGTTGAAGATGAGCGCCTTGGTGTTGACCGCGTCGCCGCCGAAGACGCCCGAGCGGAACACCGAGTAGAGCAGGAAGGTCGCGAAGCTGGTCTTCGTCGCCACGCCCGAGATGCCCGAGATGGAGACGTGTGCGCCCCGGCTGCCGTCGAGGAAGTCGGCGTTGAGGTAGACCGGGGCTCCGTCGCGGCCGGTGCCGATGGGCAGGCGGCGGTGCATGCGGTCGAACGACAGCGCGCTGTCGCGGGACTCGCCCTGGGCCCGGAAGGCGACCGCGCCGGGCAGCGGCGGCACGTACACCTCGGGCTCGACCCGGGTGACCGTGACCTCGGCCGCCTCCTGGACCTGCGCGGGCAGCATGCCCTCGGCGATGGCGAACACGTCGGAGTCGAAGCTCGCGCCCTCGTGGCGGGCCCGCACGCTGGTCACCACCCCGGCGATGGTGACCATGCCGATGTCGGGCAGCGGCCGCTGGGTCACCACCACGTCGTCCAGCTGCAGGTATGACCCCTCGGCGACCGCGACCCAGAAGGTCAGCGGACTCGCGTCCTCGGTGCCTAGCACCCGCCCGACCGGCGTTCCCGGCTGCTCCTCGCTCACCCGACGAACCCTAGCGGTCACCAACGACAAAGCCACCGTTCTCGCTCCCCGACAGTGACCAGCACCCCTCCCCGTGTCGCCACCACGACACCTGCCCGCGCCGTCTCGGCGCGCGGCGCAGGCTGGCCATGATCGCCGGTTCGGGACGGAAAGTAAGGTCAGACCTCGCTTTTCGTCCCGAGACGGCGATCATGACGCCCGTCAGGCGGTCTCCTTGCCCGGCGATGTGAAGGTGCCCTTCCTTGCATAGCGGGTGAGGAGGAAGCCTTCGTCGGTGGTGAGGATGTGGGCGGGGGTCATGGAGCGCGGGGGGTGGGGCGGGCCTGCGGTGATGCGGCCGGAGCCCGCTCCGGCCAGCAGCGGCGACAGGGAGAGGCACAGTTCGTCGATCAGGTCCTGCTCACCGAGGGAGCCGAGGAGATGGGGGCCGCCCTCGCAGAGGAGCTGGGTCAGGCCCTGGGCGTGGAGCAGGCGCAGACCGGTGGCGAGGTCGGGGACGTCGGCCACGTCGGCGACCGGGGCCAGCGCCCGGCGGGCGGCGGGGTCGCTGGCGGGGCCGGTGAGGATCAGGGGGCGCACGGGCGCGTCGGCCAGGGCGGGGGCGGCCGGGTCCAGGCGCAGGGTCGCCGAGACCACGACCAGCCGGGGGTACGCGGGCAGCCCGTGCTCGCCGCGCCACGCGCGGCGAGCGGGGTCCAGGGTGAGCGGGCGGTAGCGCTCGTCGCGCAGCGTGCCCGCGCCGACGAGCAGCCCGTCGCAGAGCATGCGCAGCAGCCGGAAGACCCGCTTGTCGTCCGCGCCGGACAGCCCGGCGGACAGTCCGTCGACGGCGACCGCGCCGTCCAGGCTGGACACGAAGTTGACCCGCAGGCAGGGGGCGTCGGCACGAGGGTAGAGCCGGGCCAGCTCGTCGTCGTCGAGCGCGGCCAGGTGTGCGGCGATCACTCGCCAGCCGCCCCGGTGGCCGGGGGAGTCGGCTGCGGCGGCCGGTGCTGGCAGTCGCACCAGGTGCGGCCCCGGCACTCGCGGTGCCGGCGCTCCCGGCACGCCTGGCAGATCATGTGACCACTTTATCGGCCGGACGGGCTCCGGTCAGGGCGTGCCGATGACCGAGGTGACCTCGCCGCGGCGGTTGCGGGGTTTGCAGGCGACCACGACCAGGCAGTCACCGGACTCCAGCGCGGTGACCTCCTGCCAGGCCAGCGCCTTGCCGCCGCGCAGCACCGCGACGACCGGCTCGGGGCAGTCGCGCGTGGTCCGGCCGATCTCCTCCGGCCGCACGGGGCGTTCGACGAGTTCGAGGCCGTCGCCGTGCACCAGCAGGTCCGAGAAGACCTCGCTGACCAGCGGCGACTTCGCGGCGACGCCGAGCAGCCGGCCGGCCGCCGCAGACGAGGTGATCACGGCGTCGGCCCCGGAGCGCAGCAGCAGCGGCTCGTTCTCGGCCTCCCGGATGGCGACGGCGACCAGGCACTTCGGGTTGAGCTGGCGGACGGTGAGGGTGGCCAGCACGGCGGTGTCGTCGCGGTTGGTGGCCACGATGACGCGGGCCGCGGTGTGCACCGAGGCCTGGCGCAGCACCACCGCCCTGGTGGCGTCGCCGAGCACGGCGGCGTACCCGTCGCGGTTGGCCTCGTCGACGTACTCCTGCCGGTTGTCGACGACCACCACCTGCTCCGCGGCCGTCCCGGAGGCCTGCAGCTGCCGGATGGCGTTGGCGCCCTTGGTGCCGTATCCGATGACGACGGTGTGCCCTCGCAAGGTCTTCCTCCAGCGGTCGCGCCGCACTTGGTCACGGTAGTTCTTGGTGAGCACCTGGAACGCGGTGCCGACCAGGATGGCCAGGAAGGCGATCCGCAGCGGCGTGATGACCAGGACGTTGACCAGTCGCGCGGTCGGGCTGACCGGCACGATGTCGCCGTAGCCGGTGGTCGACAGCGTCACGGTCGCGTAGTAGAGCGCGTCGAGCCAGCTCATCTGGCCGTCGGCACCGTCCTTGTACCCGGTGCTGTCGGCCATCACCACGCACACGACGGCGGCCAGGATGAGCAGCCCGTACACGACGCGTCGGGTGATCTGGCGGACCGGGGCGATCTCGCGCTCGGGCAACTTGATCTGCCCGCGCTCGATCGCGGAAGCGCTCGTCGTCTTCAGCCCGGCCATGCTCGGAGAGTATCCGACGATCAGTCGGCCGAACCTGACCATACGAACGAATTAGTAACGGTCGAACGGCCAACAACCCGGTCGTCGTACCTGGCCAGGCTCTCTCGATCATGCAGTGACGTAGGTAACAGAATGGGAACGCTCCCATCAGCGCCCTTGACACCCACGTAACCTCACGGCAATCTCATGGGAGCGCTCCCGACCATGTGGTCCACGCCACAGGGAGTTCGATCCCTACGTTTCACCCCCACCGCACATCGACGACCTGAGAGGGGTCAGGATGAGCACGAACATGCGGCGCCGTTCCTTCGCGGCGATCGCACTCGCTGCCGCCGTAACGCTCGGCGCAGCGGCCTGCTCGTCGGAGGAGCCGGGCAACGGCACCACCGAGCAGATCACCCTGAATGTGGATGTCTTCGGCAACTTCGGTTACGAAGAGCTTTACAAGCAGTACATGGCGGAGCACCCCAACATCAAGATCGTTGAGCGGGGCACCGGCTCGCAGCTGGACGCGCACAACCAGCAGCTGACCCAGCGGCTCGCCGCGGGCGCCGGCGCGGGTGACATCGTCGCTCTCGAAGAGGGCGTGATCATCTCCTACCTGGACAAGGCCAACCTGTTCACCGACCTGGGTGAGTACGGCGCCAAGGACCTCGCGGGCAACTTCATCCCGTGGAAGTTCCAGCAGGGCACCACCGCCGACGGCAAGATCCTGGGCCTCGGCACCGACGTCGGCTCGATGGCCATGTGCTACCGCACCGACCTGTTCAAGAAGGCCGGTCTGCCGACCGACCGCGCGGCCGTCTCGGCCCTGTGGCCGACCTGGGACGACTACATCAAGACCGGTCAGACCTTCAAGAGCAAGGTCAAGGACGCGGGCTTCATCGACGCGGTGACCAACACGTACAACACGATCCTGATGCAGAAGGCCGGTCAGGGCGCGGGCTATACCTACTTCGACAAGTCGGGTGCGATGACGATCGACACCAACCCGGCTGTCAAGGACTCCTACGACCTCGCGGTCAAGATCCTGGACGCGGGCCTGTCGGCCAAGCTGCAGGCCTGGACCCAGGAGTGGAACAACGGCTTCAAGCAGGCCCAGTTCGCCACCATCGCCTGCCCGGCGTGGATGACCGGTTACATCACCGAGCAGAACGGCGCCGACGGCAAGGGCAAGTGGGACATCGCTGCCGCGCCCGGCGGCGGCGGCAACTGGGGCGGCTCGTTCCTGGCCGTGCCGAAGCAGTCCAAGCACGCGAAGGAGGCTGCTGAGCTGGTCAAGTTCCTGACCAACCCGGCCGGCCAGACCGCCGCTTTCAAGTCGAAGGGCAACCTGCCCTCGTCGCCGCAGGCGCTGGGTGACGCGGCCGTCAAGGCCGCCGTCAACGAGTACTTCAGCAACGCCCCGACCGGCGACATCTTCGCCAAGGGCGCGCTGGACCTCAAGCCGGTCTACCTGGGCGCGAAGAACGCCCCGGTGCGCACCGCGGTCGAGAACGCGCTCCGCACGGTGGAGCAGGGCACGAAGTCGTCTGCCGACGCCTGGACCGCCGCCGTCACCGACGGCAAGAAGGCCGCCCAGTAAGTAACGCCCGATGAAGCCGGGGTGGGGGGGGGGGGCCCCCCCCCCCCCCCCCCCCCCCCACCACCCCCACCCCCCCCCCCCCCCCCCGCGGGGGGGGGGGGGGGGCAAACGACCCCCCGACCGACGGAGCCGCCGGGCCGCGCGCGGG
>NZ_JBEZEB010000009.1:168815-265815 GCF_040648615.1 Catellatospora sp. NPDC049111 | reverse complement strand
GCCCCGCCCGATCGGGCGGGGCGCGGGGCGGTCCGTCTACCCGGGGCCCACAGAAGGCAGATCCCCCGCGAGCCCGAAAGGTGCTTCGGGCCGTAGCTCTGTCCGTTCTCGGGATTGCATGTACGATGTCCTCGCCCGGGTTGGCGACAACCAAGCCGATCGGGCCTACCGCCGGGCTGGCGGGAAGTCAGGTCTGTGGAGCTTGTGTAAGACCGATGGGCGGTACCCCGTCCCTCGCTGGAAATCCAGGTCGGCAACGGGCTGTGAAGCAGAAAACTCAACCCGCGAGGGAAGAATCCCTCTGCTTCAGCTGGGGGAGATGTCAAGGCACGTGATCGGTCCTCGTCGGTGACGGAACCCGTGGTCGTTGCGGTCCGGGTCAAGCCGGGCGCGGGCCGGGCCCGGGTCGGCGGTGCCTACCCGGGCCGGCACGGCACCGCCCTGATCGTGGCGGTCCAAGCGCCTGCGGTGGACGGCCGGGCGACCGAGGCCGCCCGGTGCGCGCTGGCTGAGGCACTGGGCCTGCCCGCGGCCACGGTCTCGCTGCGTACCGGCCTGGCGAGCCGCGACAAGCTCTTTTTGATCGAGACGCCCCCGGCGGACCTGGCGGACCGCCTGGCCGCGCTGCACGAGGCGGCTCGGTGATCGCGCATCTCGACATGGCCCTGCTGATCGGGGCCGCGGTGCTGCTCGTCGCGGTGGCCGCCGTGCGCTGGTCCACCCGCCTGGGCGTGCCCAGTCTGCTCGTCTACCTGGCCATCGGCGTGGTGCTGGGGTCGGTGTTCGGCCTGCGCTTCGACGACGCCGAACTGGTGCGCCTGCTGGGCACCTGCGCCCTCGTGCTGATCATCGCCGAGGGCGGCCTCACCGCCCGCTGGACCACGCTGCGACCGGTGCTGGGGCTGGCCGCCACGCTGGCCACGCTGGGCGTGCTGGTGAGCGTGGTGATGGTCACCGTGGTCGGCCACTTCCTGCTCGGCTGGGACTGGCGCACGGCGGCCCTGATCGGCGCGGTGCTGTCGTCCACCGACGCCGCCGCCGTGTTCTCGACGCTGCGCCGGCTGCGGCTGCGCCCCCGGCTGGTCGCCACGCTGGAGGCGGAGTCGGGCATGAACGACGCCCCCGTGGTGCTGCTGGTGATCCTGCTGTCGAGCCCGGCGGGCATCGGACCGTGGTGGCAGGAGGCCCTGTTCATCGCGTACGAGCTGGCGGCCGGCGCGGTGATCGGCCTGCTGGTCGGCGTGGTGGGCCGGGAGCTGATGCGCCGGGCCGCGCTGCCCGCCGCGGGCCTGTACCCGCTGGCCGCGGTCGGCCTGACCGTGCTGGCGTACGCCGGCGGGGCGGTCGTGCACGCCTCGGGCTTCCTGGCCGTCTACGCCGCCGGGGTGGTCCTCGGCAACTCCCGCCTGCCGCACCGCCAGGCGATCCTCGGCTTCGCGGACGGTCTGGCGTGGCTGTCCCAGATCGGCCTGTTCGTCCTGCTCGGCCTGCTGGTGTCGCCGCCGGGCCTGGTCCAGATGCTGGTGCCCGCGGTGCTGGCCGGGGTGGTGCTGACCTTCGTCGCCCGCCCGATGTCCGTGCTGGCCAGCGCGACGCCGTTCGGGGTGGGCTGGCGGGAGCAGCTGTTCCTGTCCTGGGCGGGGCTACGCGGCGCGGTGCCGATCGTGCTGGCGACCATCCCGCTGGCGCAGGGGGTGCCGGGCGCAGAGGCGCTGTTCAACATCGTGTTCGTGCTGGTGGTGGTGTTCACCATGGTGCAGGCGGGCACGCTGCCCGTGGTGGCGCTCCGGCTGGGGGTGACCGCGCCGGGGGAGGCGACCGAGCTGCGGGTGGAGACCGCTCCGCTGGACCGGATGCACGCCGAGTTGCTGCAGATCGAGGTGCCGCCCGGGTCGGGACTGGCCGGGGTGCATCTCGACGAGTTGCGGCTGCCGGTGGGCGCGTCGGTGACGCTGGTGCTGCGCGACGGTGCCGGGTTCGTGCCCGACCGCGACACACGGTTGCGAATGGGTGACAGTCTGCTTATTGTCGCCACCGAATCGGTACGCGACGAAGCTGAACGTCGGCTGCGGGCGGTGAGTCGGCGCGGCCGGCTGGCCCACTGGTTCGGAGAGGACGGCAGGGAACACGGGGACTAGGTGATATTGTCCCTTTTGCCAAATTCACCAGAAAGGGACGGTCACGCGGCAATGTCCGGCATGACCGCGATGATCTGTGCCTTTCCTGCGGATACTTCGGATGATTCCGGGGTACTGACAGGAATTCGGCAGGCAGTGCGTGGCATGTTTGTGGACCGTCCATACGTTCCGTATTCTTGCCAGCCTATTGGAGTGCGCGGCGTGAGCCGCGCGCCCGTTTTGCATCTGGGGGACGCCATGGCCGAGAGGGCAGGCGGGAGCAAGACCGGAGCGGCGGCGAAGAAGGCCGTCGCGAAGACCACCGCGGCGCCGAAACGCTCCGTGAAGACAGTGGCCGCGGGGGCGGCCACGGCTAAGGGGGAGACGGTGACGGCTACCTCAGACACCACTGCCCGCAAGCGCGCGGCCGGTCCGGCCGCGCCCGAGCGGAAGACGGCGGCCAAGCCCGCCGCGGCGGCCGCCGACGCCAAGAAGTCGGCGAACGCCACCCCGACCACCCGGCGGCGTGCCGCCGGGACGGAAGAGAATCCCCCTGCCCAGGCAACGCCGAGCGCCGCCACGTCCGCGGCCGAGGGAGCGACCATGGTCAAACCTGCCGAGTCCAAGACCGCCAGCCGTACGGCCGCCAAGGCGACCACGGTGAAGAAGGGTGATCGCAGCGCCGCGGAGACCGAGAAGATCCGCCTGGCGCTCACCGCGCGCCGCGACGAGCTGCAGGAGGAGTACGACCACACGCTCGTCGAGATCGCGGAGCTGCAGCGCGACCGGCTCACCGACTCGGCCGGCGACGACCAGGCCGACACCGGCACCAAGACGTTCGAGCGCGAGCAGGAGATCACCCTCGCGAACAACATCCTGGAGCGGATCACCCAGGTGGAGCGCGCACTGGAGCGCCTCGACGAGGGCAGCTACGGGTGGTGCGAGAAGTGCGGCAACCCCATCCCGGTGGAGCGGCTGGCCGCGTTCCCGTCGGCCACCCTGTGCGTGACCTGCAAGCAGCTGGAAGAGCGCCGCTAGGGCCCGGTTGCCGGCCGGCCGGGCCGACCCGGCATGATCGTACGAAGGGCGCAGCTGCGCCGTGACTTGGGGAGTGTGTCGGTGGACCAGGAAAGCGAACGGGAACCGGAGCACTCCCCACGTCGGATCGGCCGCGGCACCGCGTTGTCGATCCTCGTGGGCATGGCCGGGTTCGCGATCGTGCTGGACCTGGTCACCAAGGAGTGGGCGACGAAGCTGGACCCGCACGAGCCGATCAGGCTGCTCGGCGGCGCGGTCTACATGTCGCTGACCCGCAACAGCGGGGCGGCGTTCAGTCTCCTGGAAGACCACACCTACATCTTCCCGATCATCGCGGTGGTCGTGCTCGGCGCGCTCGGCTTCATGGCGCGGCGGCTGCGGTCGCTGCCCTGGGCGATCGCGCTTGGCATGATCTTCGGCGGCGTGTTCGGCAACCTGGTCGACCGCATCTTCCGGGCCCCGGCCCCGTTCCACGGGCACGTGGTCGACTTCATCAGCGTGTTCGACGCGCACGGCCGGGCCTTCCCGATCTTCAACGTCGCGGACATGGCGCTGGTCGGTGGCGTGAGCCTGGCGATCCTGCTGGAGCTGCAGGGCCGCCAGCGTGACGGCAGCCGCATCACGTCCGAGAAGAACACCGACACCGACGACGAGCCCGCGCCGGGCGACGCCCCGTCGGCCGCCGTCGGCTCCGAGCGCGGGTCCCAGGCATGGTGACCAGGGGCGAGACCCGCTCCCTGCCGGTCCCGGACGGGCTGGACGGGATGCGGCTGGACCAGGCGGTGTCCCGGCTGTTCGGGCTGTCGCGCACCGCGGCGGCCACGCTGGTCGAATCCGGTGACGCCACCGTCGACGGGGTGCCCCGCGGCAAGTCCGACAAGGTCACCGGCGGCAGCTGGCTGGAGGTGACCCTGCCCGCCCCGCCCACGGCCCCCGCCGTGGTCGCCGAGCGGGTCGACGGCCTGCGGATCATCCACAGCGACGACGACATCGTCGTGGTGGACAAGCCCGTCGGCGTCGCGGCCCACCCCAGCCCCGGCTGGACCGGCCCGACCGTGATCGGCGGCCTGGCCGCGATGGGTCAGACTGTCGCCACCAGCGGCGCGGCCGAGCGGCAGGGCGTGGTGCACCGGCTCGACGTGGGCACCACCGGCCTCATGGTCGTCGCCAAGAGCGAGTCCGCGTACAGCGCACTGAAGTGGGCCTTCAAGCACCGTGAGGTGGACAAGCGCTACCACGCCGTGGTGCAGGGCCACCTCGACCCGCTACGGGGGACGGTCGACGCCCCCATCGACCGGCACCCCACGCACGACTGGAAGTTCGCCGTGATGTCGGGCGGCAAGCCCAGCATCACGCACTACGACACGCTGGAGGCCTTCCCCTCCGCCAGCCTCGTCGACATCAGACTGGAGACCGGGCGCACCCACCAGATCCGGGTGCACTTCTCCGCTCTGCGGCACCCCTGCGTAGGCGACACCACCTACGGCGCCGACCCCACGCTCTCCGCCCGCCTCGGCCTGCACCGGCAGTGGCTGCACGCGCGTGAGCTTAGTTTCCTCCACCCCGGCACCGGACTCCAGGTCCGGTTCGTCAGCGAGTACCCGCCAGATCTCGCGCAGGCGCTCGCGCTGCTGCGCGAGGCTGGTTGACACGCGCTCGCGCCCCCCGCGCGAGGCCGGATGAAGGGACGCCGGATGCGCCCGCAAAGGTTCCTGCGGCATCTGGATCAGGTGATAGTGCCACGGCTCGCGGGCGGCTTCGTCCGCATCGCACACGGACGGCTGCGGTTGCGGCTGCTCACCGCGGCGGCGCTGGTCGGGGTCACCGGAGTGCTGCTGGCCGTGGTGTGGACCGCGCACCGCGGCACCACGGCCACCCCGGAGAGCACGCTCGGCGAGACGGTGCAGGTGGGCGTCGTGCAGGGGCAGTCGGTGCCGCTTTACGCCCGGCAGGCCCGCTCGGAACTGGCCGGGTTGCTCAAACGTCCCTCGGCCACTCCGATCGAGACGTACGCCCTGGTCAGCCTCAAGGCGTACCTCGCCCCCGAACGGCTCACGCCGGTGCTCGGCGGCGTGTCGGTGGTCGAGGTCTACGCCCGCGTGCCGCTGGCGAAGACGCAGACCGCGTCGGTACGCATCCCCGCCTTCAAGATCCCTGAGGACGTGGTGGCCGGCATGAAGCAGGTCGCCCGGCGCAAGGACGCCGACGCGGCGGACTTCCGGGGCCTGGCCGGCAAGCTGACCACCGCGGACGCGGAGGAGGAGCGCCTGCGCGACACCTACCTGGGCGGCTCCGCGGTCGCCGAGGCCGAGGCCGAGGCCTACCGCACGGGCTGCACCTGCGTGTACGCGGCCGTGGTGCGGGCCACCCCGGCGGCGCTGGACCAGATCGCGTCCCGGCCCGAGGTGCGCGCGGTCGACCCCGCGCCCGAGGTGCGGCGGCTGGACCGGGCGGTCTTCCTGCCCCCGCTGCCGGAGCAGGTCGGCCAGCTCGACCCGGCCGCCTCTGCCACGCCCGCCGCCTCGCCGAGCGCGTCGCCCAGCGCCTCGCCGAGCGCCGAGCCGAGCGCCAAGCCGAGCGAACGTCCCGGCGCGGAGCCGAGCGAGCCCGGCACCTCCACCCCGGCGTCGCCGCACGCGTCTCCGGTGGCCGAGACCAGCCCGTCCGAGGACGGCACGGTGCCGGCGTCCCCGGCGCACGCCCCTTCGGCGGCGGCCTCCGACGCCGGGGAGGCCGACCGGTGAGGTCCCCCGGGGGTGTCCGCACCCTGCATCGAGTGTCGTCGTTGAGCACGGGGAGACCCGGTTCGCAAGTGCTCTTCACCTCTTCTCGGCGGCAATCGGCCGACAGGGTCTGGAGGTGCGGGTGCCTGAACACATAGGGTGGTCAAGCTGGTGTCGGGGTGCGTAGCCTTGCACCGCGTTGATCATTGATCACTATGGCAGGGCGGGGAGGGCGCACACCGTGGAGCGCAACGGCCAGCGGGGCGACGGCCCCACGGCTTGGGGCCGACCCGGCGAGCTGACGCCCGCCGAGGCGACCTCACGCTGGCGGGTGCTGCTCGACCGGGCCCGCGCCGCGCCGCCGCGCGACCCGGCGCCCGTCGAACCGGCACCGGGCGGACCGGCCACCGCCGCGCCGAGCGGTCCCGCGTACGGCGCGTCGGCCGGGCGGATCGAGTGGCGTCCCGCGGCCCGCCCCGACGACGTCGAGCACGCCGTCTCGGTGCTGCGCCGTGAGCTGGGCGGGCCGAAGGTGCTGGCGTTCGCCAACCCCAAGGGCGGGGTGCACAAGACCACCGCCACCGTGCTCGCCGCGGCCACCATCGGCAGCGTGCGCGGGCGCGGCGTGCTGGCCTGGGACGACAACGAGCTGCGCGGCACGCTCGGCCTGCGGGCCGGCAGCGCGCGGCACGCGCGCACCATCCGGCACCTGCTGGCGGACCTGCTGGAGATCGAGAACGCGCCGATCGGCGAGCTGAAGGACCGGCTGGACGACTACCTGCGCCACGCCTCCGACGGGTCGTACGACGTGCTGGCCGGCGAGGAGAACCCGCGCTTCGCCCAGCGCCTCGACCAGCACACCGTGCGCCGGGTGCTGGAGCTGCTGTGCCGCACCCACGACGTCGTCTGCGTGGACACCGGCAACAACGTGGAGAGCGCCAACTGGCAGACCGTGATCCGCGCCGCGGACCAGCTCGTCATCACGACGGTGCCGCGCGAGGACGCCGCGTTCACCGCCGACTGGATGATCGACCTGTTGCACGAGATCGGCCTGGGCAAGCTCGCGGAGAACGCGGTGACGCTGCTGTCCTGCGCCACCCCGGGCACCTCGCCGCTGCTGGAGGACTTTCGCAAGCACTTCGCCACGCGCACCCGTGCGGTGGTCGTGGTGCCGTTCGACCCGGCTCTGGAGACGGGCTCGTCGATCGAGTACGGCGCGCTCCAGCCGACCACCAAGCGGGCGTGGCTGAACGCGGCGTCGGCGATGGTGGAACCGTTCGTCCGGTGACGCCCGGCACCCGCCGAGCGGCGGGTGGAACGCGTCGGAGCGCAGGACTAGGCTGAGGCGTACCGTCGACTAGCTGGGGGTGGGTGCGCCGTGGGCGACTCTTTTGTGCATCTTCACGTGCACACGGAGTATTCGATGCTCGACGGCGCGGCCCGGTTGAAGGAGCTCTTCAAGGAGGCCGACCGCCTCCAGATGCCCGCCCTGGCGATGACCGACCACGGCAACATGTTCGGGGCGTACGACTTCTACAAGCAGGCCACGGCCGCGGGCATCAAGCCGATCATCGGCGTGGAGTCCTACGTCACCCCGAACACGCCCCGGCAGGAGCGCTCGCGGGTGCGCTGGGCCGACGGCGGGGAGAACGACGTCTCCGGCGGTGGCGCGTACACCCACATGACGATGCTGGCGGCAGACGCCGACGGCCTGCGCAACCTGTTCCGGATGCAGTCCAGGGCGAGCCTGGAGGGTTTCTTCTACAAGCCCCGGGCCGACCGTGAGCTGCTGCACGCGTACGGCAAGGGCGTCATCGCGACGACCGGCTGCCCCTCGGGTGAGATCCAGACCTGGCTGCGCATCGGCGACTTCGACAAGGCCGTGGCGGCGGCGGGCGAGTTCCAGGACATCTTCGGCAAGGAGAACTTCTACCTGGAGCTGATGGACCACGGCATCAGCATCGAGAAGGCGGCCCGGGAAGGGCTGGACCGGCTGCGCAAGCACATGAACCTCAAGCCGCTGGTGACCAACGACCTGCACTACACGTACGCCCAGGACGCCGACGCGCACGAGGTGCTGCTGTGTGTGCAGTCCGGCTCGACGATGGCCGACCCGAAGCGCTTCAAGTTCGACGCCCGCGACTTCTACCTCAAGTCGGCCGAGGAGATGCGCCGCCAGTGGGACGACCTGGTGCCGGGCGCGTGTGACAACACCCTGGAGATCGCCGAGCGGATCGGCGACTACAAGGAGGTGTTCGCGCACCGCAACCTGATGCCGTCGTTCCCGGTGCCGGAGGGCTACACCGAGGAGTCGTGGCTGCGCGCCGAGGTGCACCGGGGGCTGCGCGACCGGTTCCCGAACGGGGTCCCCGAGGACCGGCTGCGCCAGGCCGACTACGAGCTCGACGTCATCTGCAAGATGGGCTTCCCGGGCTACTTCCTGGTCACCGCCGACCTGTGCGAGTACGCGCGCAAGGAGGGCATCCGGGTGGGGCCGGGGCGTGGTTCGGCGGCCGGCGCGCTGATCGCGTACGCGCTGCGCATCACCGAACTCGACCCGATGTCGCACGGCCTGCTGTTCGAGCGCTTCCTGAACCCCGACCGCGTCTCCATGCCCGATATCGACATGGACTTCGACGAGCGCCGGCGCGGCGACATGATCCGCTACGCGACCCAGCGCTGGGGCGAGGAGCGGGTCGCGCAGATCATCACGTACGGCACGATCAAGGCCAAGGCCGCGATCAAGGACGCGGCCCGGGTGCTCGGCTACCCGTTCGCGGTCGGCGACAAGATCACCAAGGCGATGCCGCCCGCGGTGATGGGCAAGGACATCCCGCTGTCGGGCATCTTCGACAGCAACCACCCGCGCTACCCGGAGGCGGTGGAGTTCCGGGCGCTGTACGACACCGACCCCGACACCAAGAAGGTCGTCGACACCGCCAAGGGCATCGAGGGCCTCAAGCGCCAGTGGGGCGTGCACGCGGCCGGCGTGATCCTGTCCGGCGAGCCGCTGATGGACGTGCTGCCGATCCAGAAGCGCGAGCAGGACGGCGCCATCATCACCCAGTGGGACATGGGCGCCTGCGAGTCCATCGGCCTGCTCAAGATGGACTTCCTCGGCCTGCGCAACCTCACCGTGATGGACGACTGCCTGGAGGGCATCAAGTCCAACCGCGGCATCGACGTGGTGCTCGA
The DNA here is from genome assembly GCF_040648615.1 of Catellatospora sp. NPDC049111. Taxonomy (NCBI): domain Bacteria; kingdom Bacillati; phylum Actinomycetota; class Actinomycetes; order Micromonosporales; family Micromonosporaceae; genus Catellatospora; species Catellatospora sp. NPDC049111. The sequence goes on along the minus strand of NZ_JBEZEB010000009.1, from coordinate 256,742 downwards.
AGAGCTGCCGCTGGAGGACAAGCCCACCTACGAGCTGCTGGCCCGTGGCGACACCCTCGGCGTGTTCCAGCTCGACGGCGGGCCGATGCGCGCGCTGCTGCGCTCGATGATCCCGGACGGCTTCGAGGACATCTCCGCCGTGCTGGCGCTCTACCGCCCCGGCCCGATGGGCGCGAACGCGCACAACGACTACGCCGACCGCAAGAACGGCCGCAAGCCGGTGGTGCCGATCCACCCCGAGCTGGCCGAGCCGCTGGAGCAGATCCTCGGCGACACCTACGGCCTGATCGTGTATCAGGAGCAGGTCATGGCCATCGCGCAGAAGCTGGCGGGCTACACGCTCGGCCAGGCCGACCTGCTGCGCCGCGCCATGGGCAAGAAGAAGAAGGAGATCCTCGACAAGGAGTACGTGCCCTTCTCCGGCGGCATGAAGGAGAACGGCTACTCCGACGCGGCGATCAAGACGCTGTGGGACATCCTGGTCCCGTTCTCCGACTACGCCTTCAACAAGGCGCACACCGCCGGCTACGGGCTCGTCTCCTTCTGGACCGCCTACCTCAAGGCCAACTACCCGGCCGAGTACATGGCGGCGCTGCTCACCTCCGTAGGCGACGACAAGGACAAGTCCGCGGTCTACCTGGCCGAGTGTCGCCGCATGGGCATCAAGGTGCTGCCGCCGGACGTCAACGCCTCCACCGCCCGGTTCACCCCGGTCGGCGACGAGATCCGCTTCGGTCTGGGCGCGGTGCGCAACGTCGGCGGCAACGTCGTCGAGGCGATCGTGCGCGCCCGCAAGGAGCAGGGCGCGTTCACCGACTTCTACGACTTCCTGCGCAAGGTCGACGCGGTCGCCTGCAACAAGCGCACCGTGGAGTCGCTGATCAAGGCGGGCGCGTTCGACTCGATGGAGCACCCGCGCAAGGGCCTGCTGTCGGTGCACGCCGACGCCATCGACTCGTTCATGAGCGTCAAGAAGAACGAGGCCATCGGCCAGTTCGACCTGTTCGGCTCGGCGTTCGCCGACACCGACTCGTCCGGCGCGGGCATGATCGTCACGCCGCCCATCCCGCCGGGCGAGTGGGACAAGACCGACCTGCTCGTCTTCGAGCGCGAGATGCTCGGCCTGTACGTCTCCGACCACCCGCTGTTCGGGCTGCAGCACGTGCTGAGCAAGGCCGCCGACATGTCGATCGCGGCGCTGAACGAGGAGGGCGGCGTCGCCGACGGGCAGATCGTCACCCTGGCCGGCATCCTCTCCGGGGTGCAGCGGCGCATCACCAAGCAGGGCAAGGCGTGGGCCTCGGCGACCCTGGAGGACCTCGACGGCGCGGTGGAGGTGCTGTTCTTCCCCAACACCTACGACCTGGTCGGCCAGTACATCGCCGAGGACGCCATCGTCGTGGTCAAGGGCCGGGCGGACCGCCGCGACGACCAGGCCAAGCTGATGGCGATGGACATGTCCATCCCGGACACCACCGTCACCGACGACAACGCCCGGCCGGTGGTGGTCGCGCTGCCCGCCAACCGGTGCACCCCGCCGCTGGTCGAGCGCCTGCGCGAGGTGCTGTCGACCCACCCCGGCAAGGCCGAGGTGCACGTGCGTCTCACCAACGGATCGAAGTCGTCGACCTACCGCCTCGGCCCGATGCGTGTCGCTCCGGTGCCCGCGCTGATGGCCGACCTCAAGGCGCTGCTCGGGCCGTCCGCGCTGGCGGGCTGACCCGGGCGGGCTACGGGGCTTGATCGCTGTCTCGGGTCAGAAAGTGAGGTCTGACCCGAGCTTTTGTCCGGAAACAGCGATCATCGTGGCGCGCGGGCCGGGGGTCAGACCGGGATGTCGGGGTGGTGGTTGGCGGCCTGGTCGGTGCGTTTGGCGGTGGCCACGTCGGTGTCGGTGGTGACGGTGGCGGCCTGGGTGATGTTGGCGCCCATCGACTCCATGGCCGTGCCGACCTGCCGCCACAGCGCGAGGATGTTCGGCGCGATCTCGGAGTAGCCCTTGTCCAGGGCGTTGCCGACGTCGTCGGTGCCCCAGGGCTTGGCCTGCCCGGCCGAGTCGATGCTCGCGCCGGTGCCGTTGCGCAGCGCCGTCACGTCCTTGCCGGCCGCCGTCATCCGGCTGCCGGCGTCGCGGGCCAGGTCGAGGTCGAGATGCGTGCCGTCGCCGCTGGGCCAGGCCATCGGGCGGATCGGGATCTCGTCACCCATCGCGCGGCTCCGGGCGGTAGTCCATGATGTCGTCGTGCCGCTTGAGCAGGTCGTTCATGTCATTGGTACGCAGGAACGACATCGCGCCCGATTCCGCCGGCATCACCTCGGCCATCAGCTGCGACACGCCCGCGCCCGCGGCGTCGGACGCCCGCGCGATCGTCTTCGTGATCTCCTCGGCGAGGCCCGAGGCGCTGTAGGAGCGCAGCGCGGCGGGCTCCAGCTCCAGCTTGACCAGCCGGCCGCGGGCGTCGACCGATACCTTGATCAGGCCGTCGCGGGACTTCTCGGTCGCCCGGTAGGCCTTGAGCTTGGCCTGCAGGTCGCCCATGCCGTTGCGCAGCCGGGTGTACTGGTCGTGCACCTGTGCGAAGCGTTCCCGCAGCGCCGAGTTGGCGTCGCGATCGGAGCGTTGTGCCACGGCGGCTCCTCCCCTGGTACGGCCGGTGACGCCGACTCTAGCCCGGATCGGCACCCGTCGCCGCAACCGGGTTGGCGCGCTCTTGTCCGGATCGAGTAGCTTACCCAGAGCGCCTGCGCGCCACCGGATACGCCGTGCCCGCACGGGCCGGATCGCGCGGGAAGCCGAACTCTGGGGAGGGTGCGGATGTCGTGGTTGCCGTCGCCGATTCCGCATCCGCTGTCCTACTTCGACGCACCGGGGTGGATGAAGGAATGCCTCGACTGGGTCATCGGCATGGACTGGCCCGAAGGCGACGAGCAGGCCACCTGGGACCTCGCCGACGACTGGTACGCGGTCGCCGGTGACCTCGCCGACCCGCTGACCGAGTCGGAGCGGGCGGCGCTGGACGCGGTCGCCGCGTTCGGCGGGGCCGAGGGCAAGGTCGCCGCCGCGATCAAGGACGCCTGGGGCCAGATCGGCAGCGGCGACGAGAAGTCGGCGCTGCAGGCGGCCGCCTACGTCGCGGGCGCGCTCGGCGAGATGCTCGAAGGCGGCGGCTGCGACATCCAGGGCGCGAAGCTGGAGTATTACATCGAACTCGGCCTGCTGCTGATCGAACTGATCGCGCTGGCCGTCGCCGCGTTCTTCACCTTCGGCGCGTCCACCGCCGCCGCTGGGCCGGTCTGCATGGCGACCCGCTTCGCCATCAAGGAGATCCTCAAGCGGCTGCTCAAGTCGCTGATCGAGCGCGGCATCAAGCGCGCCGTCAAGGACAAGCTCAAGGACCTCGGCAAGGACTTCGGCAAGAAGCTCGGCAAGTGGGCGGTCAAGGCCGGCAAAGAGGGCCTGGACGAGATGAAGGAGGAGCTGCTCACCCAGGGCGCCATCCAGACGTACCAGACCGCGACGGGCCGCCGCGACGGCCTCGACCTCGGCGATCTCGCCATGGCCGGCTGGGCGGGCTTCGCCGGCGGCGCGGCCAGCACGCTCGCGGGCGGCCACAACGGCGGCTTCGTCAGCAAGGTCTCCCACGGCGTACGCGGCGAGGTGCTCGGCGACATCGGCGGCTCGCTGGCCACGGGGCAGCTGCCGGACGCGGGCAACCTGGGCATGGCGGCGACCTCGGGCGCGCGGTCCAGCGTCACCAGCCACCTGACCGGCGAACTCAACAACATGACGAACAACATCGTCAGCAACCTCGCCGGGACCGCGCTCGACGGCGACCCGAGCTCGAACATCACCACCGCCGCGGCGGCCACCGCGGCCGCGGGAGGCGGCGGATCGGGTGGCGGTGGCGGCCCGCACACGGGGACCACGGGCTCCGGTGGCTCGGGCGGTGGTTCCGGTGGATCGCACGGCGGTGGCTCGGGCAGCGGCTCGGGCGGTTCCGGCGGCCTCGCCGGGGTGGCCCCGCCGGAGGCGAGCGCAGCCCCGGCCGCGCCCGCCGCACCGCCCCCGGTCGCGAATGTTCCCGCGCAGGCCAACACCGTGATCGCCCCGGCGGTCGCCCCGGCTCCGCAGAGTATGGCCGGGCCCGCCGCCGCGGCCCCCGCAGCGCCCGCGGTCACGAGCCCGGCGTCAGGCCTCGCAGGTACGTCCGCCGGCCCGTCGGCATCATCGGTCTCGACGTCGGCTTCCGCGTCGACCTCGGCCTCGTCCGGGTCCGGAGGACTGTCCGGCACGGGCTCCGCCGGCGGCACCACGACGACCGGCGCAGGCACGTCGAGCGGCACCGGCACCGGGTCAGGCGGCCCGGCCGGGTCCACCTCGGGCTCGGGCACCACCTCGGGTACGGGAACCTCGGGGTCCGGCACGAACACCTCCGGCTCGGCGGGGACCAACCCGGCCACCGGCGCGCGGCCCGCGGCAGGCGTCACGGCGACCGGCCCGACACAGGCCGGACTGGCCGCGCAGACCGGCACTCCGACGCAGAACGGCCCGTCCGTCCAGGGCAGCACCTCGACGAGCACACCGTCGGCGCAGGCCAACACCTCCGGGACGACACCCGCCACGCAGGCGAGCGCCTCCACGACCGCGCCGTCCGCGCAGACGAACACGACCACGCAGACACCGTCGTCGCAGACCGGGCCCGCCGCGCAGACGAACACCACCGCGCAGACGCCGTCCTCGCAGACCGGGCCCACCGCGCAGGCGAGCACCGGCACGCAGACCGGTCCCGCTAACCAGACGACCGCCACCAACGCGCAGGGCACGGCGCCGACCACGGGCACGCAGAATCCCGCGACCGCGCAGAATCCGGCACCCCAGCAGGGCCAGGCCACCTCGCCGAGCCCCGCGACGGGCCAGCAGACGGCTCCGGCCCAGCAGACGCCCGGCGACCCGGCCCGCCCGCAGGCCACCCCGGCCCAGCAGACAGACCCGGCGACACCCGCCGTCGCCGTTGTGCCCGGCGCGGACACGCGCGGCACCGGGCCGGACACCGACTCCCGGCCACCGGCCGCGGATGGGCGGCGTGACGGCGAGCGCAGCCGGGCGGAGGCGCGGCGCTGGAGCGACGCGTACCACGGCGGGCTGCGCGCGCAGCGGCGCGCGATCCTCGCCTCGATGGGCCGCCCCGGCGCGCTGGCCGCGGCGGCCTGGGACGCGCTGAACCGCCACGACGGCGCGGACTTCACCCGCGGCGGCGTCACCACCGACGACGTGTCGGCGCTGACGGGCAGCGACTCCCCGCCGTCGGTCGACGCGACCCGCCGGTACGACCAGCGCGGCGGCTACCGGCCGGTGCTCACCCAGCACCAGCTCGACCTGGAGAACGCCGTCCCGCGCGACGCGGACGGCCGCCCGCTGCAGTTCCCGCCGCTGCGTTCGGGCTGGCTGCGCTACGCCAACGACGGCGGGCCGCAGGCCGACCCGACCCGTGCGGTGAACTGCGTCGACGTGCTGCTGTCGGTGGCCGACACATGGCTGCACGGGCGGCCGCGCTGCGCCGCCGCGCGTACCCTCGACGGGTTTGCCGGCGGAAACCCGGACCAGCCGGCCGGGCCGGAGCCGCGTGGGCCGCACCGCATCGAGGACTTCTTCGGCGGCCGGCTGCAGCAGCTCTGCCCGGACACCCGCGGTCTCGACCGCCAAGCCGCCCGGCAGACGGTGGACGCCTCCTACGCCCGCCTCGCCGACCAGCTGCGCCAGGCCGGACCGGGCGCGATGGCCGTGATCATCCACCACTCGTCCGACGGCACCGCGCACACGTGGCCGGTCTTCAACGACGGCGGCGTCATCATGTACGCCGACCCGCAGCAGCCGCCGGGCACGCCGACGACCAACCCGCCCTACACCAACGGCATCATCCAGATGGACGCCATGGTGATCGGGCCGGACGGGGAGCAGTCCCTGATCGACGGCGCGCCCACCGGGGCCTGGTCGCAGTACCAGGGCCAGCCCGATCCGGCGGCCGCCCCGGCCGGGGTGCACGCCACCCAGCTCGACGCGGACATGCAGCGGCCGCTCACCGACGCCGAACTCGCCGAGCACGGGATCCGCGTCGGCGAGGCGACCTTCGACGATCTCGGCTACCCGGATCCGTCGGTGCTCGACGACGCCGAACGGGCGCGGCTGGAGGCGCTGCTGCCGCAGACGGCGGTGGTGCCTACCCAGGACATCCGCTTCACGCAGCGCTCGGTCAGCCCGACCAGCGGTGACCTGACTATGGACCAGTTCGCCGCCCGCATGGCGGAGACGGGCTGGCAAGGCGGTCCTGCACATGTCATAGCCTGGGGCGACGGCTCGCTGGACAGCATGGACAACCGTCGCATGCGGGCGGCGCGGCTGGCCGGGCTCGACTCCGTCCCGGTGTGCGTGCACCGTCCGGACGAGCCGCTGAGCAACCTGCCCGAGAGCGAAGACCCGGACCGTAAAAAGTACCGGCGGCCGCTCACAGTCGAGATCCGGATGGTCGACGGTCGGCTGGTCGTCGGCGGCGACCGGGGCGAAGTCGTGCACCCGAGGGGCACGGTGCCGACGACGTTCGGCGAGGCGGCGCTGTTCCGTGCGGCGGAGCAGCGCAGCCTGCTGCCCGGCCGGTTGTACGGCGCGGACACGGTCCCGGTGACCATCGGCAAGCCGCCGGAGCCGGACGTGGTCGTCGACGACCTGGAGTCGGACGAGCGCGAGATGCTCACCGGCTTGCACGACGCCGCAGTGGCCAACGCCGACGGGATCCGCGACGACATCGCCCAGCTAGTCTCGGCCTACAACCTCAGCCCGGACACCGACGGCATCCTGCAGATGCCCGGCATCGACCACCGGGTCAAAGAGCTCGCCTCGCTGGTCCGCAAGTACCTGGTCGAGGGCCGGTTCTTCGGTGTCGAAGGATTCCCTGCGCGGGCCAACGACGCGGTGCGGTTTATGGTTCGCCTACCGGAAGGTGAGGGGTACCGGCCAGCCTTCGACGCGGTGCGCAGCGGTCTGGAGGCACAGGGCTACCAGCTCACCGACATCAAGAACTTCTTCGCGTCCGGCAACCGCTTCCTGGGCCTCAACGTCACCTTCACCAGCCCGACCGGGCAGCTCTTCGAGGTGCAGTTCCCGACTGAAAACTCCGAACGCGCCTGGATTCTCACCCACGATGCGTACGAGGTGCTGCGTCGGGAGGGCAGCCTGGACGAGAACGGCGAGCGGGTGAACGCCGAGTTGCCGGCGCGGCGTGTGCATGCGTTGCTGTCCATGCTCGCGGTCAACGAGGAGCTCGGCGTCAACGACGTGCCTCCGGGCATCGACACGATCGTGGGACCGCCGCCGGAGTCGGCCCCGGTCGGCGCCAAGTCCACCAATCTCGCGGTCTGGATCACGAAGAACGCAAAGATCTGGCAGCAGTACCGGGCATGGTTGGATGATCAGCAGGAGTCCTTCGCGGGCTTCGGCGACATCCTCGCCGAGTTCGGCATCGACCCGGCCGACGTGCCGATCACACCGGAAGTCGCGGAGAAACTGGAGCGGATCGATGGTGAGCTACTACGCGCTCTACGCGGTGGACAAGTCGAAGCCCCCGGCGAGGGGGATCATCGTGACTCACGGCGGGGTGGACGCGATGCTGTGGGACCACCGGCAGAAGGCGTGGGTGTACGACCCGACGACGGTGGCGTACGTGATGGATCACCACGACTACACGGACCGCACGGAGGAGATCAGCAGGGAGCAGGCCGAGGAGCTGACCCTGCAGATCACGAAGGGGACGGAGGCGCTTCCCGACGAGGAGACGATTCTCTGGATCTTCCAGTGGAAGGGCGTTCCGCCGCAGGACGACGACTGACGTCACCGTCCGACGCCTCGGCGTCGCCCGAGCTGGCGACGGACTCGTCGACGGACCCGGCCGCGCCCGACGCGGCACAGCGGCCGTCCGATCCCGGCTCGCCCGCGATCCCCGCGCAGCGCGAGGGTGACACCGATCCCGGCACCGCCATGCCCCCGGCGCAGCCACCTGCCGGACCGCCGCCGGACCCGATGGGCCGCTTCTTCGCGCCGCCGCCGTCGGATCGCCCGGACGCGGAAGAGTACGCGATGCTCGACGACGTCTACGAGCGTGCGTTGGAGGCGTCCGAGCGCATCCTCGGCGACCTACGGCGGTTCACCGCCGCCGCGGATCAGGCACTCGGCCTGCCCGAAGGGTCGCTGCCGCTGCGCGATCCGGAGCACAAGGCCAAGAGCCGGGAGTCGCTGGAGCGCAAGTACCTCGCCGAGGAGCGGCAGGGTGGCCCGGACCAGTACGCGGCCAGCGTCAACGACTCGGTTCGCTTCTCGATCCAGCTGCCGGACGGCCCCGGGTACCTTCCGGCGCTCGACGCGGTGCTCGCCCAACTGCAGGCGGCCCATTACGAGCTGGAAGGCAAGGTCAACAACTTCTGGAACGCCGGCAACCGCTTCTACGGGATGAACACCACGTTCCGGGCGCCCGACGGCACCCTGTTCGAGGTGCAGTTCCCGACGGAGCGGTCATACCAGGTGTGGCACGCGACGCACGTCGAGTACGAGACGATGCGCGACGTCAAGGCCACGCCCGAGCAGCGGGTCCGGGCGCTGTTGCGCATGCTGGAGGTGAACCGCGCCGCCGGTATGATCGACGAGATCCCGCCGGGCGTGGCCGACCGCAGGCCCAAGGACGCGAGCCTGGCCAAGTGGATCGCGGACAACTCCGAAGTCTGGGCCGTCTTCGAGCGGCAGCTCGCTGCCGAGGGCCGCACCCCCGGTGACGTGATCGCCGAATACGATCTGACCCCTGCCGACTTCCCGATCACTGCCGAGGTCGCCGCCCGCCTGGAGGCACAGAATGTTGCACTACAAAGCCATCTACCGGAAGGACATCGAGGACTTCCCGGACCAGGAGGCAGTGGGCCTGATCATCGCGGGCGAGGGGTACCTGGAGTATCTGATCTGGGATCACCGGGCCCAGAGCTGGCGGTACGACCCGGAGACGGCGGGGTTCATCCTGGGCCGGGACACCTACGACTACCGGCGCAGGCCGATCGACCGGTCGGAGGCGGAGCAGATCGCGATGCTGATCACGAAGGGGACCGACCCGCTCCCGAGCGAGGAGGAGATCCTCGAGGTGTTCCGGGAGTCCCACCGCCGCCGAGCAGCGGGAACGCTGGACTAACCGACCCCGCCGGGCCGCCGCCGGAGCCGATGGGCGCCGTCTTCGAGCCGGAGCCCACGACACAGGACCTCACGGCCGAAGAGTTCGCCATGCTCGACGAGGTCTACGAGACCTCGCGGCAGCGGTCGGCCGAGATCATGGCCGACATCCGGACGGCGATGGCGGCCGTCAACGCCTCGCCCGAGCACTCGGGCGACGACCTGCACCTGCTCGCCGACACCGACGAGACGCGCTTCAAGAGCCGGGAGTCGCTGCAGCGCAAGTACCTGCTGGAAGGCCAGGCGCACGGGCACGAGCACTTCGCCGCGACCATCAACGACGCGGTGCGCTTCTCGGTCGTGATGCCCGGCGGCGACGCGTACCGCCCGGCGTTCGACGCGCTGGTCCGGCAGATGGCGGACCTCGGCTACGAGCTAGACGGGCCGCCGAAGGACTTCTGGCGGCCGGGCAACCGCTTCTTCGGCACCAACGCCACGTTCCGGGCGGAGGACGGTACCGGGTTCGAGGTGCAGTTGCCGACGCAGCTGTCGTTCGAGCTGTGGCAGCAGACGCACCACGACTACGAGGTGCTGCGCGACGACAGCCTGCCGGCCGAGCAGCGGCTGCGCGCCCTGCTGTCGATGATCGAGGCCAACCGCCGCGCCGGTATCATGGACGCGATCCCGGCGGGCATGGGTGGTGCCGGGGCCAAGGACAACGGCCTGGCCAAGTTCCTCTCCGAGCAGCCGGAGGTGCTGGACGAGCTGCGTGCCCGGCTGGCGCAGGAGGGCCGGACCCCCGCCGACCTGATCGCCGAGTTCGACCTCGCCCCGGACGACTTCGCGGTCACCCCCAAGGTGGCCCCCAACCTGAGGGAAGAGGATGCTGCACTACTTCGCGCTCTACGTGAGGGACATCGAGTACCACCCGGACCAGGAGCCGACGGGTCTGATCGTCAAGGGCCCGGGGACCCGGGAGGCGCTGATGTACGACCACCGAGCGGGGGGCTGGCGGTATCGCCCGGACGCGGTCTCGGAGATCATGAACAGTCTGACCTGGGACGACCGGCGACGTCCGGTGGACCGGGCGGAGGCCGAACGGATCTCGCTGGCGATCTCCCAGGGGACGGGCCCGCTGCCGAGCGAGCCGCAGATCGAGGAGATCTTCGCGGAGTCGCACCGTCGCCGCGCCCAGGAGACGCAGCCCTAGCCGGCGACACCGACCCGGCGTCCCCGGACGCCACCGGAACCCCGCCGATGCCGGGCAGCACGCCGCCCGGACCGGTCGGCATGGACCCGGCCGACCCGAACCATCCGCAGTGGCCGTACCGGGCCGGGCTGCAGACCCGGCGCATGTCGCTGGAGCTGCAGCGGCGTCAGCAGGAGGCGGACGCGCTGGCGGCGGAGGCGGCCAAGCACCTCGCCGAGATGCACAAGTACCGGTCGTGGGCGGCGTTCTACTCCGAGCAGCAGCCCGACGCCGAGCAGGCGAAGCTGTGCCAGGAGTGGGCCGACCGGCACCAGCAGTGGGCCAACGAGTTCGGCAAGGCCTCCAAGGCCGCCTACAACGGCACGTACACGGCCAACCAGGCGCAGACGGTGGACACCGACGCGGCCTGGGTCGCGGTCAACACCGACGACGGCGAGCTGCTGGTCGACGTGCCCGCCGCCGACGGACGGCCCTACCTGTATCGGGGCGGCCTGCGCCCGCCGCTGCAGCAGCACCAGGACGACCTGATCGCCGCGCTGCCGCGTACCCCCGGCGGTTTTCTGCAGATGAACCCGGACCCGCGGGTGGGCACCTGGTTCGGCCTGGCCAACGACGGCGGGCCGGAGCTGGACCCGAGCCGCGGCATCAACTGCGTCGACTGCATGATCTCCGCGTGGCGGACCTGGCGGGGCCGCCCGCAGGTGTCCGCGCCGCGCACCTTCGACGGGTACGCCGGGACCGACGTCAACGCGGTCACGGGCGGCGAGGTCGGCGGCATGGCCCGCGTCGCCGCAGCGGTCGGCGGGGCCTGGCAGACGGTGTTCCCGAACATGTCGCAGAGCCCGGCGGCGCAGGCCCAGCAGTGGTCCGACTGGGGCTTCGCGTCGATCACGCACGAGCTGACCGAGGCCGGGCACGGCGCGGCGATGTTCATCGTCACCGAGTGGCAGGCCGGCACCTCGCATGCCTGGCTCGCGGTCAACCAGGACGGGACCATCCTGTTCCTGGACCCGCAGACCCGCCAGATCGCCGAGAACGTGTCGATGTACGGGCACACCGGCGACCCGTCGAACAACGGCAACGTCGTCGGCATGCGCGCGATGATGCTGGACGCGAACGGCGACCCGCAGCCCATGACCAGCCTCGCCCAGACCTCGTGGGGCAAGGCCGAACTGGCCCAACAGCAGCCCGCCCCGGACCCGCAGCCCGCTCCGGAGCCGGACCCGCAGCCTGCTCCCGAGCCGCAACCCTCTCCGGAGCCGCAGCCCGGCCCCGAACCCGACGACGCGCCGAACCCCGCGGGGGCGCTTCCGGAGCCGGGTGGTGTGTCCCCGGCGGGTGGGGACATCCCGCACGCCACCGGGTCCGACGACGGAGCGCCGGCGCGGTACGCCGAGATCCGGGCGTGGACGGACGTCGCCGAGCGGATCGCTGCGCACACCGGGCACCCGCCCGAGGTCATCGAGCGGGCCTGGCGCAACATGTTCGTCGACGTGCACGATGTCGCCACAGGGCCGGACAGACTGGAGCGCGGCGTCTATTTCACCGCCTACCACGAAAACGCCGATCCGTGGACCATGGCGTACGGCGACGAGCGGCGCACCGCGGACCAGCGGGAGTACTTCGCGCAGATGCTGGCGCACGAGTACATCGAGTCCCGGCTGATCGAAGCGGGTGTCCAGTTCAACTCGGCCCTGCCCGAGTGCTGGCAGCCGCTGGGTGACGACGACTACCTCGAAGTGCTCGCACCCGGCGTCCTCAACGCGCACTACCTCGCGCCGAAGTACTCTCAGCTCGGGCCGTTCGGGCACTACCCGGCCTACGGGCTACCCCTGCCCGAGGTGGACGTCCCCCTCGATCTGCAGAATCTTGACGAGGTGGTGGACGTGATCCTGGAGATGGTGAGGAATCGGTGATGGAGGCGGGTGCTCGCACCGAGCAGCTGATCGCACGGCTGCACGAGGTGACCTGGGAGGAGAGCCTCCAACACAACGGGTCGCGGATCGCGCTGATGCTGGAGTATCTGCGCCGGTCCGCGCTGTGGGCGCAGGCGCTGGACCAGACGCGGCACTGGCCGTTCTTCGACATCGCGGCCGCCGCCGACCCGGACGCTCGGCTCGACGAGGCATACCTGGACTCGGTGCTGGCCGGGCTCTCCGGGCGGGGTCTGCGCCCGCTCGACGAGCGGGTCATCCGGTACATGCTCAACTTCACCGTGCTGCCGGCGTGGCCGCGGGACCTGCCCGACCCGTTCGAGCCGCTGCTCGCGGTGTACGAGCGCGGCGGGTCTTTCGGCCGCGAGGCCGGCAGCATCCGGATCGGCGTCGGTGACGGCGTTCCGGCGCGGTCCGCGGAGAAGTACGCGCGGCGTGCGCCAGCGGATGATCTGAGTCCTGCGGCGCTGGACGTGCTGGACAGGACATGGGAGGAGCGTCGCGCCGAGATCGCGCGCCAGGTCCAGGCGGCCGACCGGCAGGGCTGACCCGGGGGCCGGAACGTCGTCGCGGAGGAGGGGGCCACGGATGGACGTGGATCGGATGGCGGTCGCCGATCGGCATGGGCAGCGAGCGCGGCGCGCACCGCGATGCGCCGGTCGGCACCATGCCGGAGACCTTGAGCAGCCGCGATGAGGGTGCAGGCGAGCACCGCGCGGCTGGTCGGCCGACTTGACGGCGTCGTGTGGGACGAGAGCCTCGACCACAACGGGTCGCGGATCAGGCTCATGCAGGAGTACCTGCGCCGCTCGGCACTGTGGGCCCGTGCGCTGGGCTGTACGGACCACTGGCCGTTCTTCGACATCGCCTCCTTTGTCGACCCTTCGGCCCGTGTCGACGAGCAGACGGCGCTGGCGGTGCGGCGACGGATGGGGGCGGGCGGGGCGCGCCCGCTGGACGCCATGATCGTCCGATACATCCTGGATTTCAGCGTGTTGGAGTCGTGGCCGGACGGCCTGCCCGACCCGTTCGAGCCGCTGCTGCAGGTGTACGAGCGCGGCGGCCCGTTCGACCGTGAGGCCGGCCGGGTGTACATCGGATCGGCGGTGGGCATCCTGGAGGGAACCTGGGAGAAGTACATCGCCCGTCCGCCGCTCGGCGAACTTGGCCCGGCCGCGCTGGACGCGCTCGACGAGGCATGGTCTGCTCGGCGGGAGCGTGCCCGCCTCGCCGGGCCCCAGCCTGGCGGCGGCTGATGGTGAGGCGCAGCCAGACGACGCGGATCGTGGATCGGCGAGCGGACCGGCTGAGGGCTCCGGCGCGCCGCTGCTCCGTCCGGGGTCGGCGTGCGGCGGCAACCGGGTGGCGGCCTATGATCATCGGTCTACATTGGACACGTTACCGGGATTGCGCCTGCCCGTGGCAGGGTGAAGCCCGGCCCGCGCCCGCCGCGGCCCGGATCGTGCAGGGGAAGGGACTCCGATGACCGTCACGGCGCAGGACGCGCAGCGAGTGGCCGAGCAGCTGGCCCGCGGGGCGGGCGGCTCGCACCGGCCGTACGTCGCGGAGTTCCCGGAGTGCTTCATCGTCTGGACGCTGCCCGACAGCGACGGCCCACCCGAACCCGGCGCCGGCGCGCGGCTGGTCATCGACCGGCAGGACGCGCGGGTCACCACGTACCCGTCAGTGCCGTTGGAGCACGTGCGACGCCTGCACCGGCAGTATCGCGCCGAGCAGGAACCGGCGGCCCCGGTGACCGCCGATCCGCTGGCGGCGCTGCGACGGCTGGGCGGCGGCTCGGCCCCGGGTGTCACGGTGCGCCTGGTCCCCGCCGACGGCCTGCCGCGCGAGACGACCGGGGCCAAGGGCGACCAGGAACTCAACCACCACCCGCTGGTGGTCAAGTGGCTGGCGGTGCAGAGCCCGGGTTCGCTGGTACGCGGCACCCGGCGGCACGCGGAGCTGATCGTGCTGTCGGACTGGCTGCACGAGCTGGAGCACGCGGCGGCCTCCCGTGGTGAGCCGGGCCTGACCATCGCCCAGGTGCGGGCCGCCGCGCAGCAGGTGCAGGAACTGCGGCTCACCCTGGTCCGCGACCCGGGCGACCCGCTCGCGGGCACCCCTGCCGGACCGTGCGACACCTGCCTGGCGGCGTGGATCCACTTCGGGCTCGCGCCCGCCTCCGCCGCCGTCGGGCCCGTCGAGCCGGTCGCGCCGCCGACGGGCATCCCGGGCCCGCTGGCGAACCTGTCCCCGGACGTCGCGGCGACGCTGGCCGCGGGCGGCTGGGACGTGCCGCTGCGGCTGGACGGGCGCATCGTGTCCGCGACCGAGTGGGCCGAGTTGTCCGTGCGGGCGCTGGGGGAGTACGGCCACCCGCCGCTGGAGCCGCTGCGGGCGGCGATCGAGAAGTTCCCGTACCTGGTCTCGGTGCGCCGCGGACCGGGGGTGGCGCACTGGGTGCGCCCGTTCGAGCTGGGCGGCGACCTGGTCGGCGCGACGGCCGACTCGCTGGCCGACTTCGCCCGGGTGATCGGTGCCCAGCTCGCCCCGATCGGCGCAGAGCAGGCCGGCGACGCCATCATCGCCGTGGACGAGCACAGCCGCGTCTGGGTCCTCGACCAGGCCGGCGAATGGTACGCAGGCCCCGACCTCGACACCGCTTTCGTCGTCCTCCTCCAGGGCCACCCCATGCCCCGCGTCCGCGACGACGGCACCCTCGAACCCCCCGCCTGACCCGCCGCCCTTCACCGCGTCGATCATGAACTTAAAGACGTGCTGGACGGCGTGTCACCACCCCGACACCGTGATCACCGCAGGCGTGCGGATCGATCACGGCCGCGGGGGAGCGACACGCCGCCGAACACGTCCCTAGGTTCATGATCAACCCCCCAAGGGGGGTTACCAGGTGGCGTTGGGGCGGAGGCGGGGGGTGGAGCGGCCGATGAGGAGGGTTTGGACGGCGGCTTCGAGGGTGGGGCCTAGGAACCAGGCGCCGGCGTGGTCGACGGCGAAGACGCGGTGGTGTTCGTCGACGGCGAGGATCGAGTGGAGGCCGCCGGCCTCGCCGCCGATGGGGAAGAGTCGGGCGCCGAGGCGTTCGGAGAGGTCGCCCAGGGTGTCGGCGGTCTGCTCGCGGGTCCACACGTCGAGGGTGAACGACTCCACGCGCTGAGCCGCGCCGCTCTGGCTCTGCAGCACCGGGTGGAACGGCGCGTACGGCTCCAGCAGGTCCACCAGGAACGGCAGCGCGGGCAGCCGGTGGCGTACGCCGGGCACGGCGATCGTGGCGGCCACCGCCTCGGCCGTGATCGCCCGCAGCGCCGCCCGCCCGGCCGCACCGCGCTGCGGCGGCTCCGGGCGGACCAGGTCGCGGGGCAGTTCACCGGGCATGCCGAGGCTCACCAGCGCGGTGCCGCAGGTGTGGCAGGACGCGGCGGGGGTGGGGTTGTCGGCCGGCGCGCCCTCACGCAGCAGGTGCAGCCGCAGCGTCGCCCCGGCGAGTTGCTGTGCGGCCCAGGCGGGGTCGGTGTGCGCCGCGCCGCCGAGTTCGAACAGGGCCCTGGACACGACGATCAGGTCGGGGTGGCGGTGCGCGCCGCGGGTGCGGCTGCCGGGCGGGATCGCGGCGAGCGCGTGCGCGACGGCCGGGTGGTGCGCCGGTTCGGCGTCGGCGGTGTGCCCGAGCGCCTGGAACGTCCGTCCGGCCACCTCCAGCGTCGCCACCACCTGCGGCAGCGTCGGCGCGGGCAGGCCGGGGCTGAGCCGGGCCAGCTGCGTGGCGAGCGCCATGGCGCGCCGCTCCGACTCGTCGGCCGACAGCCGGGGCGGCCCGAACGGGGACGACGTCAGGGCGGCGTTCGGCGGCGGAGGCCCGGGGGTCAGCGAGTGCGGGTCGGCCGGCACGGAGAGCACGGGCGGCAGCGGTGGCATCGGCGGTGGCATCGTGCTGACGGACGAGGTCACCGCCCCGGGCGGCGGGACGGGCAGCGGTGCGGCCGGGTACGCGGCCTGGGCCGTCGGGGCGGGGCCCGCGTACCGGCTCATCGCGACCTGCGGTGGCAGGCCCGGCACCACGGTCAGCACGCCGGTCTCCCGATCGATGATCACGGTCTCGCCGCTGCCGGGCTCGGCCACCGGGCCGCCGGCCGGGGGCGGCGACCAGACGACCCAGCCGCCCGGGAACTCGGTGAGCCGCGGTTCGCACTCGTAGCCGCGGCGCAGGGTCTCGGCGACGGCCCAGTGCCGCGCGATCTCCTCCAGCCGTTCCTGTGAAATCATGGCGGCTCCCGCGTTCGGCGATCGGTCTGGACAACTTATCGCAGCAGGGCACGAAGGGAGGTATCCCGCCCATCCGTGCCCGGGCGCGGGCCCGGCCGCGCTGAGGGGACTACGGTTCGAACATGCTTTCCGACGACACTTCGCAGTACCAGGGCCCGATCGAGCCAGGCCGGCCGGCGTCGTCGGGTGGTGGCGGCCGGGGCGGGGACGTGCTCTGGGCGCTGGCGCTGGCGGCCGTGATCGGCGTGCTGGGGCTGGGCCTGGGCCTGCTGTGGCACGCGCTCGCGCCGACCCTGCCGCTGCGCATCGTCGAGGAGGGCGCGGTCTACACCTCGCCCGAGCCGGAGCAGCTGGCCGCCGCGGAGGGCTGGTTCGTGCTGCTCGGGCTCGGTTTCGGCCTGCTGTGCGCGATCGCGGCCTGGGTGCTGCTGCCCGCCCGCCGGGGGCCGATCCAGCTCGCCGGGCTGCTGCTGGGCACCCTGGTCGCGGGCTGGGCCGCCTGGTGGCTGGGCCACGACATCGGGCTGTCCGCCTACCAGGACCAGCTGAAGAACGCGCCGGTGGACACGATCGTGCACCGGCCGGTGGACCTGCGCGCGGTGAAGAAGCTGACCTTCTTCCCGTACGCGATCGGCGGCGCGCTGCTCATCCCGGCGCTCGCCGCGGTGGTCACCTACGCGCTGGCCGCGGCCTGGTCGCGGTTCCCCTCACTGCGCCGCCACGAGGACGAGCAAGAGTGGGCCGAGCACGACGACGATCAGTTCATCGCGGGCGCCGGGCCGAGCTGAGACAGCTGCGCCGGCACTGCCCGGACCTCCCGCAGCAGCGCGGTCTCCCGGGCCAGGATGCCCAGCTCCTGGCGCAGCCGGGACGCCGGATCCGGTGCGCTGAGCAGCTGCTGGCGGTCGCCGACGGTCAGCGACGCACTGGCCGCGACCAGGTTCGACAGCACCGTCGGGTCGTCGGGCAGCTGGTCGTCCGGCCCGCCGCGCAGCACGCCGAGGTATTCCCGGAACGCCGCCAGCACCCGGGGCGCGAGCTGGTCGGCCAGCTCGTCGGGGGCCGGGTCGGGCAGCCATTCCACCCCGACCACCGGGTACGGGTGCGGGCTGGGCACGAAGCCGGTGATGCGGAACCGGCGCGCGCCGACGGTGACGATGTCGAACTTGCCGTCGGGCAGCTCGGTGATCTGGCGCAGCTGTGCCACGCAGCCGACCTCGTGCACCACCACCTCGGAGGTGGCGATGCCGTCGTGCGGCGGGGGCATGACCTCCAGGCCGCGTTCGATCGCGACCACGCCGAACTCGCGCGGGGTGCCGTCGGGCAGTTCCATCAGGTTGCGCATCAGCGTGCGCCAGCGCTCCTCGAAGATGTGCAGTGGCAGCACCAGGCCCGGGAAGAGCACCGTGCCCAGCGGGAACAGCGGCAGCGTCCCGGTCATTGGGTGAGCCTAACGCCGGAGTGTGTCAACGGGCACCGCCCGCGGTCATGGCGCAGTGGTCCGGCTCACTGTCCCAGTGCCTGGGCGGGTGCGCCGGGGCGCGCGGGTGCGCCAGTAGACTTTGGGAGGTGTTGACCCGTATCGACCTGCGTGGACGTGACATCGATCCGCGCAACCTGCTGCCGCGTGCCCAGATCGACGTCACCCAGGCGGTGGAGCAGATCCGCCCGCTGGTCGACGGGGTGCGCGAGCACGGCGTCGAGGCGGTCAAGGAAGCCACCCATCGGCTCGACGGGGTGGACCTGGCCGCGTTGCGGGTGCCGGCGGAAGCGATCAAGGAAGCCGAGCAGGCTCTCGAACCCGAGGTCCGGGCCGCCCTGCTGGAGGTGATCGCGCGCACCCGCAAGGTGCACGCCGACCAGCGCCGCAGCGACCACACCACCCAGGTCGTGCCCGGCGGCACGGTCACCGAGCGCTGGCTGCCGGTGTCCCGGGTCGGCCTCTACGTGCCGGGCGGGCTGGCCGTCTACCCGTCGACCGTGGTCATGAACGTGGTCCCCGCGCAGGCCGCGGGTGTGCCCAGCCTGGTGGTCGTCAGCCCGCCGCAGAAGGCGACCGGGCTGCCCGACGCGCGGGTGCTGGCCGCGTGCGCGCTGCTCGGCGTCGACGAGGTGTACGGCGTCGGCGGGGCGCAGGCCGTGGCGATGCTCGCCTACGGCACGCGCGGCACCGCCGACCCGGAACGGGAGCTGCCCGCGCACGACGACTGCGCACCGGTCGACCTGATCACCGGCCCCGGCAACCTGTGGGTGACCGCGGCCAAGCGGCTGGTGCGCGGCGTGGTCGGCATCGACGCCGAGGCCGGGCCGACCGAGATCGCGATCCTGGCCGACGACACGGCCGACCCAGCGCACGTCGCCGCCGACCTGATCAGCCAGGCCGAGCACGACCCGATGGCGGCCAGCGTGCTGGTCACCGACTCGCCCGCGCTGGCCGACGCGGTCGACGCGGAGCTGGCGGTGCGGGTGGCCCGCACCAAGCACAGCGAGCGGGTCGCCACCGCGCTGGGCGGGCCGCAGTCGGCGACCGTGCTGGTCGGCGACCTGGCGCAGGGCCTGCGAGTGGTGGACGCGTACGCCGCCGAGCACCTGGAGATCCAGACCCGCGACGCGCGCGAGTGGGCGATGCGGGTGCGCAACGCCGGAGCGATCTTCGTCGGGGCGTACGCGCCGGTGTCGCTCGGCGACTACTGCGCCGGCTCCAACCACGTGCTGCCCACGGCGGGCTGCGCCCGGCACAGCTCGGGCCTGTCCGTGCAGTCGTTCCTGCGCGGCATCCACGTCGTGGAGTACACGGCCGACGCGCTGCGCGACGTCGCGCACCACGTGGTCGCCCTGGCCAACGCCGAGGACCTGCCCGCCCACGGCGAGGCCGTGACCGCGCGGTTCGAGAACGGGGGCGCGGCATGAGCGAGTGGGTGCAGGAGCTGCTGCGGGAGGACCTGCGCGGGCTCAGCGCGTACGGCGCG
Organism: Catellatospora sp. NPDC049111; assembly: GCF_040648615.1. Lineage (NCBI taxonomy): Bacteria > Bacillati > Actinomycetota > Actinomycetes > Micromonosporales > Micromonosporaceae > Catellatospora > Catellatospora sp. NPDC049111. The sequence continues at coordinate 237,149 of NZ_JBEZEB010000009.1, read as the reverse complement.
CCGCAGCTGGACGTGCCGGTGCGGCTGAACACCAACGAGAACTCGTACCCGCTGCCCGACGAGGTCGTGCGCGCCGTGAGCCGGGCGATCACCGGTGAGATCGCGGACCTGAACCGCTACCCCGACCGCGACGCCGTGAAGCTGCGCGCCGACCTGGCCGCCTACTGCGGGCACGGGCTCACCGCCGAGCAGCTGTGGGCCGCCAACGGCTCCAACGAGGTGCAGCAGCAGCTGTTCCAGGCGTTCGCCGGTCCGGGTCGCACCGCGCTGGGCTTCGGCCCGGCGTACTCGATGCATCCACTGCTGGCCGTCGGCACCGCCACCACCTGGGTGGACGGCCGCCGCGACGGCGACTTCGGGCTGACCGCCGAGCACGCGGTCGAGCAGGTGCGCCGCCACCGGCCCGCGCTGACGCTGCTGTGCTCGCCGAACAACCCGACCGGCACGGCGCTGGACTTCGCCGTGATCGAGGCCGTGCTCGCCGAGACGACCGGCCTGGTCGTGGTCGACGAGGCGTACGCCGAGTTCCGGCGGCCGGGCACGCCCAGCGCCCTGGAGCTGCTGGACCGGCACCCGCGGCTGGTCGTCAGCCGCACCATGAGCAAGGCGTTCGCCTTCGCCGGGGCGCGGGTCGGCTACCTGGCCGCGCACCCCGCCGTGATCGAGGCGGTGCAGCTGGTCCGCCTGCCGTACCACCTCTCGGCGCTCACCCAGGCCGCCGCCCGCGCCGCGCTGGCGCACGCGGACGTGCTGCTGGGCACCGTCGAGGCGATCAAGGCGCAGCGCGACCGCATCGTGGCGGACCTGCGCGCCGGCGGCTGGACCGTGGCCGACTCGGACGCGAACTTCGTCCTGTTCGGACGCTTCGCCGACCAGAAGGCCGCCTGGCAGACCCTGCTCGACCAGGGCGTGCTGGTCCGCGACGTGGGCCTGCCGGGCTGGCTGCGGGTCACCGCCGGCACCGAGCAGGAGACCTCCGCCTTCCTGGCGGCTATGAAGGAGTTGAAGGCATGAGGACCGGACGCGTGGAGCGGGTCACCAAGGAGACCAAGGTCCTCGTCGAGGTCGACCTCGACGGCACCGGCCGCGGCGACATCAGCACCGGGGTCGGCTTCTTCGACCACATGCTGAACCAGATCGCCCGGCACGGCGGCATCGACCTGACCGTGCGCACCGAGGGCGACCTGGAGATCGATGCGCACCACACCATGGAGGACACCGCGCTGGCGCTCGGCGAGGCGTTCGCGCAGGCGCTCGGCGACAAGGCGGGCATCCGGCGGTACGGCGACGCGGTGGTGCCGATGGACGAGGTGCTGGTGCAGGCCGCCGTGGACCTGTCGGGGCGGCCGTACATGGTGCACGACGAGCCGGAGAACATCGCCGACTACATCAACCCGGGCAGCGGCCCCGTCTACCCGACCTCGATGACGCGGCACATCTTCGAGTCGTTCGCGCAGACGGCGCGCATCACGCTGCACGTGTCGGTGCTGCGGGCGTCGCGCCCGGGGCAGAAGCCCGACGCGCACCACGTCATCGAGGGCCAGTTCAAGGCGCTGGCCCGCGCGCTGCGTACCGCCGTGGAGATCGACCCGCGCAGCGCGGGCGCGGTCCCGAGCACCAAGGGCGTCCTGTGAGCGCGCTGCCGAAGGTGACGGTGCTCGACTACGGGTCGGGCAACCTGCGCTCCGCGCAGCGCGCGCTGGAGGCGGCCGGTGCCGAGGTGGTGGTCACCGAGGACCTGGCCGCGGCCGTTCGGGCCGACGGCCTGGTCGTGCCCGGTGTCGGCGCGTTCGCCGCGTGCATGGCGGGCATCGAGGCCGCGCAGGCCGGGCCGGTGATCGCCGACCGGGTCATGGCCGGGCGGCCCGTGCTGGGCATCTGCGTCGGCGCGCAGATCATGTTCGACTCCGGCGACGAGCACGGCGTGGTCACCAAGGGGCTGGGCCTGCTGCCCGGCGCGGTGACCCGGCTGGCCGCCCGCCGGGTGCCGCACATGGGCTGGAACCTGCTCGACGCCCCGGCCGGTTCGACGCTGTTCAGCGGCGTCGACGCGGACGCGCGCTGCTACTTCGTGCACTCTTACGCCGCGCCGCCCAACGCCGAGCTGGACGCGGTCGCGCTGGTCACCACGTCGACCCACGAGCACGCGACGTTCGTCGCCGCCGCGGAGCGGGGGCCGCTGTCGGTCGCCCAGTTCCACCCGGAGAAGTCCGGCGCGGTCGGCGCACGGGTGCTGCGGAACTGGATCGCCACGCTGTGAACCCACTCGTTAGGCTCGCCGCGACGTTGCGGCGGGACCAGGGTGGAGACGACAGATGAGCAAGGAACGCAAGTTGCGCCGTGAGGCACGCGAGGCCGCCGCGCGGCAGGCCGTCGCGGCCGAGGAGCGACGCGCGGCCCGCCGCCTGGCGCGGCGCGCCTTCTGGCGGCGGATCAGCCTGTATGAACTGCGCATACGCCGTACCGGCCGGTTGTCGGCGCGGCGCAGCGCGGCCGAGCGGGCCGGGGTCGCCATCGTGGTGGCCCTTGCCCTGTTCGTGATCTGGACGCTGGTGCCGTCGACGGCGCTGGCGGTGGCGCTGTCACTGCTGCTGGCGCTGACCCTGCCCGTGTTCGTGATCGTCGCTTTCGATCGAAGGAGTTCCTGATGGCCCTGGATCTGCTGCCCGCCGTGGACGTCGTCAACGGCCAGGCGGTGCGCCTGGAGCAGGGCGCCGCCGGCAGCGAGACGTCGTACGGCGCCCCGCTGGCCGCCGCGCTCGACTTCCAGGCGGCCGGGGCGCAGTGGATCCATGTCGTGGACCTCGACGCCGCCTTCGGCCGGGGCTCCAACGCGGAACTGCTCGCCGAGCTGGTCGGCCGGGTCGACATCAAGATCGAGCTGTCCGGCGGCATCCGCGACGACGAGTCGCTGGCCGCGGCGCTGGCCACCGGCGCGGCCCGGGTCAACATCGGCACCGCGGCGCTGGAGGACCCGCACTGGTGCGACCGGGTCGTGGGTGAGTACGGCGACCGGGTCGCGATCGGCCTCGACGTACGCGGGCGGGTGCTGTCCTCGCGCGGCTGGACCCGCGACGCCGGTGACCTGTACGAGGTGCTGGAGCGCCTCGACAAGGCCGGCTGCGCCCGGTACGTGGTCACCGACATCCTCAAGGACGGCATGCTCCAGGGGCCGAACCTTCAGCTGTACCGCGACATCTGCGCCGCGACGTCGGCCCCGGTCATCGCGTCCGGTGGCGTGTCGACGCTCGACGACCTGCGTGCCCTGGCGACCCTGGAGCCGATCGGTGTCGAGGGCGTCATCACCGGCAAAGCCGTCTACTCGGGCGCGTTCACCATCCCGGAGGCGCTCGCCGCCCTGGGCGGCTGACCCGTTCCGGGCAGAGCGCCCACATCGCCGCCCGACGTACCGCGCCCGCCCGGCTTTTTCATAGACGTTGGCCTATTACATCGACTGCGAGTGCCGAAAACTCGATGTGATAGGCCAACGTCTATGTGGAGCGGAGCGGGGCGCGACTGCGCGGGCCGGCGCGCGGCGTGAAGCGGTGGGCGACCTCGGGGGTCAGGTCAGGCGCGGGCGGTGGTGCGGGTGGACCAGGCGGTGGTGATGGCTTCGATCACGGCTTTGACGGCGGGGCGCTGGTGGTGGGCGGTGCGCCAGGTGACGCTGACGCGGCGGGTGGGGACCGGGTCGACGGGGACCACGACGGTCCCGGGAGCGGTGGTAAGGCGGGCCAGGCGGGGGAGCAGGGCGACGCCGAGGCCTGCGGCGACCAGGGCCTGCTGGGTCTCGAACTCGCCGACCAGGTACGCGGGGCGCAGACCGGGTAGGGCGCGGACCAGCCAGTCGTGGCAGATGGTGCCCTCGGGTGAGGCGATCCAGCGCTCGTTCGCGGCCCGGTCCAGCGGGCCCGGCCCGGCGGTGGCGAGCGGGTGGTCGGCGGGCACGACCAGGTCGGCGGTGTCCTCGCCGAGCACGGTCGAGGAGACGCCGGGCGGCAGGTGCAGGCGGACCTCGCGCCAGTCGTCGATCACGGCGACGTCGACGCGGCCGCGGTCGAGGGACTGGAGCGCCTCGTACGGGTTGGTCTCCACGACGCGGGGGCGCAGGCGCGGATACGCCGTGGTCAGCGCGGTCAGGGCGGGTGGCAGCAGGCCGCGGCAGGCGGTGGCGAAGCAGGCGACGGTGACCTCGCCGGCGACTTCGCCCCGGTAGGCGTCGAGCGCGGCCGAGGCGGTGTCGGCGGCCGCGAGCACCAGTGCGGCGTGCTCGGCCAGCAATCGCCCCGCGTCGGACAGGCGCAGCCCGCGGCCGTCCTTGTGGCAGAGCACCGCACCGGTCTCCCGTTCCAGCTTGGCGAGTTGCTGCGACACCGCGGACGGGGTGCAGTGCAGGGCGGCGGCTGCGGCGTGCACGGTGCCGTGGCGGGAGAGCGCATCGATGGCGCGCAGGCGGCCGAGATCGAGCATGTAGCGATTCTAAACGAACACTGAAGAACTATTCGCTGGTGCTGCACGGTTGTCCGGGCCGAGACTCGGCTGATGAGACCGAGGGACATCCTGCTGGCCGTGGCCGTCGCCGCCGCGTGGGGCTGCAACTTCGTCGCGATCGAGGTCGGGCTGGACCGGATGCCGCCGCTGCTGTTCGGCGCGCTGCGGTTCGCGCTGGCCGCGTTCCCTGCGGTGCTGCTCATCGGCGGCCCGCGTACGCCCTGGCGGTGGGTCCTCGGCATCGGCCTGGTGCTGGGCGTGGTCAAGTTCTCGCTGCTGTTCGCGGGGATGGCCGCCGGGCTGCCGGCCGGATTGTCCTCGCTGCTGCTGCAGAGCCAGGCGATCTTCACCACCGTCTTCGCGGTCGCGCTGCTGCGGGAGCGGCCGGGCGTGCGCCAGTGGGCCGGGCTCGGGGTGGCCGTGGCGGGCGTCGGGCTGGTCGCCTCCCGGCTCGGGTCCGACCGGCCGGTGGAGGGCTTCGTGCTGGTGCTGGCCGCCGCCGTGGCGTGGAGCGTCTCCAACGTCATGATGCGCCGGGCCGCCCCGCCCGACATGCTGCGCTTCATGGTCTGGGTGTCGGCGGTGGCCACGCTGCCGCTGTTCGCGCTGTCGCTGCTGTTCGAAGGGCCCAGCCGGGTTGGGGCGGCACTGTCCGGGCTGGACCTGTCCGGGCTCGGGGCGCTGGCCTACATCGCGGGGATCTCCACGCTGGCCGGGTTCGCCGGCTGGGGCGTGCTGATCAAGCGGTACGGCGCGGCGACGGTGGCCCCGTTCTCGATGCTCGTCCCGTTCTTCGGGATGAGTTCGGCGGCCCTGTTCCTGGGTGAGCCGCTGCGGGCGGCCGACGTGATCGCCGGGGCGCTGGTGATCGGGGGAGTGCTGCTCGGGGCGAGCGGGGGCGGCAGGGTCGCGGCCCCGGACGGCACGGACCGGCGCCCCGGACCGTCCCACGAGCCGGACCAGCGGCTCGTCGTGGCGGGGCGGCGGGTAGCGTCGAGCGCATGAGTGTCGCGGTGCGGGTCATCCCCTGTCTGGACGTGGACGCCGGGCGGGTGGTGAAGGGAGTCAACTTCGTCGACCTGCGCGACGCCGGTGACCCGGTGGAGCTGGCGTCGGCGTACGACGCGGCGGGCGCCGACGAGATCACCTTCCTCGACGTGTCCGCCTCCTTCGAGGGTCGGGGCACGATGCTGGAGGTGGTCCGGCGCACCGCGGAGACCGTCTTCATCCCGCTGACCGTGGGCGGCGGCGTGCGTTCGGTCGAGGACGTGGACGTGCTGCTGCGGGCGGGCGCGGACAAGGTCGGCGTCAACACCGCCGCGATCCACCGGCCCGAGCTGATCACCGAGATCGCCCGCCGCTTCGGCAGCCAGGTGCTGGTGCTGTCGCTGGACGTGCGGCGGCTCAAGGACGGCGGCGGGTTCGAGGTGACCACGCACGGCGGGCGCAAGTCGGCCGGGCTGGACGCGATCGAGTGGGCCCGCCGGGTCGCCGATTTGGGCGCGGGCGAGATCCTGCTGAACTCCATGGACGCCGACGGCACCAAGGAGGGCTTCGACCTCGAACTGATCAAGGAGGTCCGGGCCGTGGTCGACATCCCGGTGATCGCCTCCGGCGGCGCCGGCAAGGCCGCCCACTTCCCGCCGGCCGTGGACGCCGGGGCCGATGCCGTGCTCGCCGCGAGCGTGTTCCACTTCGGCGACGTCACGATCGGCGAGGTCAAGACGGCCCTGCGCGGAGCCGGCCACCCGGTCCGCTGACCTACGCGGACGCGCCGTGCGGACCGCACCGTCAGGCCTGGCTGGCCGCAGCTCACGCGGCATCCGGTGTTAACAAGGGCACCTTCTATAACGCGGAGCGTTAAGAAGGTGCCCTTCCTTTGGGGTCAGCGGCGGAGGTAGCTGAGCAGGCGGAGGATCTGCCAGTAGAGGAAGATCAGGCCGACCAGCATGCCGAAGGCCAGGTACCAGCCGTAGCGGGGTGGCAGGCCGGCGGCGACGGCGCGTTCGACCTGGTCGAAGTCGATGACGAAGGTCAGCGCGCCGACGATGACGCAGAGCACGGCGAAGAGCACGCCGAGGGTTCCCGCGCGGTAGATCGGCAGGCTGTGGCCGAAGAAGCGCAGGGCCAGGTCGACCAGGCTGAGCAGCACGATGCCGAGCAGCGCGCCGGTGACGACCTGGGTGAAGCGTTTGGTGGCGCGCAGGATGCGGGCGCTGTACAGCGCGGCCATGGCCAGGAAGACGCCGAACGTGCCGATGACGGCCTGCACGACGATGCCGGGGAACTGCTGCTCCAGCTCGCGGCTGACCACGCCCAGGAAGACGCCCTGCAGTACGGCGTACCCGCCGATCACGAACGGGTTGGTGATCCGCTTGAAGACGATCACCAGGGCGAGCACCAGGCCGGCCAGGGTCGAGCCGAGCACGGCCAGCCCGGTCCAGGCGGGGGCCCGCAGCAGGTTCCAGGACGCGGCGGCGGTCGCCGCGGTGACGGCGACCAGCACCAGGGTCCGCCCGCACACGCCGTCCAGGGTGAGCCGCTGCCGCTGGTCGAGCACGACCGGCGCTTCGATCGGACGGGTGAGCACGGGATTGGAGCTCTGCATCACCACGGACGTCCTCCGCTGACGACGTAACGGCACTCTCAACCGGACATTAGCTTTATAAACACATCGAGGCTGTGTGTTCACTGAGATATCTCTGAAATCCGAATGAGGCTCTCAAACTGGTCGGATTCGGATTACGGTCAGCTTATGCGGGTTGCGTGAACCGCGTTCGCGCCCCATCGGACGGATGAACCGCCGCTCCGCGGTCGCTGGAAGGGAAGTCCACGGCCATGATCCGCTGGATGGTGAGCACCAGTCTCAAGTTCCGCCTCCTGATCCTGCCGCTCGCGGCGGCGCTGCTGATCCTGGGTGCGGTACGGCTCAAGAGCGCGCCGGTGGACGTGCTGCCCGAGTTCAGCGCCCCGCGGGTGGAGGTGCAGACCGAGGCCCTCGGCCTGTCCGCCGAGGAGGTCGAGCAGCTGATCACCGTGCCGCTGGAGTCCGATCTGCTCAACGGCGTCGCCTGGCTGGACCACATCAACTCCGAGTCGGTCCCCGGGCTCTCCTCAGTGGAACTGATCTTCGAACCGGGCACCGACGTGTACCGGGCCCGCCAGATGGTCCAAGAGCGGCTGACCCAGGCCGGCGCGCTGCCCAACGTGTCCAGCCCGCCGGTGATGCTGCAGCCGCTGTCGTCCACCAACCGCGTCATGATGGTCGGCCTGACCTCGAAGGACGTGCCGCTCACCGAGATGTCGGTGCTGGCCCGCTGGGTCATCAAGCCGCGCCTGATCGGCGTGCCGGGCGTGGCCAACGTGGCCGTCTGGGGCAACCGCGAGCGGCAGCTGCAGGTGCAGGTCGACCCGGCGAAGCTGCAGCAGAACGACGTGACCCTCAACCAGGTCATCTCCACCGCCGGCAACGCGCTGTGGGTCTCCCCGCTGACCTTCCTGGAGGCGTCGACCCCGGGCACCGGCGGCTTCATCGACACCCCCAACCAGCGCCTGGGTATCCAGCACGTGCTGCCCATCCGCACCCCGCAGGACCTGGCCCAGGTCACCCTGGAGAGCCAGGACGGCGACAAGCGGCTGCGCCTGGGTGACGTGGCCACGGTCGTCGAGGACCACCAGCCGCTGATCGGCGACGCGCTGGTGGAGAGCGGCCCCGGCCTCATGCTCGTGATCGAGAAGCTGCCCGGCGCGAACACCGTGCAGGTGACCAAGGACGTGCAGGCGGCGCTGAGCGCGATGAAGCCCGGCCTGACCGGCATCGAGATGAACACGAACGTGTACCAGCCGGCCGCCTTCATCGACCGGGCGCTGGACAGCTCCGCCCTGGTCGCGCTGCTCGGCCTGCTGCTGCTCGCGCTGGTGCTGGCGCTGTGCTTCTGGGAGTGGCGCACCGCGCTCACCGCGTTCCTGGCGGTCGTGGTGTCGGTGGCGCTGGCCTGGGTGGTGCTGAGCTTCGCCGGGTACGGGCTGAACCTGATGCTGCTGGCGGGCATCGTGCTCGGGGTGGTGTTCGCGATCGCCGACGCGGTCGGCGACGTCCGGCACATCGCGGGTCGGCTGCGCGAACGGCGGCTGTCGGGCAGCGAGGAGCCGGTCGGCCGGGCGATCTTCAACGCGGCGCTGGAGGTGCGCAAGCCGACGACGTACGCCACCGTCATCGCCCTGGTCGCGGCCGCGCCGGTGCTGCTGCTGCCGGAGCTCACCGGGCTGTTCTTCCGCCCGCTGGCACTCGGCTTCGTCGCCGTCGTGCTCGCCTCGACGGTGGTGGCGCTGACCTTCATCCCGGCCATGTCGCTGGTGCTGCTGCGCAACACCGCCCTGGAACGGCACTCCTCGCCGCTGCTGCGCCGGGCGCAGGGCTGGTACCCGAAGTCGCTGTCGCCGGTGCTGCGCACACCCGCCATCGCGTACGGGCTGGCCGGGCTGGTCGCCCTCGGCGGTGTGCTGGCCCTGTTCCAGCCGCTGGCGCAGAGCGTGCTGCCGTCGCTGCGCGAGCGCAGCCTGCTGGTGCATTGGGACACCACACCCGGCACCTCCGGCATCGAGATGACCCGGATCACCGAGAAGGTGAGCAAGGACCTGCAGGCGCTGCCCGGGGTGCAGGCCGTCGGCGCGCACCTGGGCCGGGCCATCACCTCCGACCAGGTGGTGAACGTCAACTCCGGCGAGCTGTGGGTCAACATCGACCCGGCCGCCGACTACGGCGCCACCCGCGCCGCCATCGCCTCGCTCGTGAAGAGCTACCCGGGGCTGGACACCGACGTGCTGACCTACCCGGAGGAGCGGATCACCCAGCTGCTCGGCGGCGACGAGGAGGCCGTGGTGGTGCGGGTGTACGGCCAGGACCTCGACGTGCTGCGCAGCAAGGCGGCCGAGGTGCAGCAGATGCTGGGCACGGTTGACGGCGTGGTCAACCCGACCGCCGACCTGCCGGTCGAGGAGCCGACGGTGCGGGTGAAGGTGGACCTGGCCAAGGCGCAGCAGGCCGGCATCAAGCCCGGTGACGTACGCCGGGCCGCCGCCGCGATGCTGTCCGGCATCCAGGTCGGCAACCTGTTCGAGGACCAGAAGGTCTTCGAGGTCGTGGTCTGGGGTGCGCCGGCCGTGCGCAACAGCCTGACCAGCATCCAGGATCTGAAGATCAATACTCCGGCGGGGCAGCAGATCCGGCTCGGCGACGTCGCCGACGTGTCGATCGCGCCGAGCCCGACCGTCATCGAGCGCGACTCGGTGTTCCGCTACGTCGACGTCAGCGCCGGCATCAAGGGCCGCGACTACCGGGCCGTGGTCGGCGACGTCGAGTCCAAACTGGGCGCCATCCCGTTCCCGCTGGAGCACCACGCGGAGCTGCTCGGCGCGTACGAGCACCAGCAGGAGAACCAGAACCGGCTGCTGCTGGTCGGGCTCGCCGCGCTGATCGGGATCTTCCTGCTGATGCAGGCGGCGATCGGCAGCTGGAAGCTCACCGCGCTGGCCTTCCTGACGCTGCCGGTGGCCATGGCCGGTGGCCTGATCACCGGGCTGATCACCGGCCTGTCGGCGATCACGACCCTGACCGCGCTCGTCGCGGTGGCCGCGATCACGGCCCGGTTCGTGCTCCAGATGATCGGCCACATGCAGGCCCTCGAACACCAGGGCGCGGAGCCGTTCGGCTCCGGGCTGGTCACGCGGGCGGCTCGGGAGCAGGCCGGCTCGATCCTGGTCACCGCGGTGAGCACGGCCGCGCTGCTGCTGCCCCTGCTGCTGCTCGGCGGCCGGGCGGGCATGGAGCTGCTGCGGCCGATCGCCCTGGTGGTGCTCGGCGGCCTGGCGGTGGCCGTGCTGCTCGCCCTCTTCGCCGTCCCCGCGCTGTACCTGCGCTTCGGGGCCGGCTCACAGCGCGAGGACCTCGCGCTCTACACCGAACCACGGTTGGGGTGACACGACGATGAAGCACCATTTCGGCGAGAGGCTCGACCGGTGGACGGTCGGCGGCCTGCTGGTCGGCCTGCTGGTCGTCGGGGCGTTGGGCGTCGCCGCGGCCAAAGGGGTGCCGACGAGCACCTCGACGCCGGCCAAGCCGGCCAAGGTGGAGGCGATCGAAGGCAGCAAGGTCAAGAAGGTCACGCTCACCGACGAGGGGGTCGGCCGGCTCGGCCTGACCACGGTGCCGGTGGCCGAGGCGGCGGGGGTCAAGACCATCCCGTACTCCGCGCTGATCTACCTGCCCGACGGCACCACGTGGACATACGTCGAGACCGCGCCGCTCAGCTTCCAGCGGGAGCCGATCACCGTCACCAAGATCGAGGGTGACCAGGTGCGGCTGTCCCAGGGACCGGCGGCGGGGGCCAAGGTGGTGTCCGTCGGCGCGGCCGAGCTCTACGGCGCCGAGACCGGCATCGGCAAGTGACGGGGGCGGCGCGGCCATGATGCGGTGGATCGTCGGATCGAGCCTGAAGTTCCGGGCCCTGGTGGTCGCGATCGCCTGCGGCATGATGTTCTTCGGCGTCGGCCAGCTGCGCGACATGCCGGTCGACGTGTTCCCGGAGTTCGCCCCGCCGCGCGTCGAGGTGCAGACCCCCAGCCTCGGCCTGTCCGCCGCGGAGGTGGAGGCGCTGGTCACGGTGCCGCTGGAGCAGGCGCTCAACGGCGTGGAGGGCCTGGCCGACATCAGGTCCAAGTCGGTGTCGCAGCTGTCGTCGATCGTGCTCATCTTCAAGCCGGGCACCGACCTGCTCAAGGCCCGCCAGCTGGTGTCCGAGCGGCTCAACGAGGCCTCGGCGATGCTGCCGACCTGGGCCAGCCCGCCCGTCATGCTGCAGCCGCTGTCGTCGACCAGCCGGGTCATGAAGATCGGGCTGTCCTCGGACACCCGGTCCGTGATGGAGATGTCGATGGTCTCCTACTGGACCATCCGCAACCGGCTGCTGCGCGTGCCCGGCGTGGCCAACGTCGCCATCTGGGGCGAGCGGCTGCAGATGATGCAGGTGCAGGTCGACCCGGCCCGGATGAAGGCGCACGACGTGTCGCTGGACGAGGTCATGGAGGTCACCGCCGACGCGCTCGACGCGGGCTTGCTGCGCTACTCCGACGGCGCGGTGATCGGCACCGGCGGCTTCCTGGAGACGCCGAACCAGCGCATGGCCATCCAGCACGTGCTGCCGATCGTGACCCCGGCCGACCTGGCGCAGGTCCCGGTGGCCGAGCGCGACGGCAAGAAGGTGCTGCTGTCCGACGTGGCCACGGTCAAGGAGGACCACCAGCCGATGATCGGTGACGCGGTCATCAACGGTGGGCCGGGCCTCATGCTCATCGTCGAGAAGCTGCCCTGGGGAAACACGCTGGAGGTGACCGAGGGCGTCGAGGCGGCGATGAAGGAGCTGGCACCGGGCCTGACCGGCATCACCGTCGACACGACGATCTTCCGGCCGGCCACCTTCGTGGAGACCGCCATCCACAACCTGGGCCGGGCACTGCTGCTGGGCTGCCTGCTGGTGGTGCTGGTGCTGGCGCTGTTCCTGTTCGAGTGGCGCACCGCGCTGATCAGCGTGGTCGCCATCCCGCTGTCGCTGGTGGGCGCGGGACTGGTGCTGCACGCGTTCGGGTACGGCATCAATACCATGATCCTGGCGGGGCTGGTGATCGCTGTCGGCGTGGTGGTCGACGACGCCATCATCGACATCGAGAACATAGTCAGACGGCTGCGCCAGGCCCGGCGGGCCGGTGCGGACGACTCCGTGCCGACCACCGCCCGGCTGATCCTCGACGCCTCGCTGGAGGTCCGGGGCCCGATCGTCTACGCCACGCTGATCATCATCGCGTCGGCCGTGCCGATCTTCTTCCTGGAAGGCCTGACCGGCGCGTTCTTCCGGCCGCTGGCGCTGGCGTACATGCTGGCCGTGCTGGTGTCCATGGTGGTCGCGCTGACGGTCACCCCGGCCCTGGCGCTGATCCTGCTGCGCAAGGCGCCGCTGGAGCGGCGGGAGTCGCCGCTGGTGCGCTGGCTGCAGAAGGGTTACCACGCGGCGCTGAGCCGCGTCACCAAACGGCCGGTGCGGGCGTACGCCCTGGTCGCGGTCATGACGCTGGCGGGCATCGTGGTGCTGCCGGGCCTGGGCCAGGCGCTGCTGCCCTCGTTCAAGGAGCGCGACTTCCTGATGCACTGGGTCACCGAACCCGGCGCGTCGCACCCGGAGGAGGTGCGCATCACCGAGCAGGCAAGCAAGGACCTGATGGCCATTCCGGGGGTACGCAACTTCGGCGCGCACATCGGCCAGGCGCTCATCGCCGACGAGGTGGTCGGGGTCAACTTCGGCGAGAACTGGATCAGCATCGACCCGGACGCCGACTACGACGAGACCCACAAGAAGATCGAAGCCGTCGTGAACAGCTACCCGGGCCTGGTCCGCGACGTGCAGACCTACCTCAAGGAGCGCATCCGCGAGGTGCTCACCGGATCCGGCGACGCGATCGTGGTGCGCATCTACGGCGAGGACCTCAAGGTCATGCGTGAGCAGGCCGACAAGGTGCTCAATGTGCTGTCCGGCATCGACGGCGTGGTCGACGAGCACATCTCGTTGCAGAAGGAGGTGCCGCAGGTCGAGATCGAGGTGGATCTCGCGAAGGCGCAGCAGCTCGGCATCAAGCCCGGTGACGTGCGCCGTGCGGCCGCCACGCTGATGGCGGGCGAAGAGGTCGGCGACGTCTTCCGCGACGGCAAGGCCTACGACGTGCAGGTCTGGAGCACGCCGGAGACGCGGTCCAGCGTCACCGCGATCCGGCAGCTGCCGATCGACGTTCCCGCCGGCGGCACGGTGCCGCTGAGCGAGGTGGCCGACGTGCGCATCGCGTCGACGCCGAACCAGATCGAGCACGACGGCACCCTGCGCAAGATCGATGTCGACGCCAACGTGAAGGGTCGCGATCTGGGCTCGGTCGTGGGCGAGCTGGAAGAGAAGATGCAGACGGTCGACTTCCCCCGTGGCCACTATGCCCAGATCCTGGGCGAGTACGCCGAGCGCCAGGCCGCCGACCGGCGGCTGCTGGTCTACGCCGGGCTCGCCGCGGTCGCCATCTTCTTCCTGCTGCAGGCCTCGTACAGCAGCTGGCGGCTGGCCGCGCTGTCGTTCCTCACCCTGCCCGCGGCGCTGGTCGGCGGCGTGCTCGCGGCGTTCCTGACCGGCCGGGTGATCTCGCTCGGCTCGCTGGTGGGCTTCTTCACGGTGCTGGGCATCGCGGCCCGCAACGGCATCCTGATGATCAATCACTTCCAGCACCTGGAACGTGAGGAGGGCGAGCCGTTCGGCCTCGACCTGGTGCTGCGCGGCGCGCGCGAGCGGCTGTCGCCGATCCTGATGACCACCCTGGCCACCGCGCTGGCGCTGGTGCCGCTGGTGGTGCTCGGCAACCTGCCGGGCCACGAGATCGAGTACCCGATGGCTGTGGTGATCCTCGGTGGCCTGGTCACCTCGACCCTGCTGAACCTGTTCGTGCTGCCCGCGCTGTACCTCAAGTTCGGCAAGGGCCGCCGGGACGACGCGCTGGACGGGGGGCCGACGCCGCCCACCGATCCGTCTGGTCCGCGGCACGCGGCCGCCCCGCCGTCCGTCGGGCCGTCCCCGAACCTGGCGATGGACCGGACGGCGCGGGGCGGGCTGCGGCCGAACCTGGCGATGCGCCGCTCGCCCGCCGGTGGACCCGCACCCGGTGCGTCGCCTGCCGCCAGGGAACGTGCGGGCCCGGTGGCGACCGGTCGCGGCTTGCGCACGATCCGGGTGAGGCTGCGCATTGCCTGATCACCGTGTGCGAGGCTGGCTGGCCTTCGGGGCGGCGGCGACGCTGGTCGGGCTGTGGGTGCTCGCCGGCATCACCGACGACGTGGTCGCGCACGAGGAGCTGAGCAGCACGGATCCGCCGGTCGCGAGTTGGCTGGCGGATCACCGTACGCCCTGGCTGACCCGCTGCATGCAGGTGGTCACCTGGCTGGGCAGCGGCTGGGTCACCGTGCCGCTGCTCGTGCTGGCGGCGCTGCTGCTGCCGCTGTGGCGGGACCGGCGGCGCACCGTGGCGCTGGTGCTGGCGGTGTCGGTGGGCAGCGCGCTGCTGGTCACCGCGGGCAAGCTGCTGACCGTGCGGCCGCGGCCGGTCGTCGGCGAGGTGCTGACCACGGCCACGGGTTATGCCTTCCCCTCCGGTCACAGCGCGCAGGCCGCCGCCGCGTACGGCATGCTCGCACTGCTGGTCAGCCTGCGCGTCGCGCGCGCGGCGAAGCCGCTGGTGTGGCTGGCGGCCACGGCCTTGGCGCTGCTGGTCGGCTTCTCCCGGCTGTATCTCGGCGTGCACTGGCTCACCGACGTGCTCGCCGGCTACGCCCTGGGCGTGTGCTGGCTCGCCACGGTGGTGGCGGCGGCGCTGCTGCACGACCGGATACGTCCTGCCTCGCGCCCTCGGGTGAACGTCTGACCTGGACTGATTCGGCCTCATCGGGGCTCGTGGTGTGCCAGGGTGCTTACGGGGACGGTGCCGCCGGGGCGGCGGCGACCGTCGGGCAGCCCAACGGCGCCGTCACGCGCCATCGGGACGGTGTGCCGGTGCCGTCGGTGCCGGCTGGCGACGATGTCGCGCGACTGAGGAGATCGACATGGACCAGCTGAAGTCCCATGCGGAAACACGGACGACCGCCACCGCGCCGCCGGGCGCCGAGCGCCCCGTCCGGGCCACCCGGCGCTGGCTGGCCGAACGCGACCGGCTGGAGGCGGCCATCGCCGAGACGGGCGTCGACTTCGACCAGCCCCGCTCCATCTACTGGAACGCTGCCTGCGGGGTGGAGGCCGGGGCCGACTTCGCCGCGATCCGCGCCCGGGTGCGCCGGTACGCCGACTTCGCGCCCACCTTCGAGGCGGTCGCCCGCCGCCGCGAGGCGCGCGCCGAGGCCGCCGCCGCCGACGGGCACCAGATCACCGCGCGCGACAACTACTACATGGCTGCCGTGCACTGGGGCGCCGCGCAGTGGCCGATCCACAGCGACGACGAGGTCAACCGCTTCTACCACCGGCGCAAGCGGGCCTGCTTCGCGCACTACGCCGAGCTGGCCGACCATCGCATCGAGGCGGTGAGCATCCCGTTCGCGGGCGGGGCGCTGCCGGCCTGGTTCCACCTGCCGCCCGGTTACCACGGTGGGCGGGTGCCGGTGGTGATCGCGGTGCCCGGCATGGACAGTTTCAAGGAGGCCACCGTCGCGCTGCACGGCGACCGCTTCCTGACCCGCGGCTTCGCGGTGCTGGCGATCGAGGGGCCGGGGCAGTACGAGGCCGCGATGATGGGCATCCACACGACCGTGCCCGCGTGGGCGCGTACCGGCACCGCCTGCGTGGACTGGCTGTCCCGGCGCGAGGAGGTCGACGCGTCGCGGATCGTGCTCAGCGGCATCAGCTTCGGCTCGTTCGCCGGGACCATCGCGGCCGCGCACGAGCCCCGGATCAAGGCCTGCGCGGTGATGAACACCTGCCACCAGCCGGGCTGGTCGGCGGCGTTCGAGCAGGCCTGGCCGACGTACAAGATGCGCTTCATGTACATGTCGGGGCACACCGACGAGGACGCGTTCGACGCGTTCGCCAGGACGCTGACCTGGGAGGGCCACGCCGAGCTGCTGAACATGCCGTACCTGGTGCTGGCCGGGGACCGCGACGAGCTGAGCCCGCTGGAGTGCAGCGAGGCGCTGCTGAGCAGCGTCGCCGGGCCGAAGCAGCTGGTGGTGTACCAGGACTCGCGGCACTCGATCGGCGGCGTGCCCGCGGCGAACCTGGGCCCGTTCGCGCCGACGCTGGCCGTGGACTGGCTGGTCGACCGGCTGCGCGGGGTGCCGATGGCCAGCGAGCGCTGGTACGTCGACCACGGCGGCAAGGTGACGAAGACGCCGCTCTGAACCGCAGCCCAGCGCGGGTTGTGCGTTAGGAAGGGCACCTTCTACATCGCGGAGCGATGTGAAGGTGCCCTTCCTTTGTTCAGGCCACCTGGATGGGGCGCATCATCTCGTTGTCCTCGTGTTCGAGCATGTGGCAGTGCCAGACGTAGCGGCCGGGGCGGTCGAAGACGGCCTTGACGCGGGTCACCTCGCCGGAGTGGGCCAGCACGGTGTCCTTGCGGCCGGACTCCCAGGACTCGGCCGGGCGCGGTTTCGGCGGGATGCCGAAGGGCTGCCGGCTGACCACCTCGAACTGCACCTGGT
Organism: Catellatospora sp. NPDC049111; assembly: GCF_040648615.1. Lineage (NCBI taxonomy): Bacteria > Bacillati > Actinomycetota > Actinomycetes > Micromonosporales > Micromonosporaceae > Catellatospora > Catellatospora sp. NPDC049111. The sequence continues at coordinate 220,393 of NZ_JBEZEB010000009.1, read as the reverse complement.
GCAGGTGCACGGTGTGCGAGTGATCGGTGAAGTTGAGGATCTCCCAGGTCTCGCTGCGGCCCAGCACCGGCTTCTCAGTCGGCGCGTCGTGCCAGCGCAGCGGGGTCTGGGTGCGGTCCGGCGCGACGGTGCCGAGCGTGGCGACGCGGTGGTTCACGCCGGTCAGCGCGACCGAGGGCAGGTCGTCGAGCAGGACCCGCCAGCTCGCCGCCGAGTCGGGCAGCTTCGGCGCGGCGGGCAGGCTCAGGTGCTCCGGGGGCACGCTGGTGTCCGTGCCCCGCAGCGGGATCACCAGCAGCTTCATCACCTGGCCGGTGGTGGCGATGTTCGCGGGCTGGTAGTCGGTGCCGAGCACCCCGGCCGCGTACGGCACGTCCGGCGCCTCGTTGATCACGAACAGCTCGGTGCCCTCGGCCAGCCCGGTGAGGTCGACGATCACGTCGGCCCGCTCACCCGGGCCGAGCATCAGCTGCTCCAGCGCCACCGGCTCGCGCAGCCAGCCGCCGTCGGAGCCGATCTGCCAGAACGGCACCGCCGCGGTAGCCGGACGCGGCGCGGTCGCGCTGGCCGCGATCTTCAGGATCAGCGTGCGGGAGTTGCTGCCGTTGAGCAGCCGGAACCGGTAGCGCCGGGGCTCGACGGTCAGCTGCGGCCAGGTGCGGCCGTTGACCACGATCGCGTCGGCCAGGTACGCCGGGTTCCAGATCGGGGCGATGTCGCTGGCCGGCACGTACGGGCCGGCGAACGCGTCGTGGAACAGGCTGCGGCTGTCCGGGTAGTACAGCGAGCCGTCGGTGCGGAACGAGCGGTCCTGGATGCACAGGGGGATCTCGTAGTGGCGGGTGCCGTCGGGGTCGTCGGGGCCGGGCGCGGGGCCGGGCAGGGTGCCCTCGGGCAGGTCCTGCTCGCCGCCGCGGATCAGGTAGAAGCCGACCGGGCCCGCGTACACGTTGAGCCGGGTGATGCCCAAGGCGTGGTCGTGGTACCACAGCGTGCCCGGGGCCTGGTCGTTGTCGTAGCGGAACACGGCCTGGCCGGGCTTCCAGCGCGGGCCGTAGGCCTCCGCCTTCTCCCGCATGTCGGCGTAGTCCGAGCCGGTGGCGGCGAAGCCGCGCGGCAGCGGGGCGTCGGGCAGGTACCAGGCGGTCGGGTAGCCGTCGGCCTCCTCCGCGGCGTGCGCGCCGTGCACGTGCGTCACGATCGGCACCGGACCGGCGTAGCGCGTCGGCGTGGTGCTGAAGTCGGCGGGCATGTCCCGGTGCGCCATGCCGCCGGCCGGGTTGGCCCAGTGCAGCGTCGGGTCCACGGGCAGCAGGTGCGGCCGGGCCCGGCCCTTGGCGTCGATCAGGCCGTTGATCCAGGTGACCTCGACCGGGCGGTCGGTGCGGGCCTCGATGGTGCGCGCGGGATAGCCGAACGTCTTCGGGTGGGCCGCGGAGCCGTAGCCCCATACCGTGGTCTGCGGCATGCCCGGTGGCAGGATCTGCTGGCGGAACTGGCGCACCTCGACGGCGTACCGGTCGGCCTTGCCCTTGGTGGAGACGGTCGGCATGGCGGCCGGGACCGGCAGCCGCGTCTTGTACTTGTGGATCTTCGAAGCGTCGAGTTTTCCGGCGGCCAGTGCCGCGGCCGCGGCGCGCGCGGCGCTCGCCGGGGCCGGGATCAGCATGGCCGCGCCGGACAGCACGCCGGTGGTGAGAAGTTGTCGTCGGGAAGGCATCGGTCGCCCTTCGGTCGCGATGTCGGAAGACCTGGCGACCGGCACAGGACCGGGAAACCCAATTTGTCCGATTTGCCAGGAACTCCGCCACCCTAACCACCGACACCCACCAGCCCAAACAGGCGCACCGCACAGCCACCCCGGAACCCGCCCCGCGCACCGCCGCCGTGTCGGCCACCTGGCACGTCCAAGATCGCCCGACATGCCTGGCACCTGTGCGTATCTTGACCGCGCTTTCGCCCACTTGCCTGGCAAGTCGAGCGATTTTGACGATGAAGATCGCCGTTTCAGGTCGAAAGCCGGGGTTGAACCCGAGGTTTTGCCCTGAAACGGCGATCTTCATTCGGGAGCCGCAGCGCGGACCGCGGCGGGTGAGGGCTGTTATGGGGCGGTGACCAGCACGGCGGCGTTGAAGCCGCCGATGCCGCGGGCCAGGACCAGCGCCCGCCGCAGCGGGGCGGGCCGGGCGGCGTCGCGGACGAGGTCCAGGTCACGGCAGCCGTCGGCGAGGGTGCCGACGTTGACGGTCGGCGGGATGACCTGGTCGCGCAGGGACAGCAGGGCCGTGGCGACGTCGAGCCCGCCCGCCCCGGCCGCGAGCCGTCCGGTCATCGTCTTCGGCGCGGTGACCGGCACCCGGCGCGCGCCGAACACCCCGGTCAGCGCCTGCGCCTCGACCAGGTCCAGTTCGGGCACCCCGGCCGCGTCGGCGAACACCACGTCCACGTCGGACGGGGCGCAACCGGCGTCGGCCAGCGCCAGCTCGATCGCGCGCCGCAGGCCGGGCGGGCGGGCGGAACCGGGGGCCGGGTCGAAGGTGGCGGCGTAGCCGCTGATCTCGCCGTAAACCCGTGGTGCGGCCCGGCGCTGCGCGGCCTCGCGCTGCTCGACGACGAGGATCGCCCCGCCCTCGCCCGGCACGAAGCCGTTCGCGGCGGCGTCGAACGGCAGGTATGCCCGCGCCGGGTCGTCGCACTCGCTGATCTGCCCGGTGGCCAGCTGCCCGATCCAGCCCCACGGGCACAACGAGCCGTCGACGCCGCCGGTGATCGCGAGTGCGGTGCCCGCGCGCAGGTGGCGGCGCGCCTGGCCGATCGCGTCGAGCCCGCCGGCCTGGTCGGTGACGACGACGCCGCTGGGGCCGCGCATGCCGTGCCGGATGGAGATCTGCCCGGTGTTGACCGCGTAGAACCAGGCGAACGACTGGTACGCGCTGACGTGGTCACCGCCCTTTGACCACAGCTTCTCCAGCTCCTTCTGGCCGAACTCGAAGCCGCCCGCGGAGCTCGCGGTCACCACGCTCATGTCGTACTCGCCGAGCGCCGCCGGGTCCACGACCGCGTCGGCCAGCGCCGTCGCGGCGGCGGTCAGCGAGAACCGGGTGACGTGGTCGGTCTGCGCCAGCAGCCGGTCCGGCAGATGGTCGGCGGGGTCGTAGCCGCGGATCTCCCCGGCCAGCCGGGACGGGTACTGCGCCGGGTCGAAGCGGGCGATGCGGCCGATGCCGCCGCGGCCCGCCAAGGTGGCCTTCCAGTACGTCTCGGTGTCCAGCCCGGTCGCGGCGATCACGCCGAGCCCGGTGACCACAGGTGCGTCAGCGGCCTTCTCCTCGCTTCGCTCGTCGGCGGCCTCTCCGGTGCCGTTTCGCGCGCTGCGCTCGCTCATCGGGCGTCTCCTTCCGGGCGGGCCAGCAGCATGGCGCTCTGGAAGCCGCCGAAGCCGCTGCCGACCGACAGCACCGCGTCGAGCCTGCGGTCGCGGGCCTCCAAGGGCACGTAGTCGAGGTCGCATTCGGGGTCGGGCTCGTGCAGGTTCGCCGTGGGCGGCACGACGCCGTTGGTGATGGCCAGCGCGCAGGCGGCCACCTCGATCGCGCCGATCGCGCCGAGCGAGTGCCCGACCATCGACTTGATCGAACTCATCGGGGTGGCGTACGCGTGCTCGCGCAGCGCCAGCTTCACGGCTGCCGTCTCGTGCCGGTCGTTCTGCTTGGTGCCCGAGCCGTGTGCGTTGACGTAGCCGATCGTCGTCGGGTCCATCCGGGCCGTGTCCAGGGCGTTGCGGATCGCCTCGGCCATCTCCCGGCCGTCGGGGCGCAGCCCGGTCATGTGGAAGGCGTTGCAGCGCGAGGCGAAGCCGACGATCTCGGCGTACACCGGTGCGCCGCGGCGGCGGGCCCGCTCCAGGTCCTCCAGCACGAACATCGCCGAGCCCTCGCCGAGCACGAACCCGTTGCGGCTGTTGTCGAACGGCCGGGAGGCGTGCGCGGGGTCGTCGTTGCGCGGCGTGGTCGCCTTGATGGCGTCGAAGCAGGCCACGGTGATCGGGGAGATGGGCGCGTCGCTCGCCCCGCCGACCACCACGTCGGCGCTGCCCTCGCGGATCAGCTCGGCGGCGTATGCCACCGCGTCCAACCCGGACGTGCAGCCGGTGGAGACCACCGCGGCCGGGCCCTCCGCGCCGATCGACCAGGCCACCTCGGCCGCGAACGAGCCGGGCACGTAGTAGTCGTAGAGGTGCGGCGAGGTGCGGGTGTTGTCGACCAGCCAGCGCGCGCCCTTCTCGGACGCGATGACGTACTCGCGTTCCAGGCTCATGGTCGCGCCGACCGCGCTGCCCACCACCGTGCCGACCCGGTGCGGGTCCAGTTCGGCCAGTTCCAGGCCGGCGTCGGAGACGGCCTCGGCGGCGGCGACCACGGCGAACTGGGCCGCGCGGTCCATCCGCAGGGTCTGCGCGGGGGTGAGGCCGTACGCGGCCGGGTCGAAGTCGCACTCGGCGGCGACCTGGGACCGGAACGGCGAGGGGTCGAAGAAGCTGATGGTGCGGGTCGCGGTACGTCCTGAGGTCAGCAGCTCCCAGAACGCCTTGGCGCCGATGCCGCCCGGCGCCACCACGCCCAATCCGGTGATCACGACACGTCGATGCATGGACGCCTCCTGCGGGGTCGGTGGACCTGCGTCGAGCGTCGCGCGCGCCGACTTGAGTCCGGCTTGAGAAATCGGCTGGTCAGACCGGGCCGCGCCCGGCGGCGACCAGTTCGGCCCCGCCCACGGCGCTGTCCCAGGTCCACGCGGTGTCCAGGGCGGACGCCGTGTCCAGCACCGGGTCGGCGGTGAGGATGGCGTGCTGCACGCGCTGGATACGCCGCGAGGGCTCCAGGCCGAGCTCGTCGATGAGCACCTCGCGCAGCCGCCGGAAGGCCTCCAGGGCGTCGGTGCGCCGGCCCGCCCGGTACAGCGCGATCATGTACTGGGCCTGCAGGTCCTCGTGCAGCGGATGGCGGGCGGCCAGGCAGCCCAGCTCGCCCAGGATCTCGCGGTGACGGCCGAGTTCCAGGTCGGCGTCGATGCGCTGCTTCCAGGTGGCCAGCCGGGCCTCCTCCAGGCGCTGCGCCTCGACCCGCAGCACGGGCCCGAGCCGCACGTCGACCAGCGCCGTGCCGCGCCACACGGCCAGGGCCGCGCCGAGCAGCCGGGACGCGTGCGCGTGGTCGCCGCAGAGCTGGGCGAGCCGGCCCTGGTCGGCCAGGCGCTCGTACTCGTGCAGGTCCAGCGACGAGCCTTCGAGGTGCAGCTGGTAGCCGTCGGCATGGGTGACCAGCAGCTCCCGGGCCACCCGGGCCGGGTCCATGCCGCAGGTGCGGGCCAGCATCCGGCGGATCTGCAGGATGTAGGTCTGCAGCGTGGTCAGCGCGCTCGCGGGCGGCTCGTCGTCCCACAGCTCGGTGGTGAGCAGGTCGATCGGCACCACCCGGTCGGCGTGGATCAGCAGCAGTGCCAGCACCTTGCGCGGTTTGGGCGCGGTCAGATCACCCGACACCCCGCCGCAACGCAGGTCCAGCGGGCCGAGTACTCGACATTGCATGTCCACCCCCGAATGGCTCGTCGCGCTCGCGATGTGCGAATGCCGCCTCCACCACTATTAGTGCTAGAGAGGGGCGATCTGTCCCATTCGCCGGAACTGAGGGTGATCTTTCCGGCCGGTGCGCCGGCCGCCCGCATCAACCCGCCGTGATCCCGGCGTGGTGGCTTGACCTGGGCATTCAAGTCGCTTTCCACCGGTTCTCAAGTGGCCGGCTGCGACGGTTCTTGGCAGACGGTTCGCCGCGGATGACCGCGTGCGGCCGAAATCCCCACCACGGCCCGTAGAGGAGCGCCGATGTCCAAGAACAAGGTGTACACCGAGACCCAGCGCGCGGAGGTCGCCGCGCCGGCCGCGGTCGCCTTCGAGCTGATCGAGGACCTGCGGCACTGGCCGCAGTTCTTCCCGGACGGCGTGCACGCCGAGCCGGACGCCGACGGCGCGAACGTGCGCTGGTGGGCCCTGGACGGTGAGGGCGTACGCCAGTGGACCACCACCCGCACGATCGACAAGGCCGGGCTGCGCGTCGTCACCGAGCAGCGCGACTGCGCCGCCCCGCTGGTGTCGGTGCGCACCGAGTGGACGTTCGCGCCGCAGGGCGAGCAGGCCTGCGAGGCCGAACTGACGATCACCGTGACCGCCGCGCCGGGCACCGAGGGCGCGGACGCCGCCGCCGCGCAGCTCGAAGGCGCGCAGGAGATCGTGTCCCGGGTCAAGGGCCTGGCCGAGCGCTGGGACGAGCTGGAGCAGCTGGTCATCTCCTTCGAGGACCCGCTGTTCATCGCGGGGCAGCCGGCGCAGGTCTACGAGTTCCTGTACGCCGCCGACAAGTGGCCCGAGCGGGTCCCGCACGTCACCGCGCTGTCGATGACCGAGGACCAGCCCGGCGTGCAGTTCTTCGACATGGACACGGTCACCCCGGAGGGCCGTGCGCACACCACCCGCTCGGTGCGCGTCTGCCTGCCGCACAAAATCATCTACAAGCAGATCGGCCTGCCGAAGCTGCTCGACGCGCACACCGGCCACTGGCACTTCGTGGAGACGCCCGAAGGTGTCACCGTGCACGCCCGGCACACCGCGACCATCAAGCCGTCGGCGCTGAACCTGCTCGGCGAGGACACCACGGTCGCCGACGCGCGCCGCTACCTGCGCCGGGTGCTCAGCACCAACTCGCTGCAGACGCTGCGCCACGCGCAGGCGTACGCCGAGGAGCCGGCCCGTGCCAAGTAGCACCGACGCCGACACCGTCGCCGCCGAGCGGGCGCTGGCCGACGCGCTCGCCCGCTCGGGCGGCACCCTCGACGGGCTGCTGCGCCGGGCGGCGGTCAGCGCACCGCACCGCATCGCCGTGCAGACCGGCTCGCGGGCGATGACGTTCGCGGAGCTCGACGCGGCCGCCGACGGCTTCGCGGCCAAGCTCACCGCGCTGCTCCCGGGGGATGCCGCTCCGCCGCGGCCCGGCCTGCCCGGCCCGGTTGTCGGCGTGGCCGGGGCGCTGCACCCGGCGTTCGCGGTGGCCTACTACGGGACGATCCGAGCGGGCCACGTGTGCGCCGTGATCAACCCGCTGCAGGGCGAGGAGGAACTGGCGTACGCGCTGGAGTCGGCCGGGGTGCAGGTGCTCGTCGGCGTCGCGGAGATGGCCGACAAGCTGCAGCGCGTCCGGCTCGACCTGCCGCGGCTGGCGCACGTGTTCTACCTGGACCGTCCGGGTGAGCACTGCGTGCCGGCCGCGGGCGCGCCGGCGGGCCGGGCCGCCCGGTTCGAGTCGCCGGTCGACGACCCGGACCAGGTGGCGGTGCTGCAGTTCACCAGCGGCACCACCGGGCGGCCCAAGGCGGTGCTGCTCACCCACCGCAACCTGGTCTACAACGCGGCCCAGGTGGCGGCGGCGCACGGGCTCGGGCCGGACACGGTCACGCTCAACCACCTGCCGACGTACCACCCGATGCACCTGAACTCGGCGGTGAGCGCGGCGTCGACCCAGGTGCTGTGCCCGGACGCCGATCCGACGCAGGCCGTCGCGACGGCGGCCCGCACCGGCGCGACGCACTTCTACAGCCTGCCGGTGCGGCTGGCCCGGATGGCCGCCGACCCGAGGCTGCCCACCTGGCGCATGCCTGGGGTGCGGGCCATCCTCTCCGGAGGATCCGCGCTGGCTCCGGCCGCCGCGGCCCGGCTGTGCGCCGGGCTGGGCATCCCGGTCATCCAGGGGTACGGCCTGGCCGAGACGTCACCGCTGACCCACTGCGACCGGATCGCCGGCCCGTCGGCGGGTTCGGTGGGCCGGCCGGTGCTCGGCACCGAGTGCCGGGTCGTCGACCTGGACACCCGGCAGCCGCTGCCGGTCGGCACCCCGGGCGAGGTGCAGCTGCGCGGGCCGCAGCTGATGGCGGGTTACCTGACCCCGGACGGGGTGCAGCGCCCGTACGACGCCGAGGGCTGGTTCGACACCGGCGACGTGGGGCGGCTCGACGAGGACGGCACGTTGTTCCTCGTCGACCGGCTCAAGGACGTCTTCAAGTGCGACAACTGGCTGGTCTCACCCGTGGAGCTGGAACGGGTGATCATGCGCCATCCGGCGGTGACCGACTGCATGGTCGTCGACATGCCGCACTCCTACCGCGGCGCGGTCGCGTACGCCCTGGTCGTCACCGATGACGAGCAGGTCGGCGCGGACGAGATCGTCGCGTTCGTGAACGGCGGCCTGCCCGAATACCAGCACCTGCACGGCATCGAGCTGGTGCGGGAGATCCCGCGCTCGCCCAACGGCAAGGCCCGCCGCCGGGACGTGCGCACCCGAGTACACGAGCGGCACGGCGCCGCCCACACCCGAAGGAGCGACCACATGGTCACGTTCATCAACAAGATCACTGTCAACGGCGACGTCGCGCGGTTCGAGCAGGCGCTCGACGAGATCTCGGCGTACATGAGCGCCCAGCCGGGTTTCATCGGCCGCCAGTTCTACCGCTCGCGCCGCCAGCCCGAGGTCTTCATCGAGACCGTGCAGTGGGCTGACGCCGCGGCGCACGCCAAGGCCGTGCAGACCCCCGGTTTCCGCGAGCAGGTCATGAAACTCGCCGGGCTCGCCGTCCCGGAGCACGACCTGTACGACGCGGTCGACGAGCACGCCCCGCTCGCCGCTCGCTGAACCCACGCCGATGCCGGAACGGAAGGGAGCGCGTCATGAACGACTTCACCATCGAGGACGTGCGGCGCATCCTGCGCGATGTCGCAGGGGCGGACGAGAGAGTGGACCTGGACGGGGACATCGCCGACACCAGCTTCGCCGACCTGGGGTATGACTCCCTGGCGCTGCTGGAGACCACCGCCTGCCTGCAGCGTGACCTCAACATCCGCCTGCCCGACGACGCGGTGCTGGCGGTGAGCACGCCCGGACAGCTGATCGACCTGGTCAGCTCCACCCGGACCGGGGCATTGTCATGAGCGCGCGTAGCGGGCGAATCATGTGGGCAGCGCTCCACGACGCTCGCTCGCGAAGCGAGTGTGCGTCGTGACCGGAGAGGGGGCCGGACCGGGCACGCTGCCCGGTCCGGCCGGACCGGACGCGTCCTGGGTCTCCTGCTCCAGGTGCCAGGCCGTCGTGTACGGCAAGCGGCTGGCCCGCAGCAACGGCATCTGCCCTCAGTGCGGGCACTGCCGCCCGCTGGGCGCCTGGGACCGGCTGGCCCTGCTGGCCGACCCCGGTTCGATCGAGCCGCTGGACCTGGCCGCCGACGCCGCGGATCCGCTGCGCTTCGTCGACGACAAGCCGTATCCGCAGCGCATCGCCGAGGCGCGGCGCACGACCGGGCTGGCCGAGGCGGTGGTGTGCTGCCGGCTGCGGATGACCGGCACCCCGGCGATAGCGGCGGTGATGGACTTCCGCTTCATGGGCGGCAGCCTGTCCGGCGCGGTCGGCGAGCTGATCACGTGTGCCGCGGAGACGGCGCTGGCGCAACGGCTGCCGCTGCTGCTGGTCACCGCCTCCGGCGGGGTGCGCATGCAGGAGGGCGTCATCGGCCTGATGCAGATGGCGAAGACCGCGCAGGCCCTGCACCAGCTCGACGAGGCCGGGCTGCCGACGGTCTGCCTGGTCACCGACCCGACCTACGGCGGCGTGGCCGCCTCGTTCGCGATGCTCGGCGACGTCGTGGTCGCCGAACCGGGCGCGCGGCTCGGTTTCGCCGGACCCCGGGTCATCGCCCAGACCATCAAGCAGGAGCTGCCGGCCGGCTTCCAGACCGCGGAGTTCCTGCTGGACCGCGGTTTTCTGGACCTTATCTGCCCGCGCCCGGCGCTGCGCCACCGCATCGGCCGGCTGCTGGCCATCGGCACCCGCCGGGACGCGGTGCCGCCCGCCCCGGTCGAGGGCGGCGTGTGCACCGTGGTCCGCGATCCGGCGCTGCTGCCGGAGCGGCAGGCCTGGGAGGCGGTCCGCCGGGCGCGCAACGTGGCCCGGCCCACCACCTCGGACTACCTCAGCATGATCCTCGACGACTTCGAGGAGCTGCACGGCGACCGGGTGGGTGGCGACTGCCCGGCGATCATCGGCGGAGTCGGCCGGCTCGGCGGCACGCCGTTGGTCGTGATCGGCCACGAGAAGGGCCACACGACCCGCGAGCTGGACCGCCGCAACTACGGCATGCCCGGCCCCGCGGGTTACCGCAAGGCCGCCCGGTTGCTGCGGCTGGCCGCCAAGTGGGGCCTGCCCGTGCTCACGCTGGTGGACACGCCCGGGGCGTACCCGGGAGTGGACGCCGAGGAGCAGGGCCAGGCCACCGCCATCGCGGAGAACCTGCGCCTGATGGGTTCGCTGCCCGTCCCGGTGGTCACCGTGATCACCGGCGAGGGGTGCAGCGGCGGCGCGCTCGGCATCGCCGTCGCGGACCGCGTACTGATCATGGAAAACGCGGTCTACACCGTCATCAGTCCCGAGGGCTGCGCGGCGATCCTGTGGCGCGACGCCGCCGCGGCGCCCACCGCCGCCCAGGCGCTGCGCGTGGACGCCCGCTCCCTGCTCGAACTCGGCGTGGTGGAAGCGGTGATCCCGGAACCGCTGGGCGGCGCCGAAGCCGACCACCACGCCGCGGCCGCCGCGCTGCGCGCCGCTGTCCATGCCGAGCTGGCCGATCTCGCCGGCCTCGACCAGAGCCGCCTCGTCGCGCAGCGGCGGGCCCGCTTCCGGCGGTTCGGCAGCTCGCGCCGGCCCGACGAGGCCGTACTGATCCCGACCGAAGGAGGTTCGTGGTGACCGGTCTGCTGGATCCACACCTGCGCGTGCCACCCGTTCCGGTGGACACCGCGGACGCATGTCCCCTGCACGGCCCGCTGCCCGACTCGGGCCGCACCGTCGCCGACGACCTCGACGACGTACGCCGCAGCGCCCAGCAGCTGCTGGCCGGAGTGGACCGGCAGCCCCGCGCGCTGCGCATCCGGGCCGGCGACGTGCTCGTCGAGCTGGAATGGCCCGGTGAGCTCACGTCGCCCGCCGAGACGCCGGTCACCGCGGTCGTCCAGGCCGTCGCGGCCAACGGCACCGCGGCCGGCGCGGTCGCCGCAGTGGGCCACGTGCCCGCTCCCGCGGCACCCGCCGGCGACGGCTTCGTCGACGTCTGCGCGAGCACGGTGGGCACCTTCTACCGTGCGGCCGAGCCGGGCACGGCCCCGTTCGTCACCGAGGGCGACCAGGTCCGGCGGGGCCAGCAGGTGGCGATCATCGAGGTGATGAAGCTGATGATCCCGGTCGAGGCGGAACGCGACGGGAAGATCGTCGCCGTGCACGTCCCGGACGGCACCTCGGTGGAGTACGGCGACCGGCTGCTCACCATCGCCCCGGCGACCGGGCACTAGGGGGCCGCCGTGTTCACCACCGTGCTCATCGCGAACCGGGGCGAGATCGCCCTGCGCGTCGCCCGCACCTGCCGTGAGCTGGGGCTGCGCGTGGTCGCCGTCTACTCCACCGAGGACCGCGACGCCGCGGTGGTGGACCTCGCGGACGAGGCCGTCTGCATCGGACCGGGCCCGGCGCGCTCCAGCTACCTGAACATGGCCGCGATCCTGGAGGCGGCCCGGCGCACCGGCGCGGACGCGGTCCACCCCGGATACGGCTTCCTGTCCGAGGTGCCCGACTTCGCGGAGGCCTGCGAGGCGTACGGCATCACGTTCGTCGGACCGCCCGCGGCGGTGATCGAGCGGTTGGGCGACAAGGCCGCCGCCCGCGCCACGATGGCCGCCGCCGACCTGCCGATGCTGCCCGGCAGCGACGGGCCGGTGCAGTGCCCGGACCTCGCGGTGCAAGTCGCCGCCGGGATCGGCTACCCGGTTATCGTCAAGGCGGTGGCCGGGGGCGGCGGGCGCGGCATGCAGGTCGTGCACGAGCCTGGCGACCTGGTCCGGCAGTTCCGGGAGGTGAAGTCGGCGGCGCAGTCGCTGTTCGGCGACGACCGGCTCTACCTGGAGCGCTACCTGCCCACCGCGCGCCACGTCGAGGTGCAGATCCTCTGCGACCAGTACGGCGACGGCGTCTACCTGGGCCTGCGCGACTGCTCGGCGCAGCGGCGGCGGCAGAAGATCATCGAGGAGACGCCGGCCCCGGGCCTGCCCGCCGACCTGGCGCGGCAGATGGGCGAGGCGGCCCTGCGCGGGGCGCTGGCCACCGGCTACGTCGGCGCGGGCACCTTCGAGTTCCTCGTCGACCACGACGGCGGCTTCCACTTCATGGAGGTCAACTGCCGCATCCAGGTCGAGCACCCGGTCACCGAGCTGACCCACGGCGTCGACCTGGTCCGCGAGCAGCTGCTGATCGCGGCGGGGGAGCGGCTGACCCTGCGCCAGGACGACCTGGTCCCGCGCGGTGCGGCGATGGAGTGCCGGATCAACGCCGAGGACCCGGCCCGCGACTTCGTGCCCGCACCCGGGCGGCTGGTCGAGCTGACGCTGCCCGGGGGCCCGTTCGTGCGCGTCGACACCGACGCCTACCAGGGCGGCCGGGTGTCCCCGGCATACGACCCGCTGCTGGCCAAGCTCGTGGTGTGGGCGCCGGACCGGCCGCAGGCGCTGCTGCGCATGCGGCGGGCGCTGGGCGAGTTCCACGCCGCCGGGCCTGGCCTGGCCACCAACCGCGACTTTTTGCTCGCGGTGCTCGACCATCCGCAGTTCATCGAGGGAACGCACGACACCTCGCTGGTCGCCGGCATCGACCCGACCGGTGCGCGAGGTCTGACCGAGGAGGCATCCATTGGCTGACAGGGACAGCGACGTCCTCACCGATGTCTGCGTGATCGGCGGCGGGCCGGCCGGGCTGGCGCTCGCGCTGCTGCTGGCGCGGTCCGGCGTCGACGTCACGGTGGTGGAGAAGTCGTCCAGTTTCGACCGCGCGTACCGCGGGGAGATCCTGCAGCCCGGTGGGCTCGCGGTGCTGAACGAGCTGGGCGTGCTGGCCGCCGCCCGCAACCGGGGCAGCCACGTGCACGACCGCTTCCAGCTGGTCAACAAGGGCAAGGCGGTGCTCGGGGTGGACTACCGGGACCTGCCGGGGCCGTACAACTACATGCTCAGCGTGCCCCAGCAGTACATCCTGGAGGAACTGCTGGCGGCGTGCCGCCGGGAGCCGACGTTCCGCTACCTGGCCGGGACCCGGATCACCGACCTGGTCCGCGACGACGGCGCGGTGCGCGGCGCGGTCGTCTCCGGCCCGCGCGGGCACCGCACCATCCGGTCCCGCTGCGTCGTCGGCGCGGACGGGCGTTACTCCAAGACGCGGCAGCTGTCCGGCATCCCGTACGACCGCCGCGACGTGTTCACCTTCGACCTGCTGTGGTTCAAACTGCCCGCGGCGGGCGAGGCGGTGCGCGACGTGACCATCCGCGGCGGCGGCGGCCGGATGCTGCTCAGCTACAGCAGCTACCCGGAGGGCATCCAGCTCGGCTGGGCGCTGCCGCACGGTGGCTACCGGCAGTTCGCCGCGCGGCCGTTCACCGAGTTCCGCGACCAGCTGTGCCAGGCCGTGCCGGAGTACGCCGGGCGGGTGTACGAGAAGGTGCGCGGCCTGACCGACCTCAGCCTGCTCGACGTGTTCGCGGGCACCGCCCGGGAGTGGGCGCGCGACGGGCTGCTGCTCATCGGCGACGCGGCGCACACGCACAGCCCGCTCGGCGCGCAGGGTCTCAACCTGGCCCTGCAGGACGCGGTGCTGGCCCACCCGGCCCTGGTCGCGGCCCTGCGCAAGCCGGGGCCCGTGGTGGCGGCGGCGCTGGCGGGCTACACCACCGCGCGCGGCGCCGACATCAAGAAGGTGCTCAAGTTCCAGCACCTGCAGGCCAAGGGGATGCTCGGCAGCCGCAGCCGGGCGCTGGAGGTGGGCCGGCAGGCGGTGGCCTCGATCGTCCACCGCACCCCGATCGGCCACAAGCTCACCCGGATGGTCGCCTTCGGCAACCCGCGCTGCCGGGTGCGCACCGACCTCTACGCCACCGCCACCGGCGCAGGCCCGGTCCCATCGGCCTGACCGCCCCGACCAAGATCGCCGGACATGCCAGGCACCTGGGCGAAACCGGCTGCAAGATACGCGCACCTGCCAGGCAAGTCCGACGATCTTGGCCGCACCCGAACTGTCTGTTCCAAGGAGGAGTTGATCATGCCCATCATCGACCTGTCCACGGCCGTGGACGCCGCGGCCTGGGAACCCGAGCCGGTCATCCACGACGTCATGACGCCCGCGCAGGGCGCGGTGCACATGGCCGAGGAGATGGCGCTGCACTTCGGCGTCGACTTCGACCCGTCCGTGCTGCCCGACGGCGAACTGCTGTCGGTCGACACGCTCAAGCTCACCACGCACACCGGCACGCACATCGACGCGCCGTCGCACTACGGCAGCAAGGCCAGCTACGGCGTGCCGCGGCACATCGACGAGATGCCGCTGGACTGGTTCCACCGGCCCGCGGTCTGCCTGGACCTGCGCTCGGCGACCGGTCCGACCGTCGACGCGGACTTCCTGGACAAGGAACTGGCCCGCATCGGCTACCAGCCGCAGCCGCTGGACATCGTGCTGCTGCACACGGGCGCGTCGGCCTGGGCCGGCACCCCGCGCTACTTCACCGAGTTCACCGGCCTGGACGGCAGCGCCACGAACTTCCTGCTGGACAAGGGCATCCGGGTCATCGGCACCGACGCGTTCAGCCTCGACGCCCCCTTCGGCGCGATGCTCAAACGCTTCCACGAGACCGGCGACCGCGGCGTGCTGTGGCCCGCCCACTTCACCGGCCGCGACCGCGAGTTCTGCCAGATCGAACGGCTGGCCAACCTCGACGCCCTGCCCCAGCCGTACGGCTTCACCGTCTCCTGCCTGCCCATCAAGATCAAGGGCGCCGGCGCCGGCTGGACCCGCGCCGTAGCCATTCTCTGACCACTCTCACCCGAAGGAGCACGCCATGGCCATGACCGCCCTCCCCGAGATCACCGACACCTCGGCGCTGTACCTCTCCGTCCAGCAGTTCTACGCCCGCCACATGCACCTGCTCGACTCCGGCCAGGCCCGCGAATGGGCCGACACCTTCGCCCCCGACGGCACCTTCACCGCCCCCGGGCTCGACGCCCCGGTCCGCGGCCGGGAAGCCCTGGCCACCGCCGTCGAGCAGACCCACGCCCGCCTGGCCGCCTCCGGCGAAACCCACCGCCATTGGCACGGCATGGTCTGGGTGACCCCCGCCGCCGACGGCACGGCCCACGTGAAGTGCTACGGCATGGTCATCGCGGTCACCGCCGACGGCACGCCCCGGCTGCACCGTCACTGCCTGTGCGAGGACGTCCTCGTCCCGGCCCCCGCCGAGCCTGAGGGCTGGCTGGTCCAGTCCCGCCACGTCACCCCGGACGCCGCCCCGGCCGGCCACTGACGCGCGGCGCCCGGGGGCCGCGCACCCGGCCGCGCACCCGGCTCGCCCGCCCCGGCGCACGCCCCGGCTCGCCCGCCCCGGGGTGCATAGACGCTGGCCTATCACGTCGACTTCGATCGCGTCCTGGTCGATGTAATAGGCCAACGTCCATGTGAAAACGGGACCGGGGCCACGCCGTGTGCGGCGTGGCCCCGGTCCGATGCGCCGGTCAGGCCGGGAGGCGGAGTTTCATGACAGCGCCGGTGGTGGCGCAGACCGAGCAGGTGGTGATGAAGGCGTTGCGGCCGCGGATGGCGATGCCGCCGGGATGGTCCACCTTGTCGAGGACCATCTCGGGGGCCTTGCCCTCGCCGGGGATGCGCATCAGCGCGCCGACGCCGCGGCTCGGGCCGAACATCGACGTGTGCGTGAACTCCAGGGCGTACAGGGCGCCGTCCGGGCCGAAGGCGATGTCCACGACCGTGGTGAGGCCCTCGGCGTACACGGTGGGCTGCTCGCCCGGGACGACCTTGAAGATGCGGGCCGAGCCCTGGGTGAAGGGGCGGCCGGTCAGCTCGGCGACGTAGTAGGCGCCCTTGCGGTAGACCACGGCCATCGGCACCGACTGCATCGGCAGCATGGTGCCCGCGGGCATGTTGAAGTTGGGCGGAGCGGGCATCTGGCGCTCGGGGAACACCGCGAGGGTGCTCACCTGGCCCGCGGGCGTGACGAACAGCAGCGAGTTGGCGCCGGCGTCGACGACCGCGGCCCCGCCCGGCCCGAACGCCACCGACTGGGCGTTGGAGTCCAGCTCGCCGCCGTCGGGGTTGTTCGCGGCCTCGTGGCCGGCGATGTCGGCGATGCGCTGCGTGGTCAGGCGCTGGGTGTACCAGTCGCCGGACCAGTCTCGGCGCACCGACAGCAGCCGGCCCATCTCGCGGCCCGGCTCGGGCAGCCCGTCCCGGTTCGCGGGGGCCTCGCTCAGGCCCACGGTGAGCAGGGCGCGGTCGTGGCGGTTGAATGCGATGTCGTCGGGCCCGATGGCCTCGGTGCCGTCGGGCCCGGCCAGCGAGGGCAGGCCGGTCAGCACGCGGGTCAGCGTGCCGTTGCGGTCGAGGCGGGCCAGCGCGCCGGTGGCGCCCAGGCAGCCGATGCCCTGCGGCCGAGGCAGGCAGGTCGGATTGGCGGCGCCGTCGGCGCCCCGGCCGGCCTCGGTGATGTAGAGGGTGCCGTCGCGGTCGAAGGCGAGGCCCCGCGGATTGCTCAGCCCCGTGTAGAGGACGGTCACGTCCGGCGCGGCGGCGACGGCGGGGCCGGCCTGGGCGACGGTGGACAGGATGACGGCTGACGCGATGGCCAGCCGTTTCATGGATACGAACACGAAGTTGCCTCCGGCAGGCAGGGTCAGGTGTCCGTACCAATAAAACGTACTTTGCCCCATTTACGCTGTGTGACGCGCCCGTCACGCCATGCCAAGTCGGTCTGACCACCTGGCTCGCCTTGCCGCGCGCCCCGCCCAAGATCGCTCGACTTGCCTGGCGGCTGCGCGAAAGCGTGTCCTGAATACGCACAGGTGCCAGGCAAGTCCGATGATCAGGGAGGGGGTGGGACGCGGGTCAGCAGGCGGCTGGTTCGGCGGCCGGGGCGGCGTTCGTCGGGGCGGGTGCGGTGGTGGCGGGGAGCGCGGGGCGCGGGCGCACGGTGAGCATCGGCAGGAAGAACTGGGCCAGCGGGCCGATGGCCAGGGCGTATAGGACGGTGCCGAGTCCCGCCTTGCCGCCGAGCGCGAAGCCCACGGCGACTACGCCGATCTCCAGTACGGTGCGCCAGCCGCGCAGTGACCAGGTGCGGGCGGCCAGGCCGGTCATCAGCCCGTCGCGCGGTCCGGGGCCCAGATTGGCTCCGATATAGAGGCCACTGGCGAAGCCGCACAGCACGATGCCGCCGATCATGAAGGCCCAGCGGGCGAGCACGTGCGACGGCTCGGGCAGCACCTGGTTGGCCACGTCCACGACCAGGCCGATGACGACGATGTTGGCGATGGTGCCGATGCCGGGCCGCTGGCGCAGTGGGATCCAGCACAGCAGCACGGCCGCGCCGACGATGATCAGCACGGTGCCGACGCTGAGCCCGGTGCGCAGGGCGACGCCCTGGTGCAGGACGTCCCAGGGCTGGTTGCCGAGGTGTGCGCGCAGCATCAGGCTGATGCTCACGCCGTACCCGATCAGGCCGATGAGCAGCTGGAACAGTCGGCGGGGGAGGCGCTCGCGCAGAGGCATGGGGGCGGGGCGGCGGGTGGCGGGGGCGGCGGTCGAGACCCGGCGCTGGGTCGCTCGGAGTGGCATGTGCAGTGGCTTGCGTGCGCCTGTCATGTCTGCCAGTCTGGAGGCCAATCGATAAGCCAGAAAGGGCCAATCCGGGGGGACTGGCCTTACCGGCGGGGGAGTAGCGATGACCGTCTCTGTACGCGGAGTGCAGCTGGCCCGGCTGCTCGGGCGCTGGCACGCGCTGCCCGCCCGGCGACGCAGCCCCGACTACGCGGCGCTGGCCTCGTCCGTGCGGGGCCTGCTCGCCGACGGCCGGCTCGCGCTGGGTGTGCGCCTGCCCGCCGAGCGCGAACTCGCCGAGGCCCTGGAGATCTCTCGTACCACCGTCAGCGCGGCATACCGCGAGCTGCGGGACTCGGGCCATCTGACGAGCCGGCGCGGAGCGGGCAGCTGGACCACCCTGCCCAGCGGGCATCGGGTCGCGAGCAGCGGCCTGTGGATGGCCGACGACGAGCTGGACCTGATCGACCTGAGCTGCGCCGCGCTCGGCGCGCCGGAGCCGCTGCTGGCAGCAGCCCGCGAGGCGGTCGAGGACCTGCCGCGCTACCTGGGCGGGGCCGGCTACCACCCGAGCGGCATCACCGAGCTGCGCGAGGCCGTGGCCGACCAGTACAGCGAGCGCGGCCTGCCGACCAGCCCCGAGCAGATCATGATCACGAACGGGGTGCTGCACGCGCTCGACCTGATCCTGCGGCTGCAGGTGCCGGTGGGCGCGTCCGTGCTGGTCGAGTCGCCGACCTACCCCAACGCGCTGGCCGCGTTCGCCGGCCGGCGGGCGCGGATCAGCACGCACGGCATGGACGAGGGCGGCTGGGATGCCGAGCTGCTGCTCGGCGCGCTGCGCCAGACCCGGCCCAGCCTGGCATACCTGATCCCGGAGTTCCACAACCCGACGGGCCACGTCATGCCCGCCGCGCTGCGTGAGCAGCTCGTCGCCACCGCCCAGCGCACCGGGACCGACCTGGTCATCGACGAGTCCTTCGTGGACCTGCCGCTGGATGGCCAGCCGATGCCGCCCGCGGTGGCCTCGTTCGACCGGCACGGCCGGGTGCTCACCATCGGCGGCATGAGCAAGCCGTTCTGGGGCGGCCTGCGCGTCGGCTGGATCCGGGCCTCCGCGCCGATCGTGCAGCGGCTGGCCGCGGTGCGGGTCGGCGTGGACACCGCGGGGCCGGTGCTCGACCAGCTCGTCGCGGTGCGCCTGCTGGCCCGCGCGGGCGAGGTCATCCCGCAGCGCCGCGCGCAGCTGGCCGCGCAGCGCGACGCGCTGGTCGCCGCGGTGCGCGAGCACCTGCCCAGCTGGCGGGTGACCGTGCCGTCGGGCGGGGTCACCCTGTGGGCCGAGCTGGACGGGCCGGTGTCCAGCGCGCTGGCGCGCGCGGTGGAGCCCCTGGGCGTACGCCTCGCGCCCGGCCCCCGGTTCGGCGTGGACGGCACCCTGGAGCGTTTCGTCCGGCTGCCCTTCACCCAGCCCGTTCCCGAACTGGTCGACGGCGTACGCCGCATCGCCGCGGCCCGCTACGACCTCGACCGCACCAGCCGCCCGCAGTGGAGCGAACCCGCGCTCATCGCCTGAGCCGGCCCGCGAGCGGGACAAAAACGTAGGGGCGGCTTGTGGCCGCCCCTACGTACCTCACTGCGTGGGAAAGAATGTCCTCGCCGGGTCAGATTTCGACGAGGGACCCCTCGTACATCTTCTCGATATCCGACGCGAAATTGGTCTCCACCGTGCGTCGCTTCAGCTTCATCGAGGGGGTGATCTCCCCGTGCTCGATGGTCAGGTCGCGCGGCAGAATGGTGAACTTCTTGATGGTCTCCCAGCGGTTGAGCTTCGCGTTCAGCTCGTCGATGTGGCCCGCGACCATGGCCTTCGCCTCGTCCGAGCCCACGATCTCCGCGTAGGACTTTCCTTCGAGCGGCGTTCCGGCGGCCCAGCCGGTGATCGCCTCGGGGTCGAGGGTCAGCAGCATCGAGCAGTAGTTGCGCGAGTTGCCGATCACGAGCACCTGCGAGGTGTACGGGCACAGCGCCTTGAACAGGCCCTCGATGTGGCTCGGCGCGATGTACTTGCCGCCCGACGTCTTGACCAGGTCCTTCTTTCGGTCCGTGATCTTCAGGAAGCCGTCGCCGTCCAGCTCGCCGATGTCGCCGGTGCGGAAGAAGCCGTCCTCGGTGAACACGGCCGCGGTCTCCGCGGGCAGGTTGTAGTAGCCCCGCATGATCGGCGCACCGCGCAGCAGGATCTCCCCGTCTTCGTCGATCCGGCACTCCAGGTCGCCGAGCGGCTGGCCGACCGTGCCGATCTTCAGCGCGCCGGGCCGGTTGACGAACGCGCCCGCACAGTTCTCGGTGAGGCCGTAGCCCTCGCTGATGGGCAGGCCCGCGGCGGCGAAGAACTCCGCGATCGGCACCGACAGCGCCGCCGAGCCGGAGACCATGTAGCGGATGTTGCCGCCCAGGCGCGCGTGCAGCTTGCTGAAGACCAGCTTGTGCGCGATGCCGTACTTGCGCATCAGGCCGCTGGGGACCGGCTTGCCGGCCTGCTCGAGTGCGACGCGCTCGCGGCCCACCTTGACCGCCCAGGCGAAGATCTTCGCCTTGAGGCCGCCGTTCGCGGTGGCCCCCGTGACGACCTTGTTGTAGACCTTCTCGAAGATGCGCGGCGCGCCGCACATCAGCGTCGGCTGGACCAGGCCCAGGTTGTCGACGATCTTGTCGACCCGGCCGTCCACGTACGTCGGCACACCGACGTGGATGATGCCGCAGATCAGCGTCTTGCCGAACGAGTGCGACAGCGGCAGCCACAGGAACTGCACGTCGGTGGGCAGTAGCACGCCGACGTCGGACTGCGCCACACCCTCCCAGGTCCAGCCGCGGTGCAGCAGTTCGACGCCCTTGGGTCGGCCGGTGGTGCCCGAGGTGTAGATGAGGGTGGCCAGGTCGTCCGGGCCGATGCCGGCGACCAGGTCGTCGACCAGCGACGGGTTGGCGGCCAGCGCCTCGGCGCCGCGGCGCTCCAGGTCGGCGAGGGTCAGCTGGGGGAAGGCGGCGGCCGGGTCGGCCGCGCCGTCGATCAGCACGATGTGGGTGAGCGAGGGCACCGCGTCCCGGCTCATCTTGGCCGCCTGGGCCGGGTTCTCCGCGATCAGCACCTTGGACCCGGAGTCGGCGACGATGAAGCAGGCCTCCTCCGGCTCGGTGGTCGGGTAGACCGTCGTCGTCGCGGCGCTGGAGCACATCACGCCCAGGTCGGCGACGATCCAGTCGAGCCGGGTGTTGGCGAGGATCGCGACGCGGTCCTCCTTGCCGACGCCGAGCGTGGTCAGACCCGCGGCGATCGCCTTGGCGCGCTCCGCGATCTGGGCCCAGGTGTACCAGACCGGCGCGTTGTCCGCGTCCGGGCCGCCGAAGGCGCGGGCGTCGGGGGACGCCGCCACTCGCTGCAGGAACATGTCCGGAATAGACCGGTAGGGCACGTCAATGGTCATGAGTCGGGGCCGCCTCTGGTAGGCAGTAGTGACGGGGGACACGTTAACTTGGTGTTACCGAAGGGTAATGCTGCGCAGGGGCTTGGGGAACCCCTCGAGAAGATCTTTCTGCGGGTCACGTGGCCGCGTCAGATGCCCAGCCGCGCCCCGCGCAGCCGGCTCGTCAACTCGGGCGGGCCGTCCAAGCTGGCCCGCGCGTGGCCCTGCCGGCCGGTCAGGAACATCAGCAGCTCGCTCGGCGTGCCGGTGAGGTTGAGCGGCTGGGTGCCGGCCCGCCCGGTGGTCACCGTGCCGTGGCCGGGGGAGATCACCCGCACCTGCACCGGGTAGCGGCGCAGCAGCAGCGGCGCGCGCCGCCGCACCTGCCCCCACAGCGCCTCGGACAGTCCCGGCTCCAGCTTGCGCGGTGCCCAGCCGGCGGCCGCCCGCCGCACGTCCTCGTGGTGTACGAACATCTCGGTCAGGTTGATCAGCTCGTCGAGCGGCCCGAACCCGGCGGGGCTCCACCGGGGCGGGCGCCGCAGCTCGGCCAGCAGGGTGTCGAAGTCGCGCGCGGCGATCCGCTGCTGCACCGCCGCGGTGCGGCCGGCCAGCCGTTTGATCAGGATGCCCGGGGCCGCGTCGAAACGACGTTCCCGCAGCAGCAGGTGCGCGAGCAGATCGCGCACGGTCCAGTCCCCGCAGAGGGTGGGGGCGTCTGGTCCGACCTCCGCCATCAGGTCGGCCAGAGCTAGCCTTTCAGCGAAGGCGTACCGGGTCATGTCGGCGATCCTACGTACCCTGGAGGCGGTGTGACGCCCGGCACAGGCCATACCCGTTCGCCTGCGAGAGCGGCTTCGGTAAGGATAGGAAGCCAAGCTAATTACTTACCGAACTGATGACGGGGACAAACGAGTGGCAGGGCAGACCGCCGGCGACGAGCCGGCCAAACCGGGGATCACGGGACGCGACGTGCTCGCCCGCGGCGCACGGGTGATGTGGCGCGGGATCCGGGACGAGCCGCGCCTGTTCGTGATCGCCGTCGTGGGCAGCTGCCTGTTCGGTGCGCTGGTCATCGGGCAGGCCAAGGTGATCGGCTGGCTGGTCGAGGACCTCGTGGTGCCCGCCACCACCGGCGGCGAGGTCGCCGCCGACGTGCTGGTGCTCGGCCCGTCGGTGCTGATCGCGATGGGCCTGGGCCGGGTGGTGGCCATCTTCGGCCGCCGGCTCGGCGCGGGCTTCATGCAGTTCGCCCTGCAGGCCAGGTATCGCCACGCGGTGACCGGCCGCTACCTGCGGCTGCCGGTCTCCTGGCACCAGCGCCACGCCACCGGCACGCTGCTGTCCAACGCCAACTCCGACGTCGAGGCCGCCTGGTTCCCGGTCGCCCCGCTGCCGTTCGCGGTCGGCACCGTGTTCATGCTGGTCACCGCAGTTGTCGTGCTGTTCGCCGTGGACTGGGCGCTGGCCCTGGTCGGGCTGGTCGTCTTCCCGGTGCTGTTCGTGATGAACGTGGTCTTCTCCCGCCGGATGGCTCCGCGCCAGGCCCACGCGCAGCACATGCGGGCCGAGGTCGCCGCGATCGCGCACGAGAGCTTCGACGGCGCGCTCGTGGTCAAGACCATGGGCCGCGAAGACCTGGAGACCCGCCGCTTCGCCCAGCGGGCCGGGGAGCTGCGCGACGCGCTGATCAGCGTCGGCCGGCTGCGCGGTCTGTTCGATCCGCTGATGGAGTCGCTGCCGTTCCTCGGCACGCTGCTGGCGCTGCTGGTCGGCGCGTGGCGGCTGGACCAGGGCGCGATCGAGCTGGAGCAGCTGGTGCAGGTGACCTTCCTGTTCACCGTGCTGGCGTTCCCGGTGCGGGCCATCGGCTGGGTGCTCGGCGACCTGCCCCGCTCGGTCGCGGGCTGGGACCGGGTCGAGCACGTGCTGCAGTCGACCGGGCAGATGCCGTACGGCACGCAGAGCCTGCCCGGGACCGGCGCGGCCGAACTGAGCTTCCGCAACGTGGACTTCGCGTACGAGCCGGCGCAGCCGGTGCTGCACGACGTGACCTTCACCCTGCCCGCCGGGCGCACCGTGGCGCTGGTCGGCCCGACCGGTTCCGGCAAGTCGACCATCGCGACCCTGGCCGCCCGCCTGCTCGACCCCGACCAGGGGCAGATCGCCCTTGACGGGGCCGACGTGCGCGGACTGACCTCGGCGTCGCTGGCCGGGACCGTCGCGCTGGTGCCGCAGATCGCCTTCGTCTTCGACGACACGGTGCGCGGCAACGTCGCGCTGGACCGGCCCGGCGTCGACGACGACCGGGTGGCGCAGGCACTGGCCACGGCGCAGGCCGACACGTTCGTCGCGCGGTTGCCCGAGCACCTCGACACCCAGCTCGGTGAGCGCGGCACGTCGTTGTCGGGCGGGCAGCGCCAGCGGCTCACGCTGGCCCGGGCGTTGGCCGGGCAGCCGCGGCTGCTCGTGCTCGACGACGCGACCAGCGCCGTCGATCCGCGAGTGGAGGCGCGCATCCTCGCCTCGCTGCGCGAGTCCGCGCACACCGCCACGATCCTGGTCGTCGCGTACCGCCGGGCGACCATCGCGCTGGCCGACGAGGTCGTCTACATCGAGTCCGGCCGCGTGGTCGCGACCGGCACGCACGAACAGCTGCTGGCCACGGTGAGCGGATACACCGACCTGGTCACCGCGTACGAGAAGGCCGAGGAGGAGCGCGAGCGCGAGCGCGTCTACGACGACGCCGACGTGTCCGCGGCCGCGGAGCAAGAGGGGGTCGCCGCGTGAGCGAGCGCAGCGAGCGAACCATGTCGCAGGCTTTCCACGCTGCCGACGAGCGAAGCGAGGAGAAGGCGTGAGCGAGCGGAGCGAGCGAACCATGTCGCAGGGTCCTCACGCTGCCGACGAGCGAAGCGAGGAGAAGGCGTGAGCGCGTCAGCTGTCAGCGAGAACGGCAGGTCCGAGTCGGCCTGGGCGACCTTCCGGCGGGGCGTGTCGCTGTCGCCCGAGCTCAAGGCGGGGCTGGCCGGCACGCTGGGGCTGGCGCTGGTGGCGATGATCGGCCGGGCGGCGGTGCCGGTCGCGGTGCAGCAGGGCATCGACCGCGGGCTGGGCGTCGAGACCGGCCACCTCGACATGGGTGTGATCGCCGCCGTCGTCGCCGTCACCGCGCTGATCCTGGTGATCACCACGGCCTGCGGCTACTTCATGATGCGGCGGCTGTTCACGGTCAGCGAGACCGCGCTGGCCAACATCCGGGTGCGCACGTTCCGGCACATCCACGACCTGTCCATGCTGCACCAGCAGTCCGAGCGCCGCGGCACCATGGTGTCCCGGGTGACCAGCGACGTCGACTCGATCACGCAGTTCATCCAGTGGGGCGGCGTGATCCTCATGGTCAACGGCGGCCAGCTGGTGGTCACCACGATCGTGATGGCGTTCTACTCGTGGCAGCTCACCCTGGTGGTGCTGGCCGCGTTCCTGCCCGCGGTGATCGTCATCCGGGCGTTCCAGAAGCGGCTGTCCGGCGCGTACGCCGAAAACCGCAAGCGGATCGGCGTGATGCTCGGGGCGATCTCCGAGTCCGTGGTGGGCGCGTCGGTGATCCGGGCGTACGGTGTCTCGGCGCGCAGCGGCGCGAAGCTGTCCGAGACCATCGACGACTACCAGCACGCGCAGCGCCGAGCCCTGCGCATCAGCGTCACCAGCTTCTCCACCGGCGAGATCGCGGCCGCGCTGGCGCTGGCGTCGGTGGTGCTGGTCGGCGTCCGGCTCGGCGTCGCGGGCCAGATCACGCTCGGCGAGATGACCGCGTTCCTGTTCCTGGTGACGCTGTTCATCCAGCCGGTCCAGATCGCCACCGAGGTGCTCAACGAGGCGCAGAACGCGGTCGCGGGCTGGCGGCGGCTGCTCGACGTCATGGACCTCAAGCCGGACGTCGCCGACCCTGCCGAGCAGGGCGTGGACCTGCCGGACGGCCCGCTGGACGTCAGCTTCGAGCGGGTCAGCTTCAGCTACCCGATCGACGGCGAGCCCGGCCCGCGGGTGCTGCACGAGGTGCACCTCGACATCGTCGCGAAGACCCGGGTCGCCGTGGTCGGCGAGACCGGCAGCGGCAAGACCACGTTCGCGAAGCTGCTCACCCGCCTGATGGACCCGAGCGAAGGCCGGGTGCTGCTGTCCGGCACCCCGCTGACCGACGTGCGGTTCGGCTCGCTGCGCAGCCGCGTGGTGATGGTCCCCCAGGACGGCTTCCTGTTCGACGCGACGGTCGCCGAGAACGTGCGCTTCGCCCGCCCCGACCTCACCCAGGCCCAGCTGGAGCAGGCCTTCACCGACCTGGGCCTGCTCGACTGGGTCCAGGGCCTGGCCCACGGCCTGGACACCCCCGTCGGGGAACGCGGCGAGGCCCTCAGCGTCGGCGAACGCCAACTGGTCGCCCTCGCCCGCGCCTACGTCGCCGACCCCGACCTGCTGGTCCTCGACGAGGCCACCAGTGCCGTCGACCCCGCCACCGAGGTCCGCCTCCAACGCACCCTCGACGCGGTCACCCGAGGCCGCACCACGGTCGCCATCGCCCACCGCCTCTCCACCGCCCAATCCGCCGACGAAGTCATCGTCGTCGACAAGGGCGTAGTCATCCAGCGAGGCCACCACGACACCCTCGTCGCCGCCGAGGATTCCGTCTACGCCAAGCTCTACGCCTCCTGGCTCGAACAAACCCGCTGACCCAAGACCGCGACGATCTTGCGCGAATGGCCCCACAGCTGTCCGTTACGGGCGTGTCGTGGGGGACCTTGACGCAAGATCGTCGCGGTCTTGGGGTGGGGCGGGTCAGCGGGAGTAGAACTCGACGACGAGTTGCTCGTCGCAGATGACGGGGATTTCGGTGCGCAGCGGTTCGCGGGTGAGGGTGGCGCGGAGGTCGGTCAGGCTCACCTCGAGGTAGGGGGCGGTGGGGCCGTCGAGGTGGGCGCCGGCGGCGGCGATCTGGAAGGGGGGCTTGGTGCGGCTGCGCTCGCGGACGGTGATGGTCTGCCAGGGCTTGACGCGATAGGACGGGCGGTCGACCTTGTGGCCGTCTACGGCGATGTGGCCGTGGCCGACGGCCTGGCGTGCCTGGTAGATGGTGCGGGCGAAACCGGCGCGCAGGACCAGGGCGTCAAGGCGGCACTCCAGGGCGACGAGCAGGGTCTCGCCGGTCTTGCCGGAGCTGCGGGCGGCCTTGTCGAACTGGTTGCGCAGCTGGGTCTCGCTGATGAAGTACTGGTGGCGCAGGCGCTGCTTCTCCAGCAGCCGGACCTGGTAGTCGGAGGGCTTCTTGCGGGCCCGCCCGTGCACGCCCGGCGGGAACGGCCGGCGCTCGAAGTACTTCACGCACTTGGGGGTCAGCGGGATGCCGAGTGCCCGGGACAGCTTCGCCTTGGGCCGCGCTTGGTTCACGAGGGTGCCTCCAACGTCCGAATGTCATAGGTTAGGCTCACCTAACGAAGGTAAGGCTAACCGATGTTGGAGGACCGCCGTGCTGCACCCCGCCGAGATCGCCCGCACCCTGACCGCCGGCCGCCTGCCCGGCGTGGCCCAGGTGCCGTTCCACGCCAGCCCGTACCGGGTGCGCCACGCCACCGACCACGAAGGACGCCCGATGCTGCTGTGCCGCGAGGGCGGCCGGCTCGACAACGCGCTGCGCCCGCGCGACGGGGAGGGCGACGACACCGCCGTCGTGCTGGCGGTGGGGGAGCCCCGCGGGGCGCGGGTCTGGGTGTCGGGCTGGGCCACCGCGCTGGAGGGCATCGAGGTCCGCGCCGCGGCCCTGGAGTTCGCCGCGGTGAACCCCGTCAGCGACCTGCTCGACGTGAACCGCGGCTTCCGGCTGTACCGGATGGACGTCGCCGAGGTGCGGCTGGAGTGCCCGACCGGGCACCTGACCGAGATCGACGTCGAGGACTACGCGGCGGCCGAGCCCGCGGCCTCGGTGGCCTGACCGGCCTGGCGCACCCCGGGCCGGTGGCCCCGGCCTGGGTGCCGCGTTACGGCAGGATCGCTTCGCCCTGGCCGAGGTCGCCGGTGATGTAGCGCTGCAGGTTCGGCGCGACGGCGGCGACGACCTGGTCGGCCGACAGCGAGGCCAGCGGTTCGAGCTTCATGATGTATCGCATCAGGGCCAGCCCGCTGATCTGGCTGGCGACCAGCGAGGCGCGCAGCGGGGCATCCGCCGCGTCGAGCTTCAACTCGGTCTGCACCCGGCGCAGGATCTGCGTGATCAGGAACTCGCGCAGCAGGCGCATGGTCCACTCGTTGCTCATCGCGGAGCGGACCAGTGATGCCCCGATCGCCCCGACCGGCGAGTCCCAGATCGTCACGAAGACGCGCGCCAGGCGTACCCCCGCCTCGTCCTTGCCCCCCGCCACGACCTGCTCGATCAGCTCCCGCGGGTCCATCGGGAACTGCATCGTGGCGACGAAGAGCTGCTCCTTGGTGCCGAAGTAGTGGTGCACCAGGGCCGGGTCGACCTCGGCCGCGGCGGCGATGGCGCGCATCGTCGCGGCGTCGAAGCCCTTCTCCGCGAAAAGCTCGCGCGCCGCGGCCAGGATGGCCTCGCGGGTGTCGGGGTTGCCCGGCCGGCGCCCGGTGCGGCTGCGCTTCATCTCGCCCTTCCTCGGTACGCGGCGCGTCCCCGGCTTGCCGAAAGCGGCCTGCCGGGGACGTCCGTGCTCGTCGGTGACGATTCTCCCGGACGGGCCGGGCGGGTGGTGTCAGGGGGTGCGGCGGCGCAGCGTGCCCGCCGCGGCGACCAGCGCCACCACCACCGCACCGGCGACGATGGCGAAGTCGCGCCACATGGTGCCGGTCGGCTCGGCGTGCGCGCCGACCTCCTGCAGCGCCTCGACGGCGTACGTCAGCGGCAGCACGTCGCTGATCGCCTGCAGCCAGCCCGCCATCAGCTCGCGCGGCACGAACAGCCCGCACAGCAGCAGCTGCGGCACCGCGAGCACCGGCATGAACTGCACCGCCTGGAACTCCGTCTTGGCGAACGCGCTGGCCAGCAGGCCCAGCGCCATGCCCAGCACCGCGTTGGCCACCGCGATCATCACGACGTAACCGGCCCCGCCCTGGGTATCCAGGTCGAGCAGCAGGTAGGCCAGCGCCGTGGCGAAGCCCGCCTGCACCGCCGCGGCCACCCCGAAGGCGAGGCCGTAGCCGAAGAGCAGGTCGGTCTTGCGCAGCGGGGTGGTCAGCAGTCGCTCCAGCGTGCCGGTGGTGCGCTCGCGCAGCATGGCGATGCTGGTGATCAGGAACATGATGATGAAGGGGAAGACGCCCAGCATGATCAGTGCGATGTGGTCGAACACGCCCGCCTGGCTGTCGTACATGAAGTAGAGCAGCGTCAGCAGCAGCGTCGGCACGGCCACCAGCATCGCCACGGTACGGCGGTCGTGGCGCAGCTGGCGCAGGATGCGCCCGGTGGTGTGCAGCAGGATCATGACGGGACCTCGCTCGCTTCGCCGGTGGCGCGTGGAGCGGGCACGCCGCCCTGACGCCGGATCAGGGTGAGGAAGGCCTGGTCCAGGTCGTCCGTGCCGGCGGACGCCTTGACCGCGGCGGGAGTGTCGTCGGCGATCAGCAGACCCTCGCGGATGAGCAGCAGCCGGTCGCAGCGGTTGGCCTCGTCCATCACGTGGCTGGACACCACCAGGGTCGAGCCACGCTCGGTGAGCTCGCGGAACTGCGCCCACAGCTCGTCGCGCAGCACGGGGTCCTGACCGACGGTCGGCTCGTCGAGGATCAGCACCTTCGGCTTGCTGACGATGGCGCAGGCCAGCGAGGCCCGGCTGCGCTGCCCGCCGGACAGGTTGCCGACCAGTTGCGACGACGCCTCGGCCAGGCCCACGTCCCGCACCGCGGCGTCGGCCTCGGCCTGGCCGAGCCCGTAGAGCGCGGCGAAGTAGCGGGCGTTCTCGCGCACCGTCAGGTCGGCGTACACGCTGGGGGCCTGCGTCAGGTAGCCGATCTCCTTCCGCAGCTTCGCGTCGCCCGCCGGGCGGCCCAGCACGGTGACCGTGCCCGAGCGGACCACCTGGACGCCCACGATCGCGCGCATCAGCGTGGTCTTGCCGCTGCCGGACGGCCCGAGCAGGCCGGTCACGCTGCCTTCCGGGATCGTGCAGCTCAGGCCGTGCAGCACGGGCCTGGCTCCCCGGTGTACGACGAGGTCGGCGACCTCGATCGCGGATGTCATGGGGTCCTCCGTAGGAATTCAACGCTTGTTGAACTCAACGGTAGGTGAATTCTGTGCGCCTGGCAATGCGCCTATGTGGACCGCGATCCCGGAGGGCCGCCGAGACGGCCCTCCGGGTTCCGGCTCAGAGTGCGAGCACGCGGTCGAGGAAGTTCTTGTAACCGCGCATGGCGATGCGCATCGCCTCGGTGTCCGCGGCCGCGCCCTGGCGCGGGTCCAGGTCGCCCTGCTCGGCCAGCAGCTGCGCGGCCAGCGCCGACACCGCCTCGCTGACCAGTGCCTGCGCGTCGTTCAGCGCCGACTCGGGCTCGTCCACGAACCGGGTCTGCACCTCGCGCCACGCGTCGCGGAAGCGCTGCGCCTGCTCCGCCTCCCACACCGCGATCGGCGTCTCCGTCACGTCCCCCGGCCGCAACGCGGTCGCGGTCGGCGCCACCTGGGCCACGTCCGACTCCTCGTCGTCGTCCTCTTCGTCGTCCTCGGCCGCGGCGTCGATCCCCCCGACCGGCGCCACCTCCGCCTCGTCGGCGACCTCGGCGGACGCCTCCTCGACGGCCGGCTCCGCCACCTCCTCGGCCGGAACTTCGACCGGCTCCATCACGGCGTCGACGATGTCGTCGTCCTCGGCGGACTCGTCGCCGGCCGCCACCTCGACCTCGGCGTCCTGGTCGCCCTCGGCGTCCGGTCCGTCGTCCTCGGCCTGCGCCTCGACGACCTCCGCCACGTCGTCGGACTCCACGACCACGGCTTCGGCGTCCGCCTCCACGTCGGTCTCCGCCTCCGGGGTCGCGTCCTCGTCGGCTTCGGTTGCCTCGGCCACCGGGTCGGCTTCGGCTTCGTCGTCCGCTTCGGCCTCCGCGTCCACCTCCGCGACGTCCTCAGCCTCCGCGTCCGCGTCAGCCTCCGCGTCCACCTGCGCGTCGGCTTCCGCTTCCGGCTCCTCGTCGTCGTCCGCGTTGTCCCCGGCCTCGGCCGTCTCGTCGGCTCGCGCGTCGACCGCCTCGACCGCGTCCTCGTCGTCCTCGGCGTCAGCCTCGGCGGACTCGGCCAGGTCAGTCTCGGCGGACTCCTCGCCGTCGGCCCGCGCGTCGATCGCGGCCTCGTCCTCGCCCTCCGGGGACTCGTCGGCGTCGGCCCGCGCGTCAGCCGTCTCGTCGGCGGCGGTCACCTCGGCGGTGTCCTCTGCTTCGGCGTCGACGTCGGTCGCCGTTTCGGCGGCCTCCTCGTCGTCCGCGTGTGCTTCGAGCCCATCGTCGCTCTCGTCGTCGGCCTGCGCCTCGGGCTCGTCGCCCTCGGCCTGGGCCTCGGGCTGGTCGTCGCCGTCCGTCTCCGCCTCGGCGTCGGTGGGCTCCGCTTCGGCGGTGTCCGCCTCGGCTTCGGGAGACTCGTCGGCGTCGGCCGTCCCGTCAGGGGTGTCGTGCTCGTCGGCTGCCGCCTGCGGAGCGTCGTCCTCGTCGGACTGCTCCTCGTCCGCCTCGGCGGTCGCCTGCGGGGTCTCGTCGTCGGCTTCGGCTGTCGGCTCCTCGGCGCCGTCGGCCGTCTCGTCGGCCCTCGGGGTGAGGGTGGGCAGCTCGCTGGTCTGGGCCAGCAGCGCGGCCTGCTGGTGCGGGCTCAGCTGCAGGGTGGGCTCGAGCTCGTCGGCGGCCTCGGCCGCGGGCGCCGGCTGCTGCGCCGGTGGGATGAAGGTGGGGATGTGCGCCGGGAGCGGCGCGAAGTGGGGGTTGGTCATGCGATTCCTCGGCTCTCGCGGTGGGGGAGAGCGCCCGCGGGCGCTGCGCGCAGATGCCCGACAAGGTACCGCCGGGCTGCCCGTTCTCGCTTCCTCCCAGCGTCCAAAACTGTGACCGGGGCCACCTCGATCACTCGACGTGCCTGGCAGTCGTGGGTAAGCCGGATCAAGATACGCACGAATGCCTGGCAAGTCGGACGATCATGATGGAAGCGGGCGGTGGTGAGATGTCGGCCGCACCGGCGCGGCGGCGCGGCAGGCGGTGAGGGAGAATTCGCTTGTGTCAGGGACCGAGCAGTTGGATCCGCGGATCGCCAACCGTCTGAAGCGTGATCGCGACGGGCTCGTCGCGGCCGTCGTGCGCCAGTACGACACCGGTGAGGTGCTGATGCTGGCCTGGATGGACGACGAGGCGCTGCGGCGCACGCTGTCCACCGGCCGGGCCACCTACTGGTCGCGCAGCCGCGGGGAGTACTGGGTGAAGGGCGCGACCTCCGGCCACCACCAGTTCGTGAAGTCCGTGGCGCTGGACTGCGACGGTGACGCGCTGCTGGTCAGCGTGGACCAGGTCGGCCCGGCGTGCCACACCGGCACCCGCACCTGCTTCACCGAAGAGCTGTCATGAGCGCGGCGAGCAGCGGGACGGTCAGCCCCGACCTGGCCGGGTTCCGGGCGCGGGCGGCCCGTCGCCGGGTGGTGCCGGTGACGCGGCGGCTGCTGGCCGACGCGGAGACGCCGGTCGGCGTGTACCGCAAGGTGGCCGGCGGGCCGGGGACCTTCCTGCTGGAGTCCGCCGAGCAGGGCGCGGGCGCGGCGGGCACGGCGTGGTCGCGCTACTCCTTCATCGGGGTGCGCAGCCTGGCGACGCTGACCGAGCGCGGCGGGCAGGCGCACTGGCTGGGCAGCCCGCCGGACGGCGTGCCGGTCAAGGGCGACCCGGTGAGCGTGCTCCGGGCCACCGTCGCCGCGCTGACCGGTTCCGAGACCGACGACGAGGGGCTGCCGCCGCTGACCGGGGGACTGGTCGGCTTCCTGTCGTACGACCTGGTGCGCCGGTTCGAGCGGCTGCCGCGACTGGCCGACGACGACCTGCACGTGCCGGAGCTGGGCCTGTTCCTGGCCACCGACCTGGTGGTGCTGGACCACTTTCTGGGCCAGGCGATCGTGGTCGCCAACGCGGTGCTGCCCGAGCACGCCGACGAAGAGCAGGTCACGGCGGCCTACCACCACGCGATCGGCCGGCTCGACGCGATGACGACGGCGCTGTCCCGGCCCACCCCGCCGATGATCTCCACGGTGACCGCGGTGCGGCCCGCCGAGCTGGTGTCGCGCACCCCGTCCGGCGAGTTCGGCAAGGCGGTGGAGGTGGCCAAGGAGGCGATCCGGGCCGGCGACTGCTTCCAGATCGTGGTCTCGCAGCGCTTCGAGGCGCGCACCGAAGCCGACCCGCTCGACGTCTACCGGGTGCTGCGGGCCACCAACCCCAGCCCGTACATGTACCTGCTGCGCTTCGACGACTTCGACATCGTCGGATCGTCCCCCGAGGCCCACGTGAAGATCGCCAAAGGCGACGACGGCGTACGCCGCGCGCTGCTGCACCCGATCGCGGGCACCCGGCCGCGGGGCGAGACCCCGGAGGCCGACGCCGCGCTGGCGGCGGAGTTGATCGCCGACCCGAAGGAGCGCTCCGAGCACGTCATGCTCGTCGACCTGGGCCGCAACGACCTGGGCCGGGTGTCGCGCGCGGGCACCGTCGAGGTGCCGGAGTTCGCCACCGTCGAGCGCTACAGCCACGTCATGCACATCGTCTCGACCGTGGTCGGCGAGCTGCGCGAGGGCGTCTCGCCGCTGGACGCGCTGGCCGCCACGTTCCCGGCGGGCACGCTGTCCGGCGCGCCCAAGGTGCGCGCCATGGAGATCATCGAGGAGCTGGAGCCGACCCGGCGCGGCCTGTACGGCGGCACGGTCGGCTACTTCGGCTTCGGCGGCGACCTGGACATGGCGATCGCGATCCGCACCGCGCTGCTGCGCGACGGCGTCGCGTACGTGCAGGCCGGGGCCGGCGTGGTGGCCGACTCCGATCCGGCGGCCGAGGAGCTGGAGACGCAGAACAAGGCGATGGCCGTGCTGGCCGCGATCGCCACCGCGCAGACCCTGCGGGCCGCCCGATGACCGCCGACCCGCACGCCGCGGCTGTCGTGAGTGACCGCGGGGCGGAACCGGTGGCGGCGGACGAGGGGCGGCGCGCCCGCTCCCGGCGTACCCGATGGATCGTGATCGGGGTGCTCGCGGCCCTGGCGGTGCTGTGGTTCGTGCCCGGCGGCACGGTGTCGTGGGTGCGTCCCGCGCTGCTCGCGCTCGCCGCGGGCGTGGTCGCGGTCTGGTACTGGCGGCGCTCCGGCAGCCATGCCCGGCGGACGGCCCCGGCCGCGCCGCGCGCCGAGGACACCCGCGACCTGTGGGACGCGCTCGACCGGGGCGAGGACCTCACCGATGATCCGCGGGTCTGACCGGGCGCTGATCGTCCGGGTGGACACCGGCACCGCCGAGCTGATCCCCGACCCGGACCTGCCCGACGCCTGGCTGCTGAAGCTCAACGGCACCGCGCAGTCGCACGTCGACCTCAACGACCCGACGCTGATCGCGTTCGACTACATCCGCCGCTTCGCCGACGTCATCGACGCGGTGTCCCCGTCCGGCGCCCTCGACGTGCTGCACCTCGGCGGCGGCGCGCTGACCCTGCCCCGCTGCCTGTCCGTGCTGCGTTCCGGCAGCCGCCAGCGCGTCGTGGAACTCGACCGGGCCCTCGCCGAGCTGGTCACTACGCGGCTCCCCCTGGACGACCCTGACATCGAGCTGATCATCGCCGATGCCCGCGCCGCACTGGAGCAGGCCGAACCCGCTTCGGCGGACGTGATCGTCGCCGACATCTTCACCGGCAACAAGGTCCCCCCGCACGTCAGCACCGTGGAGTTCGCCCAGGCCGCACGACGTGTGCTCCGCCCCGGCGGCTGGTACCTCGCCAACATCATGGACGTGGCCCCCCTGACCACCGCCCGCCGCCAGGCCGCCACCCTCCGCGAGGTCTTCACCCAGGTGGCCGTCGTCGCCGACGCGGCCCTGCTCCGCGGCAGGGGCACCGGCAACCTCCTCATGGTCGCCGGCGACGACCCCGAAGGCATCCGCAAACTCACCCGCCGCATAGCCGCCGACCCCACCCGGGCCCGCGTCGAACACGGCCCTCGCCTCGCCGACTTCATCCGCACCGCCCAGCCCAGACGTGACGGGTAACCCCCGCGATCGGCCGCCGGTCGCACCCGTGAAGGAGCGTGACATCGCGCAGCGATGTAGCGACGCGCGGGTGCGATCGGCTGAGAGGCCGATCGCCGCGTCCGCCGGAGGCGGACGCCAGAAGCAGAGCATTATGCACTAGCCCAATTGGTGAGGCACGCCATACCCCGTTCACCTTGCGCGGCGGGGCAGTGCCTAGAGTCTGGCCATGGCATCCGACGAGCTGAGCAGCATGGAGCCTGGCGAGCCGGCCCCGAGCGCATCGATGCGAGACAGCGGCGGCAGCGTGCTCGACGAGATCATCGCGGGGGTCCGTGAGGACGTCGAGGCGCGCCAGAACCAGGTCTCCATGGACGAGATCAAGAAGCGCGCGGCGGCTGCCGCGCCACCCCTGGACGCGTACGCGGCGCTGCGCCGCTCCGGCGTCGGTGTGATCGCCGAGGTGAAGCGCTCGTCGCCCTCCAAGGGCGCGCTGGCGGAGATCCCGGACCCGGCGGAGCTGGCCGCGGAGTACGAGGCCGGCGGCGCCCGCGCGGTGAGCGTGCTGACCGAGGGCCGCTGGTTCGGTGGCTCGCTGGACGACCTGGCCGCGGTGCGGGCGCGCCTGCAGATTCCGGTGCTGCGCAAGGATTTCATCTGCTCGGCGTACCAGGTGCACGAGGCGCGGGCGTACGGCGCGGACCTGGTGCTGCTGATCGTGGCGGCGCTGGAGCAGAAGGTGCTGACGGGTCTGCTGGACCGCATCGAGTCGCTGGGCATGACCCCGCTGGTCGAGGTGCACACCGAGGAGGAGGCGGACCGGGCTCTGGAGGCCGGTGCCCGCGTCATCGGGGTGAACGCCCGCAACCTGCGCACACTTGAGGTGGATCGCACGGTGTTCGAGCGCATCGCGCCCGGCCTGCCGAACAGCGTTCTCAAGATCGCCGAGTCGGGGGTGCGGGGTCCGCTGGACCTGATCAAGTACGCCTCGGCGGGCGCGGACGCGGTGCTCGTCGGGGAGGGCCTGGTGACCCAGAAGAGCCCGCGCGACGCGGTCGCCGAACTCGTCAACGCCGGCAACCACCCCGCAACGCCGCGGCCGACCCGCTGACGCTTCGCTGGACCGCCCCGAGCCATCGGGGCGGCGTACGCCGAAGGAGGGGCACATGCTGCCCGACGACAGGGGCCACTTCGGCCCGTACGGCGGCCGGTTCGTCCCGGAGGCGCTGATCGCGGCGCTGGACGAGCTGGACGCGCACTACCGCAAGGCGATGGCGGACCCCGAGTTCACCGGCGAATTCGAGCGGATGCTGCGCGAGTACGCGGGCACCCCGTCCCTGCTGTACGACGCCACGCACCTGTCGGCCCACGTCGGCGACGTGCGCATCCTGCTCAAGCGCGAGGACCTCAACCACACGGGCGCGCACAAGGTGCGCAACGTGCTCGGCCAGGCCCTGCTGACCAAGCGCATGGGCAAGGGCCGGGTCATCGCCGAGACCGGCGCGGGCCAGCACGGCGTGGCCAGCGCGACCGCCGCGGCGTACCTGGACCTCGAATGCGTGGTCTACATGGGCGAGGTCGACACCAAGCGGCAGGCCTTGAACGTGGCCCGGATGAAGATGCTCGGCGCGACGGTCATCCCGGTGACGACCGGCTCGCGCACCCTGAAGGACGCCATCAACGAGGCGCTGCGCGACTGGGTCACCAACGTCGACGACACCCACTACCTGCTGGGCACCGCGGCGGGCCCGCACCCGTTCCCGGCGATGGTGCGCGACTTCGTGCGCGGCATCGGCGTCGAGGCGCGGGCTCAGTGCCTCGCGCTGACCGGCGCGCTGCCGGACGCGGTCGCGGCGTGCGTGGGCGGCGGCTCGAACGCGATCGGCATGTTCCACGCGTTCGTGCCCGACGAGTCCGTGCGCCTGTACGGCTTCGAGGCCGGCGGCGACGGTGTCGAGACCGGCCGGCACGCGGCGAGCATCACCGGCGGCAGCCACGGCGTGCTGCACGGCTCGCGGTCGTACCTGCTGCAGGACTCCGACGGCCAGACCATCGAGTCGCACTCGATCTCGGCGGGGTTGGACTACCCGTCCGTCGGCCCCGAGCACGCCTGGCTGCACGACCAGGGCCGGGCCCGCTACCAGCCGGTCACCGACGCCGAGGCGATGGACGCGTTCGCGCTGCTGTGCCGCACCGAGGGCATCATCCCGGCGATCGAGAGCGCGCACGCGCTGGCCGGCATGCTGCGCGAGATCCCCGCCCTGCGCCAGGAGTTGGGCCACGAGCCGACGGTGATCGTGAACCTGTCCGGCCGCGGCGACAAGGACATGCACACCGCGGGCGAGTACTTCGGCCTGTTCGACAGCGGGGAAGTGATCGGGTGAGCGCGAACAGCGTTTCCGGCTCGGCCTCCGGCCGAGGCGAGCGCAGCGAGCCCCGCAGTCGCGAACGAAAGGTGGCACAGTGAGCGTCAGCGTCGCTTTCGAGAAGGCGCGGGCCGAGGGGCGGGCGGCCCTGGTGGGTTACCTGCCCGCCGGGTTCCCGTCGGTGGCCGAGGGCATCGCCGCGGTCAAGGCCATGATCGAGTCCGGGGTCGACCTGGTGGAGATCGGCCTGCCGTACTCCGACCCGGTCATGGACGGCCCGGTCATCCAGCGGGCCACCGAGCAGGCGCTGGCCGGGGGTGTGCGCACCCGCGACGTGCTGCACACCGTCGAGGCCGTCTCCGGCGCGGGCGTGCCCGTGCTGATCATGAGCTACTGGAACCCGGTCGAGAAGTACGGCGTCGACGCCTTCGCCCGGGACCTGGCCGCGGCCGGCGGCTCCGGCCTGATCACCCCGGACCTGATCCCCGACGAGGCGCAGGAGTGGCTGGCCGCCTCGGACGCGCACAAGCTCGACCGGATCTTCCTGGTCTCCCCGTCGTCGACCGACGAGCGCATCGCGATGACCGTGGCGCACTGCCGCGGCTTCGTGTACGCCACCGCGGTCATGGGTGTCACCGGGGCCCGCGACAGCACCTCCAGCGCCGCCCCGACCCTGGTCTCCCGGGTCAAGGCCGCCGCGGGCAACCTGCCCGTGGGCGTCGGCCTCGGCGTGCGCAGCGGCGCCCAGGCCGCCGAGGTCGGCGCGTACGCCGACGGCGTCATCGTCGGCAGCGCCCTCGTCTCGGCCCTGGCCGACGGCGGCCTCCCCGCCCTGCGCACCCTCACCCAAGACCTCCGCTCCGGCCTCACCCCCTGACCCTTTCTGGGTTGATCATGAACTTATGGCAGGGTTCGACGGCGTGTCGCTGCCATAACTTCATGATCAATCCGGCCGGGCGGTAGGCGCGTCGGCGACAGGGCCACGACACGGCGTCGGCTCGGGCGGTCGATGAGGCGAGCAGGTCGATGAGGCGAGCGGCTTGTCCATGAGGCGGGCGGTGTCGTGGTCGATGACGCGAGCGGCTGTCGATGAGGCCGGCGGTGCCGGGGGTCGATGAGGGAAGCGGCACCGTGGTGGCGTGGGTGTGCTTCGATCGCGCCGTGACCAGACGTGGTGACGGGCCCAGCGGCTTCCAGTAGCTGCCAGGAATGACCTGGCGGCTACCGGAAGGAGCCGCTTTGTCCCGTTCTGTCCGACATCTCTCCATGAATCACCAGCGGACGACGCCCGGCACACTGCCCGCGCTGCGGGTGGCCGAGCTTTGCGATCTGCGATACAGCCATGCCTGCCTGCGCGACGCCCGCCGGGAGGGACGCCGCCCACGGCCCCAGCGCCTAGGCCACCGGGTGGAGGTCCACCGTTTTGCCCGCTGGCGTCCCGGTGACGCCGACGCCGGTCGCTTCGCCCGCGAGGAGGAGCGCAAGGCCCGCCAGCGCCTGCGCCGCGCCCTCCGCATGGCCGTACGCGACCCCCACGACCCCGACCTCGACATCCCCCCGTTCCACCACCGCCACGGTGCCCAGTGGCTCGTCTGACCGGAATCCGTCAGATCGATCATGAAGTTAGGCCGGCGACACGCCGTCGAACCCGCCCATAGGTTCATGATCAGCCGAAATGAGGGGACGGGCGGGGGTGTGGAGTTGGGGGGTGGGGGCGGTAGGGTTCTGGCTCGTGAACCTCGCCTCCATCCCGTCCCCGTCCACGGCGGTCTGGCAACTCGGACCCGTGCCGCTGCGGGCGTACGCGCTGTGCATCATCGCGGGCATCGTGCTCGCCTGCATCGTCACCGACCGGCGGATGCGCAGCCGGGGTGCCCCGCCGTGGGCCGTGCTCGACATCGCCGTGTGGGCGGTGCCGTTCGGCATCGTCGGCGCGCGCATCTACCACGTGCTCAGCTCGCCCGACGCGTACTTCGGCGCGGGCGGCGACCTGGTCAAGGCGCTCTACATCTGGGAGGGCGGCCTCGGCATCTGGGGCGGTGTCGCGGGTGGCGCGGTCGGCGCCTGGCTGGCCTGCCGCCAGCTCGGCATGTCGTTCAGCTTCGTGGCCGACACCATCGCGGTCGGGCTGCCGCTGGCGCAGGCCGTGGGCCGGCTCGGCAACTGGTTCAACAACGAGCTGTACGGCGGCAAGACCGACCTGCCGTGGGGCCTGCAGGTGCACGTCATGTCCGACACCCAGCCCGGCCAGGCCATGCTGGGCCCGGACGGCGAGCCGGAGTTGCGTGAGGGCCTCTACCACCCGACGTTCCTCTACGAGCTGCTGTGGAACCTCGGCGTCGCCGGTGTCGTGTACGCCCTCGACAAGCGCTTCAAGTTCGGCCGCGGCCGCGCCTTCGCGCTGTACGTGATGCTGTACACCCTGGGCCGCGGCTGGATCGAGGCGATGCGCACCGACACCGCCACCATCATCGGCGGCATGCGCCTCAACGTCTGGACCTCGATCATCGTCTTCCTCGGCGCGGCGGCGTTCTTCTTCCTCCGCAAGGGCCCGCAGGAGTTCCTGATCCCGAACGTCGACGCCGACGGCGAGCCCGTCAAGGGCTTCACCACCGTCACCGAGGCGCAGTACCAGGCCTTCCTGGCCGACGGCACCCGTCCCGACGCCGCCGCCCCGGGCGACGGCGGCGAGGACGGCGACAGCACGCCGAAGGCCGTGTCGGACGAGTTCGACGACCCCTCCGATGAGGGTTCGGACCTGTCGGCGCAGAAGACCTCCTCGACGAAGGACTGAGCGATGCGCAGCGCGGTGGTGGTCGGTGCGGGCGTCGGCGGCCTCGCCACGGCGGGGGCGCTCGCGCGCACCGGCTGGCGGGTCACCCTGCTGGAGCGGGCGGACCGGCTGCGGGCCGACCCCGCCGCGCTGCTGCTGTGGCCCAACGCCGTCGCCGCGCTGCGCTCCCTCGGCCTCGGCGGCGGCCTGGCCGCCATCGCGACCCCGGTCCCGTCCGGCGGGCTGCGCCGGGCCGACGGGCAGTATCTCGCCCAGCCGACGCCCGGCACCGCGCAGGCCGTGGTCGTGCACGCCGAGGACCTGCACGACACGTTCATCGCGGGGCTCGGCGACCAGATCGAGATCCGCACCGGCATCACCGTGCGCAGCATGCACGCCCGTCCCGGGGACCGGCCGGCGGTCGGCGACGGCCGGCACACCTGGGAGGCCGACGTCATCGTCGCCGCCGACGGTGCCGACAGCACGCTGCGGGCCCGGCTCGCGCCGCAGTCGATCGCGGTCAGCTCCGGCTATGCCGCCTGGCGCGCGGTCATCCCCTGGTATCGCGCCCCGAAGCTGCCCGACGACCTGGTGCTGGCCGGGGAGACGCTGGGCGGCGGCTACCGCTTCCTGGCCGCCTCGCTCGGCGACCGGGGCAGCTCCGGCGCGTCCAGCCGGGGCGGCATCTACTGGACCGCCACCGTCGCCGGGGCGGCCCGCCCGGAGTCGAAGGCCACCCAGCTGACGCTGCTCAAGCGCTGGTTCGCCGGCTGGCACGCCCCGATCGCGGACCTGCTGGCCGCGACCGAGCCCGACGACCTGGTGCAGCAGGACGGCCGCCAGCTGCGCCCGCTACCCAACGAACTGGCCTTCCCGGTCGGCACCGGCGGCTTCGCGCTCGTCGGCGACGCCGCCCACGCCATGCCGCACCACCTCGCCCAGGGGGCCGGGCTGGCCCTGGAGGACGCGGCCACGCTGCGCTCCCTGCTGCACCCGGCGATCCCCGGGCCGGGCTGCAACGCCGCGCTCGCCGCGTACTCGGCCGCCCGCCGGTCCCGCGCCGCCCAGGTGGTCCGCCAGACCCAGCGTGTCGGCGCGGTGCTCGCCCCGCGCGGCAACCTGGTCACCCGCGCCCGCGACCGCGCCTTCGGCGCGCTGGCCCCCCGTGTCCTGGACCGCGCCGCCACGGTCGCCGCCGACTGGCAACCTCCCGCCGCCTGACCACGCCCTGCGTTCGAACTCTCAGAGTTCGGGGCCCTGCATGTCCTTGCGCAGGGCGGTGGCCTTCTCGGTGAGTTTGTCGGCCGCCTCCTTGGCTGACGGCTTGACGTCGGAGGGCTTCTCGCCGGGGTACTTGGGCTGGGCCATGGTGTCGCCGCGGTCCTTGGACAGGGCGGCGGTGTCGGCGGCGCGCTGCTCGGCGGCGCGGGTCTTGAGGTGCTCGGACACCCGGGTGCCCTCTTCCTCGACCTTGTTCAGGGCGCGTTCCCAGCGTTCCCGCA
Source organism: Catellatospora sp. NPDC049111 (assembly GCF_040648615.1). Taxonomy (NCBI): domain Bacteria; kingdom Bacillati; phylum Actinomycetota; class Actinomycetes; order Micromonosporales; family Micromonosporaceae; genus Catellatospora; species Catellatospora sp. NPDC049111. Next base: position 179,261 of record NZ_JBEZEB010000009.1, on the reverse strand, counting down.
TGGGGGCGATGAGACCGCCGCCGACGCCGACGATGAGGATGCCGGCGATGGTGGCGAGGACGGCGACCAGCACCGGCATGGTGATGGTGGTGGCGACGCCGATCTGGTTGAGCGCCGCGATCGCGCCGAACGCGATGATCGCGACCTGGGCGATGCGCCCGACGGCGCGGCCGTACGAGAAGTGCGACAGCGCGTTGGTGATCACGTCGAACACGGCGTTGGCGATGGCGACCGCGACCACCAGGATCACGCAGGCCACGATGAGCCGCGGCAGCCAGCTGATCACGGTGTCGATGAGGTTGCTGATCGGGTTGGGCCCGAACACGCTGAACGCCAGCTGGAACGTGAACAGCAGCAGCGCGTAGTAGACGAGCTTGCCCACCAGGCCGCTGGGCGTGTACTTGCCGGTCCACCGGTCCATGCCCGTGCGCTGCGCGAGGTGGTTGAACCTGGCCCGGGCCAGGCCCTTGTCGACCAGGCTGCCGATCGCCTTGGCGATGATCCAGCCGACGACCAGGATGGCGGCGCAGGCGAGCACCTTGAGGGCGATGTACGCCAGCGCGCTGAGCAGGACCTGCACAGTGGGATTCACGGTCGTCCACCTTCCGCCATAGCGGAGCCGGTGACGCCCGTCGGCGCGCCCGTCGACCGGCGAGGGCCGTGCCCCGCGTGAGCGGCCCGCGGCAGCGGACCTTCAGCCGCAGACTAAGGCCGGTAACACCGAATATCGGCCGAATGTCGAAACTGCCACCGGCGGCTGACGCCGGATGGCCGCTGCCGCGCACCTGCGCCGCGCGCCCGGGTCCCCGGATCAAGGCCCCAGCAGCGATCGTCGATGGAGATGTGGTCGGCCGTCGATGCGTCGCGGGGCGGGGAGTGCGCGACGGGGGCGATCCCGAGGCGGGCCGTTAACCTCCGCGACGCGCCCGACACGCGCGGGTAATGTGCCCGCCACGGGCTAGGACGCGCGACGGGCAGCGGCCTGGCGCACTCGCGCGTGCCTGCTGACTGGGAAGTAGCTTCCCAGTATATGGACGTGTGATCAATCTGTGTCTGGTGGACACCCAGGGCGTTTAACGTAGACTCAACACTCACAGACTCGTCCCCATGCTCGTGCGACAGCGCGAGAGAGTCCGTGTACCGCTGAACCTGCGGGTTCATTCAAGGGCCGACGTCGTCCCGCTCGGATAGGCACCGCTAAACGAACCCGGCATAGCCCCCGCGCCATCGCTGTCGCGGCATCCAGGCATCCCACCCCGTTCGTGGCCGATACCGATGTTCATTCCCCGTGACGACAGGAGGCCCGGTGGCATCGCCGTACCCGCACCCCCTGCAGCCTGGCATGACGGCCGCTCCGGCCGCGACGCAGCCTGGTATGACCACCGCGCCCGCCGCCGTCGGTCTCTACGACCCGGCCTTCGAGCACGACTCCTGCGGCGTGGCCTTCGTGGCCGACGTGCACGGCCGCCGCAGCCATGACGTGGTGGCCCGCGGCCTGTCCGCGCTGTGCCGCCTCGACCACCGCGGCGCGCGCGGCGCCGAGACCACCACGGGCGACGGCGCGGGCATCCTCATCCAGGTCCCCGACGCGTTCCTGCGCGAGGTGGTCGACTTCCCGCTGCCGCCCGCCGGCCAGTACGTGACGGGCCTGGTCTTCCTGCCCGTCAACGGCGCCGACGAGGCCCGCGCGCTGACCGTGCTGGAGAAGTACGCCCTGGTGGAGGGCGCGCAGATCCTCGGCTGGCGCGACGTGCCGGTGGACGCCGAGGGGCTGGGCGCGACCGCCGACGCCGCACGCCCGCGGATCCGGCAGGTGTTCCTGTCCGCGCACAGCATCTCCGGCCCCCGCTACGGCGAGCCGCTGAGCGGCCTGGAGCTGGAGCGCGTGGCCTACTGCGTGCGCAAGCAGACCGAGCGGGAGAGCCGCGAGCGGGGCGTGCCGCTGTACTTCCCGTCGCTGTCCGGCCGCACGATCACCTACAAGGGCATGCTCACGCCCGACCAGCTGGCGTCGTTCTTCCCGGACCTGTCCGACGAGCGCGTGGTCAGCGCGATCGCGCTGGTGCACTCGCGGTTCTCCACGAACACCTTCCCGAGCTGGCCGCTGGCCCACCCGTACCGGTTCATCGCGCACAACGGTGAGATCAACACGATCCGGGGCAACAAGAACTGGATGCAGGCCCGCGAGGCGCTGCTGGCCAGCCCGCTGCTGCCGGGCAACCTGCGCCGGCTGTTCCCGATCTGCACGCCGGAGGCGTCGGACTCGGCGAATTTCGACGAGGTGCTGGAGCTGCTGCACCTGACCGGGCGCAGCCTGCCGCACGCGGTGCTGATGATGATCCCCGAGGCGTGGGAGAACGACCCGGTGATGGACCCCGCGAAGCGGGCGTTCTACCAGTTCCACGCGAGCCTGATGGAGCCGTGGGACGGCCCGGCCAGCGTCGCGTTCACCGACGGCACGGTCGTCGGCGCGGTGCTCGACCGCAACGGCCTGCGCCCGGGGCGCTGGTGGCGCACCGAGGACGGCCTGGTCGTGCTGGGCAGCGAGGCGGGCATGCTCGACCTCGACCCGGCGACCGTGGTGGCCAAGGGCCGGCTGGAGCCGGGCCGGATGTTCCTGGTCGACACCGCGCAGGGCCGCGTCATCTCCGACGAGGAGATCAAAGGCGAGCTCGCGGCGGAGCAGCCGTACGCCGACTGGCTGCACAGCGGGCTGATGCACCTGGAAGGCCTGCCCGAGCGCGAGCACATCGTCTACACCCACGACTCGGTGCAGCGCCGCCAGCAGACCTTCGGCTACTCCGAGGAGGAGCTGAAGATCCTGCTCGGGCCCATGGCGCGGGCCGGGGCGGAGCCGCTGGGCTCGATGGGCACCGACACCCCGATCTCGCCGCTGTCGAGCCGGCCGCGGCTGCTCTACGACTACTTCCACCAGATCTTCGCGCAGGTCACCAACCCGCCGCTGGACGCGATCCGGGAGGAGATGGTCACCAGCCTCGCGTCGACCATCGGCCCCGAGGGCAACCTGCTGGACCCGGGTCCGACCAGCTGCCGGCAGATCGTGCTGCCGTACCCGGTCATCGACAACGACGAGCTGGCCAAGATCCTGTCGATCGACGAGGACGGCGACCTGCCCGGCTTCAAGGCGGTGCGGGTCTCCGGCCTGTACCCGCTGCGCGACGGCGCGAACGGGCTGCGGGCCCGGCTGACCGAGATCCGCCGGCACGTGTCCGAGGCGATCGAGGACGGCGTGCGCATCCTGGTGCTGTCGGACCGCGACTCCACCGCCGACCTGGCCCCGATCCCGTCGCTGCTGCTCACCGCGGCGGTGCACCAGCATCTGGTGCGGGAGCAGACGCGCACCCAGGTGGCGCTGGTCGTCGAGTCCGGCGACTGCCGCGAGGTGCACCACGCGGCGGTGCTGGTCGGCTTCGGCGCGGCCGCGGTCAACCCGTACCTGGCCTTCGAGAGCGTCGAGGACCTGATCACCACCGGCATCCTGCCGAACATCACGCCCGACAAGGCCGTGCGCAACGTCGTCAAGGCGCTGGGCAAGGGCATCCAGAAGATCATGTCGAAGATGGGCATCTCGACCGTGTCGTCGTACTGCGGCGCGCAGGTGTTCGAGGCGGTCGGCCTGTCCTCGGAGCTGGTGGAGCGCTACTTCACCGGCACGCCCAGCCGCATCCAGGGCATCGGCCTGGCCGAGATCCACGCCGAGGTCGCGGCGCGTCACGCGGTGGCGTACCCGACGAACCCGGCGGAGCAGTCGCACCGGCGGCTGGAGGTCGGCGGCGAGTACCAGTGGCGGCGCGAGGGCGAGGTGCACCTGTTCAACCCGGAGACGGTGTTCCTGCTCCAGCACGCCACGCGCTCCGGCCAGTACGACGTGTTCCAGCGCTACACCGAGAAGGTCGACGGCCTGGCGGCCGCGGCGGGCTCGCTGCGCGGGCTGTTCCGGTTCAGGGACGCGACGCCGATCCCGATCGAGGAGGTCGAGCCCGCGACGGAGATCGTCAAGCGGTTCGCCACCGGCGCGATGTCGTACGGCTCCATCTCGGCCGAGGCGCACGAGACCCTCGCGATCGCGATGAACCGCATCGGCGGCAAGTCCAACACCGGTGAGGGCGGCGAGGACGTCGAGCGCCTGTACGACCCGGCCCGCCGCTCGGCGGTCAAGCAGGTGGCCTCCGGCCGCTTCGGCGTGACCACGGAATACCTCGTGCACGCCGACGACATCCAGATCAAGATGGCGCAGGGCGCGAAGCCCGGCGAGGGCGGCCAGCTGCCCGGCAACAAGGTGTGGCCGTGGATCGCCAAGACCCGGCACGCCACGCCGGGCGTCGGCCTGATCTCGCCGCCGCCGCACCACGACATCTACTCGATCGAGGACTTGGCGCAGCTGGTGTTCGACGTCAAGTGCGTCAACCCCGGCGCGCGGGTGCACGTCAAGCTGGTCAGCGAGGTCGGCGTCGGCACGGTCGCGGCGGGTGTGGCCAAACTGAAGGCCGACGTCATCCTGATCTCCGGCCACGACGGCGGCACCGGCGCGTCCCCGCTGAACTCGCTCAAGCACGCGGGCACCCCGTGGGAGCTGGGCCTGGCCGAGACGCAGCAGACGCTGCTGCTCAACGGGCTGCGTGACCGGGTCACCGTGCAGGTCGACGGCCAGCTCAAGACCGGCCGCGACGTGATCGTGGCGGCGCTGCTGGGCGCGGAGGAGTTCGGCTTCGCCACCGCCCCGCTGATCGTCGAGGGCTGCATCATGATGCGGGTCTGCCACCTGGACACCTGTCCGGTCGGCATCGCCACGCAGAACCCGGTGCTGCGCGAGCGGTTCACCGGCAAGCCGGAGTTCGTGGAGAACTTCTTCTGGTTCCTCGCCGAGCAGGTGCGCGAGCAGCTCGCGGCGCTGGGCCTGCGCAGCATCGACGAGGCCGTGGGCCGCGCCGACCTGCTCGACCTGGCCCCGGCCACGGAGCACTGGAAGGCGCACGGGCTGGACCTGTCGCCGGTGCTGGCCCTGCCGAGCTCGCCGTACGGCGACGCGCCCCGCAAGGTGCGCGAGCAGGACCACGGGCTGGACAAGTCGCTGGACAACACGCTGCTGCGGCACGCCGAGCCGGCGCTGTTGACCGGCGCTCCGGTGCGGTTCGACGTGGCGGTGCGCAACGAGCACCGCAGTGTCGGCGCGATGCTGGGCGGTGAGGTCGTGCGGCGCGCGGGAGGGGCGGGCCTGCCCGACGGCACGATCGACGTGACCCTGCACGGCACGGCCGGGCAGTCGTTCGGCGCGTTCGTGCCGCGCGGTGTCACGCTGCGGCTGCTCGGCGACGCCAACGACTACGCGGGCAAGGGCCTGTCCGGCGGGCGGCTGATCGTGCGCCCGGACGCGCGCAGCCAGTTCGCCGCCGAGGACCACATCATCGCCGGCAACACCCTGCTGTACGGGGCGACGTCGGGCGAGGTGTACCTGCGCGGCCGGGTCGGCCAGCGCTTCGCGGTGCGCAACTCGGGTGCGACCGCGGTGGTCGAGGGCGTGGGCGACCACGGCTGCGAGTACATGACCGGCGGCACCGTGGTGGTGCTCGGCCCGACCGGGCGCAACTTCGCCGCGGGCATGTCCGGCGGTGCCGCGTTCGTGCTGGACCTGGACCCGCTGCTGGTCAACCGGGAGCTGGTGGACCTCGGCCCGGTCGGCGACGTGGAGGCCGAGGGCCTGCTGGAGATCGTCGAGCGGCACTTCCAGGAGACGGGGTCGGCGGTGGCGGAGAAGCTGCTGGCCGACTGGGCGGGCAGCGTGGAACGCTTCACCGCCGTGATCCCGCGCGACTACAAGCGCGTGATCGAAGCCATGCGGGCCGCCGAGGCTGCCGGCCGCGACATCGACGCCGCGGTCATGGAGGTGGCACGTGCCTGACCCCAATGGTTTCCTGCGTTTCGGCCGGCGGCTGCCGGCCCGCCGGCCGGTGCCGGTGCGCATCATGGACTGGCGCGAGGTGTACCCCTCCGCCGACGACGAGCTGATCCGCGAGCAGGCGGGCCGCTGCATGGACTGCGGCATCCCGTTCTGCCACGAGGGCTGCCCGCTCGGCAACCGCATCCCCGACTGGAACGACCTGGTCCGCACCGGTAACTGGAACGCCGCGATCCAGTCGCTGCACAGCACGAACAACTTCCCGGAGTTCACCGGGCGGCTGTGCCCGGCGCCCTGCGAGGCGTCGTGCGTGCTGGCCATCGGCGACACTGCGACGTCGGCCGCCTCCGGCGGCGCTGTGACGATCAAGCAGGTCGAGGTCGAGATCATCAACCGGGCGTACGAGAACGGCCGGGTCCGCCCGCAGCCGGCGGTCGCCCCGTCGGGCAAGACGGTGGCCGTGGTCGGCTCCGGCCCGGCCGGTCTGGCCGCCGCCCAGCAGCTGGCCCGCGCCGGTCACGCGGTGACGGTGTACGAGCGCGACGACGCGATCGGCGGCCTGCTGCGCTACGGCATCCCGGACTTCAAGCTGGAGAAGCAGCACATCGACGCCCGCGTCGAGCAGCTGCTGGCCGAGGGCGTCGCCTTCCGCACCGGCGTGAACGTGGGCGTGGACGTGTCCGCGGCGCAGTTGCGCGCCGAGCACGACGCGGTGCTGCTGGCCACCGGCGCGCTGGCCGGGCGGGAGACCGACACCCCGGGCCGGGAGCTGGCCGGCATCCACCAGGCGATGGTGCACCTGGCCCAGGCCAACGTTGCCGTGGCGGGCGGCCCGCAGCCGGAGGTCACCGCGGCGGGCAAGCACGTGATCATCATCGGCGGCGGCGACACCGGCGCGGACTGCCTGGGCGTGGCCCACCGGCAGGGCGCGGCGTCGGTGACCCAGCTCGACCGGTACCCGCAGCCGCCGGACGCCCGCGACGAGCAGCGCGACCCGTGGCCGACCTGGCCGTGGATCCTGCGCAACTACGCCGCGCACGAGGAGGGCGGCGACCGGGTCTTCTCCGTGGCCGTGCAGCGTTTCGTCGGCGACGAGCAGGGCCGCGTCCGCGCGATCGTGCTGGTCGACGTTCTCGTCGAGCGGGTGAACGGCCGCGGTGTGGTCACCGAGGTCGCCGGCACCGAGCGGGAGATCCCGGCCGACCTGGTCCTGCTGGCCATCGGCTTCGAAGGCACCGACGCCGCCGAGGCCCTCGACCAGCTCGGCCTGGCCCGCAGCCCGCGGGGCACCGTCGAGTGCGGCCCGGACTGGCAGACCCCCGCCGACGGCGTCTTCGTCGCCGGCGACGCTCACAAGGGCGCGTCCCTGATCGTCTGGGCGATCGCCGAGGGCCGCAGCGCCGCCGCCGCCATCCACCGCTACCTCGGCGGCGAAGGCAGCCTCCCGGCTCCCGTCGCGCCCTCGTCCCGCCCCCTCATCCCCGCCTGACCAAGCAAAGGAAGGGCACCTTCTACCACGCTCCGCGTGGTAGAAGGTGCCCTTCCTATCGCTTCGGGACGGTGACCTCAGCGGTTCGCCGGGCCTCGGGTCTTCGGGTCGCCGCGGCGCACCGGCAGGACGGTCACGTTGTCGGCCTGCATCCGGGTCACCACCTCGAACAGCTCCTCCTGGTCCTCGCGCAGCAGCTCCACCATCGCGCTGAGCTTGCCGAGGTCCTCGCGCACGTGCAGTTGCGGAGACTCGCCGGGGCTTGCCCGCCCGGCCGTCTCCTCCAGGGTCTTGCTGAACTGGGCGAGCTGCTGGACTATGTCGCTCAATGCCGTGATCACGATGCGCATGTGCTCGCCGCGCTGGTGGTCGCGGGCCAGCTGTCGGGTCTCCGCCTCGTGCAGGCGGTTGACGAGGTGCTGATTGGACAGCGCCACCGCGCCGGCGAGCATGAGCACCACGCCGATCGCCGTAGCGGCTATCACCCTGGCCAGCACGCTCGTCTCTTGACTTACTCCCTGGCCGGCCGGCCATACGACGAGATATGCGGCCAGTACCAGGACCAGAGCGAGGCCGACGATGGAGAGCCAGAACGCCCCGCTCTTGACTTTGACAATCACCTGTCTTCCCTTCCGGGACCACTGGGCGTCCGGGCGTACGCGCCGAATGAACGAATACTCAGCGTGCCTCCAGTGACGTCGCTGCGCTAGTAACACAGAGCGAATTCACGGACGACGCCGAATTGTGGACTGCAGGTCAATGCGCCATCATCCGGACGTACTGACTCCGGGCGCTGGGGACATCACCGATTCAAAGAAGACGCATGTTGCAATTCGCACGTGCACGGTACGTCCAAAAATGCTGATATAGCAACTCTTGAGTGGATCACCCGCACGTCACCATGAGTGATGGCATGAGTGGACATCGATGTACATTAACGAGCTGTTACATCGAATCGGGCAGTTGCCTTCAAAGATAAGCTACACAGAGTAGTACTCGATCACTCTGTGCTGATCAATGAATCAGGGCGAGCATGGTCGTGAACACTCCGAAGGAGACGAACACCCCCAGCCCGAAGATCACGCCCTCGGCGAACAGCAGCAGCAGAGACGGCAGCCTGGTGCCGCCGTGCCTGCGGCGATAGAGCTCCGAAGCCATCGAACCACTCCTTCAGCGTGGCACCCAGCCGTGCTTGACCAGCAGAGCGGCGACGTCCTCGCGCAGGTATCGGCGGTGACCGCCGGCGGTGCGGGTGACACGCAGCAGGCCGCGGTCGGCCCAGCGCTTGACGGTCTTGCGGTCCACCGGCAGCAGTGCCAGCACTTCGGCCGGGGTCATCATGTCGCGGCGACCGGCGCGCACACCGGCCCCGTCGCGCAGCCCCGCGGCGTAGACGGCGGCGAGCGCCGTCACCAGCCGCGGGGTCAGCTCGTCGTTGCCGCAGGCGCGCACCGCCACCTCGCGCACGTGCGCGGGCAGCCGCGGGACGGGCGTGGGGGAGTCAGACACCGGCGTGCTCCCTCGTGCCCGGCTCGGCGAGTCCACGGGAGTCGGCCGTCCAGACGGGCCACCACGACTCGTCGCCGCCGATGAGGTCGCGCACCGCGGCCAGTTCGGCGTGCAGCGCGACCGCCTCACCGCGGTAGCGGTCGCGCTCCCGGCAGGCCCGCCGCGCCAACTCCTCGGCGCGCCGAGCCAGCACGGCCTCGGCCACCAGTGCCGAGCGCAGCGCGCTCACCTCCACCCCGGCCCGCATGGCCTCCCGGTCACACAGCCGGGCCAGCCACCGCCGCCACGCCCTTCGCATCACAGGTATGCCTGCCGGGTCGACGGGACCTGCGGGTACGCCCCGGTCGCGGTGTGCTTGCCCCGGTAGTCCACGGCCGGGTACGGCGGCACCGCGTCGAGGTAGGCGGTCACCTCGGGGTCGGCCTCCGGCCGGCGCACCGGCGCGGCCTGCCCGACCGCGGTCGCCCGGCTCGCCGGTGCGGGGTCGCCGGCCGGTCCGGTGGGTCGCCACCGGGATCCATCCGGCCGGCGCCGGTTCAGTGCGCGGCCCCAGAACGCCACGATCGCGCGCCGCCGCGCGGGCTGCGGACCGTCCTCGGGACCCCACCACTGCTCCTCGGCGTCGTCCACCCGGTCCAGGATCAGCTTCGCCTCCTCGACCAGCGACAGCCGGTCGCGCATCAGGAACAGCGTCGCGGAGAAGCTCACCGCGGCCACCGCCGCCGTGTACAGCGAGAGGAAGGTGGTGGACAGGGTCATGACCTGCCCTCCTCGAAGCCGTCGGGCAGCAGCCGGCCGAGCATGCGCACCGCGCGGCACTGCAGCGCCTTGACCGCGCCCTCGCTCTTGCCCATCGACTGCGCGGTCTCCGCGGTGGACAGTCCCACCAGGAAACGCAGCGCGATGCAGCGCTGCTGGGAGGGGTTGAGCTTCTTGACCGCCGCGAGCAGCGCGAGGTTGTTCACGTGGTCCATGGCGACCCGGTCCGGAGCGCCGTCGAGGCTGAACTCCTCCTGGTCGAAGTCGAGGACCTCGCCGCTGACCTCGAAGCGGTAGCGGCCGGACTTGTAGTAGTCGGCCACGATGTGGCGCGCGATGGTGATCAGCCAGGCCGCGAAGTCCCGGCCCTGCCAGCGCACGCTGCCGATGCGCTTGAGGGCGCGCAGGAAGGTGTCGGACGTCAGGTCCTCGGCGGTGGGGCTGTGCCGGACCCGGAAGTAGATGAAGCGGAAGACCGCGGGGGCGTATTGCGCGTAGATCTTCCCGAACGCCTCGGTGTCGCCCTGCTGCGCTCGTTCGACCAGGTTCCATACGTACGACTGCTCCTCGGGCACCGATCCGGCGAGGGTGGTGCGGGCTTCCGTCGTGACAGCGGTCGGGCTCATCCGCGCGACACCCGGCCCTTGCATGTCATGAGCACGTAGGTTGCTCCTCTTCTGGCGGGGGGATCTTCGATCGAGAGGCCCGCCGGACCGGGGTTCACGGTCCGGCGGGCCGGGGGGGGGGGGCGCCCGGCGGGGGGGGGGGGCCC